>JAJJPO010000089.1:0-4388 GCA_032907585.1 Sphingomonas sp. | reverse complement strand
TGGATGTGCGCGAGAACCCGGGCAAGACCCCCGAACACCGCTATCCCTCGCTGTGGGTGCCGTCGAAGCCAACGGTCGTTTTCATTGGGACCGTTGCCATTGGCCTGACGCTGTTCGAGCTGACGGAAACGAAGGAGGCGCGTTACATCGACGGCGAGTACCTGCCGCTTGAGCAGGCCGAGCGACACCGGCCCCGGCACGGATGGCCACACTGGTCCTGGACGACCCAGCATGCCTTCGCGACGGGACGGTTCTGTCTGCAGGCCTATTCTCCCTATCCGCTGGCCGACTGGTCCGAAACCTGGCGCGAGCGCAAGCCCGGCGACCTGCGAAAACGGCTCGACGCCATCGTTCGCGCAGTCCGCGCAGCGGCGTCCCTGGTGGCGCAACGGGTGGAGGAGGGCGAACTTGCCGAGCAGATCCGTCGGCGTGAGCAGGAAGCGCAATGGCAACGTCATTTGGAAGAGCGGGAGCGCCAACGGCGCGAGCAGGCCAGGCAGGACGCCCGGGACGAGCTTTTGCAGATCATTACGAGCTGGGGCGAAGCGCAGCGTATTCATTCGTTCTTTGCAGCAGCAATGGCGCAAGCGCGACAGCGAAACGATGATGCGCGTGATGTGCTTCTCGAGCGGCTGGACCGCGCTCGCTCATTGATCGGCGAGCCGGATCCTCTGGCGGCGCTGCTTGGCTGGAAAACGCCTGAAGAGCGGTAGGCTCCCCACCCATAGTTCCCCGCGATCGTTTCGGGACTGGTATCGACTGCTTCGGCGAGGCATCAATCAGTACTATAATGCCTAATATCGTCTAGTATTTCCTTTTGTACTGGCGGCGCTGCTTGGCTGGAAATCGCCTGAAGAGCGGTAGCTTACCCATAGCCGCGCGATCGTTTCGGGACTGGTATCGGCTGCTTCGCCGGGGAGGCAACCAGTACTATAATGCCTAATATCGTCTATTTTTCCATTTTGTAGGTATTTTAATACTGACGAACCGGGCGTTTTGCTCTAAATTCGGAACTACAGTACCGGTTATATATTAGGCAGACTATGGTTGGGGAACTCACGATCCAGACCCACGTCGCGGGTTGCTGGCGAGATGCGTTGGTGCTCTCGATCACGGACATTCGTCATGTGGGAGAAGCGAGATGCACGACCGCCTACCTGCAGCCGTACCTGGTCGACTTCATTGGTGACCTGGACTCGCTTCTCGAACCGGCAATCAGTGTAAACCTGCCGGTCAATTGGAATCTGGTCGAGACCAAGGGCTATCCGGCCTTCGTCTACGACCTGATGCCAGCCGGTGCCGCTCGGAGATCCTTGGAGAAGCGCTTCGGCGGCGAGAAGCCCGAGGGCGTCGATCTCGATTTCTTTCTGCTAAGCCGCTGTACCCCGTCGTCGATCGGCCATCTGCGCGTAAAAGAGTCGTTCGAGCACGTGGACCAGACGCGCCGGGAAGCTTTTCCTCGCCGCGAAGTCGTGGACAGGACCAACGATTTTCTCGAGTACGCCTACGAATCGGGGGCAGCGCTGGGCGGCGCCACCGGTGCACAGGGCGAGGCGCCGAAGCTGCTGATGGTCGAAGGCGTAGATGGGGCCCTGTATGCAGACGCGATGCTGTCCGACGATCTGGCCAGGCGTCACTGGCTGGTCAAGTTCGCCCGCAACCAGGTAACCGAGCGGGACAAGAACATCCTGCGCGCCGAATTCCATTACTACCGGGCGGTCTCGCACCTTGGCTTGAACACGGTCTCGACCGACGGCCTCGTGCTTGAGGAAGCCGAGAAGCCAAGCCTGTGGATGCCACGCTTCGATCGTCGAGTCGATCAGGGGGCGGTCGAGAGGATCCCGGTCGAGTCGATCTACTCGGTCTGCGCAAATACCGTTCCGGGGTCAAGGATGAACCATGAGGACGTGTTGGGGCGGTTGATCGGGCTGTGGACCGCCAACAACCAGATCGACGAGCTCGAGGAGCTTGTCTTCGAGTATCTGCAGCGCGATCTGTTGAATCGGATCCTCGGCAACTCTGACAACCACGGACGCAACATGGCGATTTTCCGATATCACGGCAGATTCGAGCTGGCGCCCATCTATGACCTCGCGCCGATGGTGCTGGACCCCGAGGGCGTCACGCGGGTGACCAAGTGGAGGCCGGAACACATGGGAAGCCCGGACTGGCGAGCGGTCTGCGACTATTTCCACGCCATTACCGATCCGGCTGCGCTGTTCGAGCGCCTTCGCGCGGCTGCGCAGAGATTCAGAGCGTTGCCCGATCTGTTGGTCGATTTGCCCGCAGAGGTGCGGCAGGCCCGGACCATCCCCTTGAACAATCTGGACACACGCCTGGCGGAATGGGGGTTGAGATGAGCGCGCCCAACAGCGAGCAGCGAAAGCGGATCATCGAGGACATCATGCAGGGCCATGCGTCGGGAAGGGAAACGCTGGGGACCTCGATACGCCGGCTGCGCCTCGAGGTGACCGGTTTCGACCAGGCGACCTTCGCCGCAATGTGCAACCTGTCCACCAAGGCCCTGTACCAGATAGAGACCGATAAAGGTAATCCCACCCTCGGCACCATCGAGGCGATCCTGAGGAAATTCGGGCTTCGCCTTGGGCTCGTTGCGGGCATACCCGCCTCGTCAGTTTCTCTGCGTGAGCCGTCGTCCGATGTGGCCCGCCCGGTCCGCGGAGCCAACCCGCGCCGCAAACACGTCGAACGGTGAACAGGGGCAATGGCGGCTCCGCCCAATAAGGGTGGCGAGCGAAGATAGACTGACTAGCCCCCGGGCAGGTCTGGAGAATGAGTCTTCGTCGTCTCGCTCGATTTTCATGGTCGCCCATGTATCGGTGCGGAAAGCGGCCGATACGGGCGCAGCGGGATATCGCGATTGACGATGATCCGCAGGGGAAGACCGGGCCGCTGGGTGAGTGTGGGCCGTATGTCCACGTTTCGCCGTGTGATCTCCTGGCCTACCTGGTTGACCGAGTCTTGCAGGCTGTCACGACCCGCTATCACGATTCGATCCCCCTCGTCGCGGCTGGACGGGGCCGCCAGCTCGGCGCCAATGCCCAACAGGCTGGTCAGAGCCGCGCCGGCAACGACTCGATCCCAGTGCCAATCGACGCCGTCCTCGAGGCCGGCATAGCCTTGGGGGTCACTTGCGATAGGGTTGTCGAGTTTCAGCGACGAGGTGTCGGGGAAGATAAGCCGGTGCCAGACCACGTCGACTCGGCTCTGCCCATGGCTGATCTGGCTGTCGTAGCGGCCAAGCAGACGAGCACCCTGGGGAATGAGCACATGCGCTCCGGTCGCGGTGTCGTAGACCGGCTCGGTTACCGTGGCGATCACGTCGCCTGGCAAGTCGGACTTGATGCCGGTCACCAGCGCCGCTGCGATCACGGTCCCCGCCATGACCTGATAGGCAGACGCCGGCTTCTGCACCAATACGGATGTGCTCATTTGAGCGTTTGAGGTTTTACTGAGAAGCGCCTGATTGCCACCGCGGCTTTGAACAGAGCGGTCAGGGTGATCCGGATCAATCACGGGTTCGCCGGCTGGCCGCGTGTGGCTGGCCTGGAAGAAGAGAGGCGAGAGGCGCGCTTGCTCGTCCTCTTCCGCGTCCGCCAGTTCGGCAGGCTTCGGTTCGACCTCGCCTGGGTCCGATGGGGCATGAGCCAAAGGCTCTGTTGCCACGGTATCGGCTCTCTCGGTACGGCTATCCGGTGCCGGCAGGGGCGACGCCAATTGCGAATAGTCCTTTGCAAGTGACTCGAGTCGCTCCGGTCGGACGTTGTGATCGACGCTGAACAGTTCTCCCGCCGGATTCTCGCGCGTTTGGTCCGATGGGTTCAGTCCCAGGAGCAGGGCAATGAGCGTCGCCGTCGCCAGGCTCCCGGCAATGACCAGTATCGTCCGTGCGTTAAGCCGCGTGACACGATCTGGTCGGGCGCGCAATGCCAGCGTCTCGGCCGCCACCTTCGTCTGTGGCCGCACTGGGCCGTCGTCCCCGGAGGCGTCGGTCGCGCTCGTCATCGATGACCACCGGAGGGGACGTCGCTGCGCTCGATCCGAACGACGACATTCTTTTCGCCGCCCAGGCGGAGCTCGGCCGCGGCAAAGAGCCGGTCGACGACGTAGTACGGGGACCGGACGCGGTAGTTGACCAGCTCGCCATCGCCCGTGGCGCCAATGACAAAGAGTGGCGGAAGCTCGCCCTGGGCAATCCCGGGAGGGAACTGGATGTAGACCTTGCGACCATCGTCGAATGCGCGAAGTGGCTTCCAGGGCGGGTTGTCGCCGCGAATCACATAGCGAAACTGCAGCTGCTCGAGGGCGAGGCCGGCATCCACCGGCGCCGCTTCGAGGGCCTCGGCAGCCTGCCTTCTGAGGGCCAG
>JAJJPO010000088.1:0-4407 GCA_032907585.1 Sphingomonas sp. | reverse complement strand
TGCAGCCAGTGCAGAGCCTGGACGATCCGCATCGCAGGACGGTCGGCCCAATAAAGTTTGCTGGGCGCTGCCTGCTTGAACGTAATCTCTTGGTTGCCGAGCTGGATCGGGCGCAAGCGGGCATCGCTCAGCACGACGATCTTCGTTGGCACAGCCGTCGTCAGGCCTAGGTCGTTTGCAGCGGTCATGCCATCGATGACCAAGCGGGTATGCCTACCGCGTCGATTACTGCGCGCGTTTGAGGCATGGTGACCCGGCCGGTTAGGCTGTTGTGCCGCGGCAAATGGTAGAGGCCACGGTCCAACCGTGCGAGCTCTCCCGCCTTGGTGAGGCGCTGCAAGGCCTTGTCGACGGCTGCACGTGCGCCGAGGTCTAGAAAGTCGATGGGGGTCCACACGTCCTCGGGTGCCGCCGCTGCGCGGTCGAGAATTCGAGACTTGAGATTGGTGGCTGGACCGCGCATGTCGCACCTCTTTGTCCGAAATATACGGTAAGTTTCGGACAAATGCAAATCACTCGGAGTTTGTCCGAAAAATAGTAAGTTTCAGGCAAGCGGGGAGTATAAGCAGGATTTTGCCGCAGTAGGAAAGTTTGGGGGATAAAACCTTCTTTGGCTTCGCGCGACGTCGACGTGCGATTTCGCGAGAACGCTTCCGGCAGATTCGTCCGACAAATTGTGAGGATGTCCGGGCAAGTTTTCCGTACATTTTCCGTACAAGAAATTTGCCGGCGAGCTAAGTCAGTGAAAAGATTGCTCACCGAGAGGATTCGAACCTCTGGCCTATGCCTTTGGAGCGGAAAAGCCAAACACCTCAGGCCTTGAGTTCAGAGGCCTTCAGTTCCGCCTCCCGCTCGAACAGCCGCACCATCTGGGCCATGCCTCCCAGATATGGCGGCGGGACCCATTGGTCGCGGTAATTGGCCATGGCGGCCGCGCGGAGGGTCCACATCGGGTCGACGAGGTGCGGCCTCGCGAGCGCGACGAGGTCGGCGCGTCCCGCGGCGAGGATCGCATTGACCTGGTCGGGATCGGTAATGTTGCCCACGGCCATGGTGGCAAGCCCCGCCTCGTTGCGGATGTGGTCGGAAAAAGGCGTCTGGAACAGCCGGCCATAGACCGGCCTTGCGTCGGCCCAGGTCTGGCCCGCGGAAACGTCGATGAGATCTGCGCCTGCCTCGGCAAATGCCCTTGCAATATGGACCGCGGGGTGACTCCAGCTTCGCCCGCCCAGTCATTGGCTGAAATCCTCACCGACATCGGCTTGTCGGCCGGCCAGGCCGCACGCATCGCCTCGAAAACCTCGAGCGGGTAGCGAAGCCTGTTCTCGAGGCTCCCGCCATATTCGTCGGTTCTCCGGTTCTGCAGCGGGGTGATGAACCCCGAGAGAAGATAGCCATGGGCCGCGTGCAGCTCGATCATGTCGAACCCTGCCTCCAGTCCCATTCGGACCGAGGCGACGAACTGGTCACGGACCTCGTCCATGTCGTCGCGCGTCATCGGGCGCGGACGCTGGTTCGCCGGGGCCCAGGGGACGTTGGAGGAGGCGATCAGCGGCCAGTTGCCCTCGGCGAGGGGGGCATCCATCTGCTCCCAGCCGAGCTGGGTCGAGCCCTTGCTCCCGGAATGGCCAAGCTGGAGGCAGATCTTCGCCTTGCTGTTGGCGTGGACGAAATCGGTGATCCGCCGCCAGGCGTCCCGCTGGGGCTCGTTCCACATGCCGGTGCAGCCCGGCGTGATCCGCCCCGTCGGCGACACGCAGGTCATCTCGGTGAACAGGAGCCCGGCGCCGCCCTGGGCCCTAGCCCCGAGGTGCACCACGTGGAAGTCGCCGGGCACCCCGTCCTTTGCCGAGTACATGGCCATGGGCGAGACGACGATACGGTTTTCAAGGTCCATGTCGCGCAGCCGGAAGGGCGCGAACATCGGCCAGGCCTGTTTCTCGCTGCCGGTCGCCTTCTTCCAGAAGGCCCGCTCCGTCCGTTCCAGCCAGTCGGGGTCACGCAGCCGGAGATTCTCGTGGCTGATCCGCTGCGAACGGGTCAGCAGCGAATAGGCAAATTGCCATGGCTCGAAGTGAAGGTAGCGCTCGACCGTCTCGAACCACTCGGTCGAATTACGGGCGCTGTTCTGCAGCTTGAGCACCTCGAGGCTGCGCTCGGCCTGATATTCGGCAAGCGCCTCGGCACGATCGGCTCCCGGGCGGCACAGCATCTCGGCAAGCTTGATCGCGTCTTCGAGCGCGAGCTTGGTGCCGGAGCCGATCGAGAAATGCGCCGTGTGGGCCGCGTCTCCAAGCAGGATCAGCCGGTCGAAATGCCAGCGTTCGCAGATGATCCGGCGGAACCGTAGCCAGGCCGCCGACCCCCTGAGATGGGCGGCGTTGCTCAGGAGCGGCTGGCCATCGAGATATTTGGCGAAGATGCGTTCGCAAAGCGCGATCGCCTCTCCCTGGTCCATCCGGTCGAACCCAAGGCCCCGCCAGCTTTCCTCGGAACATTCGACGATGAAGGTCGAGCAGTCGTCGGCAAAGCGATAGGCATGGGCCCAGATCCAGCCGGCATCGGTATGTTCGAAGGCAAAGGTGAAGGCGTCGAAGGTCCTCGGAGTGCCAAGCCAGACGAAGCGATTTGAGCGCTCCTCCACGTCGACCCCGAAATGGTCTGCGTAGCGGTTGCGAAATCCGCTGTTGATCCCGTCCGCTGCGACGACCAGGTCCCAGTCCGGCCAGGCCGAGAGATCGGGCGTGCATTCATGGTTGTAATGGATCTCGACGCCAAGCTCGCGGGCGCGGTCGGCGAGTATCTCGAGCAGTCGCTTGCGGCCTATGCCGATGAAGCCATGGCCCGAGGAGGTCACGCGTTCGCCGCGGACATGGACGTCTATGTCGTCCCAGTGAGCGAATTCATCGGCGATGATCCTGCCCGATACCGGGTCGTTGGCCATCAGGTTCTCGACCGTCTGGTCCGAGAAGACCACGCCCCAGCCGAACGTCACTCCCTCGGCGTTGCGCTCGAAGACATGGATCTCGTGACGCGGGTCTCGAAGCTTCATGGCAATGGCAAAATAGAGGCCGGCCGGACCGCCACCGAGGCACGCGATTTTCAAGCCCAATGTCTCCCGCTTGCAGCCCCATGCAAGCCCCGGCCGCCGGCTGATGCACCTCTCATTGCGATCCGGCTCCCGACTCGGTGACGTCGGGGCCGATGCGAATCCGAGTCGGTCGGGTGAAAGGGATGGCAAGGCGCGGATTTTCCCAAAGCGGGACGATCGCTCCACAATTTTTCCACAGGTCCCGGGAGTCCTCTCAATCCTCGTTGAATCGCCAAAACGAATGGCATGACCCGCTGTTAACCTCTCGGTAACCAAGACCGTAAAATTAACACGGGTTAACTTCGGCCATATTCCCCGAATCTATTCGCAAGGCTTCACTGGCTCTCTTCGACCGATTCAAAGACAAGTTCGTCACGAATCTAGGAATATGTAATCGTGTCTGCGACGAATACTTGAAAAACTTCATATGTTAACCACTAAGTTCGCAAGCAAAACGCCCCTATCGTCCTGCATTTATGACGTTACAAAAGCAGCGAACCTTGAAAAATCCGTAATTGCAGTGTTTCTATTGGCTAGCGAGCGCGGGGGCGGTCTCGACTAGTCGCGGTTGCATTAACCGAGAAGGTTAACAGCTGCCCCTGCCACTGGAATAGACGCGCACGGGATCGCGCCCGTCGCAAAAGGGCAGAGGTGGTTATGCGGTACGAAGATGCTTCGGGTGCGTTCCAGGCTTCAGGGCCGGTCGCCAACGATGATGCTGACACGCTTGCAGCGGGTTCGCGCGGGCCAGCCACTGGCAACCTGATCACGGGCGAGGGCACCCAATATGGGGACGCCGGTGCAGATTCTGCTGCCGGCGCCCAGGTCGCCGCGATCGCCGGACAGGGCGGCGAGGACTCGAGCTTTTCCGCGGGCAAGCTCAGCGTTGCCGGCGCCTATGGGCAGCTCACCGTCGATGCCGAGGGCAACTACAGCTATCTCGCCAATGCCGGGGCGCCTGAAAACGTACGCGACCGCTTCACCTACACGCTGGCCGACAGCGAGGGAAACACCGACACCGCCGCGCTGATCGTCGAAATCGGCAAGACCCCGGCGGTCATCCGCGCCGACGCGCAGCAGATCGTTCCCGGGCCTGACGGCGTCATCACCCTTCCGCCCGGCGTCGAGCTCAGCGACATCATGGTGGTTGGCCGCAACCTCGTCGTGAACATGCCCGACGGCACGCAGCTCATCATCGTCGATGGCGCAGTGTTCGTGCCGCAGCTGGTGCTTGGCGGCGTCGAGGTCCCGGCAAGCAACGTCGCGACGCTGCTGATCGGCCAGGAGCCGCAGCCGGCGGCCGGCGAAACCCCGCC
>JAJJPO010000087.1:0-19186 GCA_032907585.1 Sphingomonas sp. | reverse complement strand
CCCGCGAACGGCCAGGAGAACTAGCCGGCCGCTGGCTCTCGTACCCATGCCCGTCGTGTCCGGCCGAGATTGATGATTCGTCGGCTCCTAATCTGATCGGGAATGTTGCCGGGTAATCCCCGAGCTATCCGACGGGTGATGTTACCTAGTCGGTTACCTAGCCGCCCCGGGAGGCTGTGATAGTTACCTTGCAGAACAGAAATCTTCTTTGTTCTAAAAGGGTTGTGGTGGACGCACTAGGGCTCGAACCTAGGACCCGCTGATTAAGAGTTCGCAATACAATCAATAAAAACAGGTACTTAGCTGCACTCCGTGTTAACATAATAATACACTGTTCTACAATGCACAACACTGGCCTACAGCACAGATCCGGTCTCATCAGTTGGCGGCTCTGACCTCAGCTACTCCGTTCCTCGCTGGTATAACGCGGCATGTAGCGCTCGTCTGGCGTTTTCCAGCCACGAAAGAAATCGAGCGGATCCTGGCTGCCCAGGAATTCCCGAGCGAGCGCAAGGCGCTCCAGAATGTGTGCCTTGTCGGGCTCGGTCAGTTCCTTCGCGCGTTGCTCAACGCCCGCGAGGAAGCGCTCGGTGCTGATAATACCCGACCACCGCTCGATAACCTGCTGGAGCTGGGTCTTGCTGTCAGCAATTGACTGTTCAGTCCGGCGGCGGTCCTCCTCGCGACGCCGACGCTCCTCCTGCTCCAGCCATTCCTGATGACGGATGGCCGCCTGACGATCGGCTTCCTCCAGCTTGGCGACGAGTTCAGGCGCTGCAGCCTCGATCGCTTCCACGATGCTCCTGATCCGGCTGTGGAGCGATGCGGACTTTGTCTCCTGCCAGTTCATTGACCAGCTGACCCGGCTGTAGGGCGAATAGGCGATGATCCGCTTGCGCCCAGACGGCAGATCGCGTGACGTCGTCCAGCTGTGGTCGACGTGATAGGCCCTTCGCGGCGGGACATATTCGCTCTCGCGAATATATTTGCCGTTTACATAGCGGAGCGTCACAGTCTCCGACATTTCAACGATCGAAAGGCCGATCGCGAGGGTCCCGACATAGACGACCGTCGGCCGAAACGGTGACCAAAGGCCGCTATGCTGCCAGTAATCGCGTGGCGTCGTCGCGCCCTCACGCTCTTCGACCCGCTCACGCCGCAGATTCGCGTCCGAGGGCGCCAGGACGACACGGTGCCCGACCGAGTGAAGCGCGTTGTAGAGATCGTTGGCGAGCTCGAGCGCCTTGTCGAGGCCCGCCTTTGATGCCGTCACATCCACCAGCAACTTCTTGTAGGGCTTGAGATAGGCGCCTTCGTCGACCGGCCTGCCGTGCTCAAAATGAACCCTGGCGCCTCGGATCAGGCCGTGAACCTGATTGCGCGGGATGCGCACCTTCTTCTCCGCTCTCCGGCGCGGCGGCGCTTGCGGTCTTGGCGCCTCGATTCGCTCGTCCTCATGGCTCCAGTGCAGCGGATCGCCAGGCTGCGGCGCCGGTAGCGGTGGTTTCGGGCTGGCCTTGCCGACCGCCAGCTTAGCCCAGTAGCCACGCTCCGGGCGCGGCACGTTGAGCAGGGTGCAGACCCTTGCCAGATAGCTGCCCGAGACGTGGAAGCGCTCGGCGATCCTGGTCATCGGCTCGGACCACACCAGCCGATAGAGTTCCTCCCGCGAAACCATCAAATTTCCTCCTGATCAGCCGGCGATTCCACACTCTTCCAGAGTCGAGCAACAGGCGGGGAGGGGTCTCGCCGTCCCGACAACGGCATGCTGCGGCGTCGCCGACGAATGCGTCGCCCTTGTCGGGCGACAAGAACCTGCTTAGCCTAGCCGACGCGCCAACAGGCGCCGAGGCGTGAGAACCTTGCTTGTGAATTTTCCTCGGCTTTCATTTCGGCCGGGTGGCCGTCGCATATGTCCAGACCGTTCGCGGTTAAAGGCGGCGGCGCATGTCCAAGCGTAAGGGCAAAATAGTCGAAGCCCATTTCGCCGCAGATTTCCTGGAGCAGACCGGCAAGCTCGTCCTCGGACGCCACGCCGCCCACGTCACGCACAAACGCATCGATCCTGTCGAACATCCCCCGTCGCGGCGCACCGCGCAGACCCTCACGGGGCCAGGCGTTCCAAGTCGCCGACGCCCAGGGCTGCCCTCTTTGCGCCGCCGCGCCGGGTCTCAACCGGCGCGGGCAGCGGTCCAATCCATGACCGAGCGATGACAGTGCTAACGGGGCAAGCGCGCTATATCCACCAAATAAAGGAAATATAAACGCAAGGCCGTGCACGCCTCGCACGCTCGGTCCGCAGCAGAGGGATTCCCGCTGATGCCAGACGAGACGCGTTCGGCCCTGAGGTCGCGGAGCGGTCGGTGCGGCTCCGGTCCGGGCGCGCGGTCCCCCGGCCCGGACAGCGTCGCGCGGGCCGGCGCGGGGAGCGCGCCAGCGGCGCGCTCTCGATCGCGGCTCACCGATCAGTTCGAGATCGAGGCGAGGCGCTGCGCCAGCCTGGAGGACCTTCGCCTGCTCCTTGACGAGGTCGCCGGCGAGCTGGGGTTTCGCTATTTCGCGCTGCTCCACCATCGCAGCATGTGGCCCCGCCCGCGCCGCCTCATCCGGCTCGACAATTATCCGCCCGGCTGGGCGGAGGAGCTGCTCAGCCGGCACGATATCGCGGCCGATCCCGTTCACCTCGCGAGCCTCAGGACCAATGCGGGCTTCCGCTGGGAGGAACTCGGCCACCTCCTGCCCCTGAGCCCGGCCCAGCGTGATATTCTCGAGCGGAGCGGGCATCATGGCCTTGGCCCGGGGTTCACCGTCCCGGCCAATGTCCCGGGCGAGCCCTCCGGCTCCTGCTCCTTCGCCGTCGCTCGCGGGCGCCCGCTCCCCGAGCGCCGGCTGATGTGCGCCGAGCTGATCGGCGTCCATGCGTTCCGGGCAGCGCGGCGGATCCATGGGCTTGCGGAAATGGGCGTCGCTCCGCGGCTCAGCCGCCGCGAGCTCCAGTGCCTGCGCCTCGTCGCCGCCGGGAAGACCGACTGGGAAATCGCGCACATCCTCGCCATCAGCGTCGAGACCGCCCGGCAATATGTGAAACGGGCGCGGGCGGCCTATGACGTCGTCAGCCGGGCCCAGCTCGTCGCCTGCGGTCTTCGGGATGGACGGGTCAGCTTCGACGAGGCAATTCCCCCGGATGAGGGAATGGGATAGCCCAGGCGGGGCGGCTTCCCTTGCGGCATGGCCGCGGGGGATCGAACTCAGCCGGACTGGAGGGACGCGGCGGCCTATGCGCCGCTGCTCCATGCCGACCGTTCGCTCCTTGCCTGGGAATGGCTGCGCCGCAACCCGGCTTATCGCGCAGCCGCCACGGTCGCGCTGTCCTCGGGCGGAAGGACGGGGCCGGGCGCAGATCCCGCCTCATGGGGCCTCCATGCGTTCGAGCCGCCCGACGCGGCGGTCCCGGCGGCGCGTCCGGTCTGGTCCTCGGCGCTGCACCGCTTCGTCCTGGATGTGGAAGCTCGGCCGTCGGACGATGGCGACGCCTTCGACTTCCGTCGCCTGGGGCCTTTGTCAACGATCCTCCGGGCCGCCGCAGGCGGCGAACATCTGCTCCTTTCCGACGGGTTTCGAACCATCCGGCTGGATGTGCTGGTGGGGACGCTCGCCCATGGCCCGGTCGCGCTTCGTGTCCGGCTCGGCGGCCCTGGGTCAGCCGAGCGGATCGTGCTGCCACTGCGGCGATTGCTTTCGCTTTGGAAAACCGGCCGCTTCGTGAGATCGCTTCACCCCGAAGAGGTCCGGGCGCGGCGCTGGGTCCAGATGCTGCGCGCCTGGGATGCGCGGGCCGCCGGGGCCAGTCAGCGGGAGATTGCCGCCGTCCTCTTGAGCGCGGAGGCCGGGCAGCCGCGGTGGCGGAGCCGGTCGCCGAGTGTTCGCTCGCAGGCGCAGCGGTTGCTGCGCGGGGCGCAGCACATGGCGTTGGGCGGCCATCGGGCGCTTCTGCAGTAGAGAGAGCGGTGGAACATCGGTTCCCGAAGGGGCGGCGCGAGCGCCAAGGTGGAAGCGCCCAGACAGAACCCAGGGACCCGCGTGAACGAGTCGTCCAGGATTTGATCGGCTGAAGGTTCGACCGCGACGCAAAGCCGCCGCCACAGGAGATCGACGCCAGGTTCGCCGCCAGGTCGTCGAAGGGGCGATGACGCCGCGCCTTTCGCACGGCTCCGGCGAGCCAGGCCAGCCTATTCTCGGCGATGGGCCGTCAGCACGCCAACGCCATGCCTGAAGACAAGTTCGCCGCCTTTCCAGCCGCTGTGGAGCATGATCAGGACGGCGACGGCGGACAAATAGACGCCGGTCGATGCAATGAAGCCTGGATTGTCCCGCCGCAGCAGGAGGTTCATGGCTTCCAGCACGACCAGGGTCAGGTTGGCGGCCATATGCTTGACCGCATCGCTGTGTCCTCGGACGAGCGGATCGCCGAAGAAATCGGCAAAGCCGGCGACCGCCGCGAGCGCCGCAACGCCAAGGCCGACCGCAAGAAGCCAGTAGGATGCCGTCGCCCAGCCTGGACCCCCGGTGGAAACCAGCATGATGTCCGCAAGGAGGGTGCCGGCAAAGCAGACGATCGGGAAGGGCACGAGCATCGGATGGATGGGATGGCCGCCGATCGCGGCTGTGCTGCGCGGATTGGCATGGGTGGGCTGATCCGCATGAATGTCGTGCATCGGCATGGGCCATTCTCCTCGGTTCGTCCCGCTCGCAAATCTCCCTTATTGACCGTTCCGGCCTGCTCGCCGGTCCCCGACTATCGCACCTGGAAGCCGAAGCGGCCGCGATGGTCGGTGCCGCCCGCGCTGGCCCTCCAGTCGACGGTGTAGCGCCCGGGTTCGAGGCCCGGGACCGGCAGCGAATAATGCGCCACCTCGCCGACCGCCGTCACCATCATCGGCATGGCTCCATCAGGCCCGCTCACAGTCACCTCATCCAGCCTCGCAGGCGGCGAGAAATGGAGCTGAAGCTCGTCGACGGGACCATTTACCGTCGATCCGGCGACGGGCCTTGACCAGGCCAGGATGGAGGAGGCGCTGGTTGCGGCGGCCGGGCGATCCGCCGCGCCGGCGGCCTGATGGGCCTGGCCCTGAGCCGGTGCCGGCGCAACCGTTGCAGTCTCGGCGGGCGCGCCGGCATTGCGGCTTGGGGGCGCCTCATGGCCGCCGTTGCCCGAGCAGGCGATGCTGGCGATGGCGCCGAATGCCACCATGGTGTTCATCGCCCATCTCATGTCCGCCTCCTCGGGCCAGCATCGGCTAGTGCATATTGTTCATGTCATGGCCGGCGTGCGGGTCGGCCGCCGGCTCGGCCGGCCTGGGCTTGGCAGGGGCCGGCTTCGCCGGTGCCGGCCTGGGCGCGGCAGGCTTTTCGGCGGCGGCAGGGGGTGCCGGCTCGGGTGCGGGCGCGGGGGCGGCAGCCGGCGCGGGCTCGCCGCGCAGCATCGCCTCGACCATCTCGACTTCCCTCTGCTGGTCGGCCCTGGTCTTTTCGACCTGCGCGCGGATCGCGCCGGTGACGCCATTGGCCAGCGCCACGTCCGACAGCGCGACCGCGCCCTTGTGATGCTCCAGCATCTTGCGGTGGAAGGTCTCGGAGAGGTCAGCGCCGCTCGCCGCCATCATGGCATTGTGCATCTGGTCCATCGCCGGCCGGTAGATCTCGGCGCTCGCCGGATCGGGCGTCCCGTCAGCCACCAGCTTCTCGAGCGCGGCGATCTCGCGGGTCTGTTTGGCGATGATGTCATTGGCCATTCCCGCGACATGGGCGTCAGGGTTCATGGTCAAGACCTGGCGGGACATCTCGACCGCGCCCTTGTGATGCTCGATCATCTTGCGGACCCAGCTGTCGCCGGCATTGACGCCGACCGCCGCTACAAGCGCATCGTTCATCCGCATTTCCGCGTCCGCGAACGGTCCGGCGTCGGCCATCATCGCATTCATGTCGTTTTCGGCGGCGACATTGTTCGCGGCCTCTTCGCGGCCGCCGCATGCCGACAGCGTCGCAACCAGCGCCAGCGCGCTCATGCCAATCAGCGTTTTCCTCATTATCTTCTCCGTTTTTGGTTTGTCGGTTCGGGTTGTTGAAGTCGGGTCAGATGGCCCCCGGCCGGAACGGCCGTCAGGCGGCAAAGGCGGAGATGCGGCCGGCCGCATCGAACGCCATCACCTCAAACGGGTCCTTCGAGCCGTCGGGCATTTCCATGCCGGGCGCGCCGCGCGGCATCCCGGCCACCGCGATCCCCCGGATGCCGGCGGGACGGTCCTTCAGCAGGCGCTTTACCGCGTCCAGCGGGACATGGCCTTCCACGACATAGCCGCCGACCAGGGTCGTGTGGCAGGAGTTCAGTTCCTCCGGAACGCCATGCTGGCGCTTCACCGCGGGCATGTCGCTATTGTCGATGACGGCGACCTTGAAGCCGGCGTCCCGCGCGCGCTCCGCCCACTCCTCGCAGCAGCCGCAGCCCGGGTCGCGGTAGATGGTCATCGCCGCCGCTTGCGGCGCGCCGCCGGGGCCATCGGATGGCTGGACTTCCGTCTGCCCGGATTGATTGCCCGGCGAACCGCCGCCGCAACCCAGCAGGAGGAGCGCGCCGCCCGCGGCAAAGCCGGCGATCACCGTCCGTCGCGCCGGCCTGAACGCTCCAATGCCGTCATGCATAGGCTTAGATCCTTTCCAGAATGGCCTTCATTTGCGCAATTTCCCGGGTCTGGGATTCGACGATGCCGTTGGGCTTGAAGCAGAGCTCGCGGACTTCCGGATCCTTGAGCGAGGCCCGGTTGCACATCTGGATGGCGCCCGAGTGATGCGGGATCATCGCGCGCACGAACTGCTCGTCATTGACCAGGGCCTGCGCGCGGATGCTCCAGAAGGCCCCCACCAGCAGCAGGGCAAACAGACCGTAAAGGACCAGGTTCCGCCGTCTGTCGGGATACATCATCCTCATCATCGCCAGCATGAGGATCCCCATCGGTGCGGCCATGGTGACGGCCATGTAGAGCATGTTGTTGTTATTGAAGAAGTCGCTGGCGCTCCAGATCATGGAGAACATCAAAAGATACATGATGACGAGGCTGAGGAGCAGGTTCAGCCCAAGCATCCGATAGTGTTTGCGCACCATCGCCTCGCTCATCCCCCCATGATCCTGGCCTTCATGCATGGCCTTCTCCTCACCAGTTCATATGGTCGATCCCATGGACCATGGCGCCGCCGAACCAGCCCTGGACGATAATCGCGGCGGTGATGACGGTGAGCGCCACAATCATGCCGGTGCTGCGGTCCTGCTCGGGCTTGCGCCACGCCCAGAGTCCCAGGCCCAACGCACCAATGCCGATCGCGGTGCCGAGCCAGCGGTGGACGGTCAGCAACTGGTCGGGTTCCGCCCCCATCGCGTCCAGCCAGCCGAGGATCGCGGCGAGCGGCGCGATGATGCCGCCCGTCACCACCAGGAACCGGACCGGCGTGCCGAAGGCGGGCCGTCGGCGCCCGACGATGGCGGTCACCAGGGCAGCCGGGAAGAAGGCGATCGGGAAGTGGACGATCACCGGATGGGTACGCCCCAGCCAGTCCATCAGCCGCTCCAGGAACGTCATGTCGGCGCGGTCCGCGCCGTCATGCTCCATCATCTCGCCCATCTCGGCATGCATCGCGGTCGGGCCGCCCTGCATGGCGGCGGGCTTGCCGGCCTCATGGCCTTGCTGGACCATATGCGCGGCTTCCTGCTGCTTTTTCTTATGCTCCTTGTGGGCGAGCGCCGGGGAAGCGGCCGCAAAGAGCAGCGCGATCATCAGCGCGACCAGCAGCCAGGTCCGGTGCAGGATGGTCCGGCGGGGCGGGGTCAGACTGGTTGCCATCTCAGCTTCCCTTCGGCTTGCGGGCGGAGTTGTGGCTGACGAGAATCTTCCATTGGCCGTCGATCTTCTTCAGCACGCTGGTGGTGACGCCGAGGCGGTCGGCGACCACCCCGTCCCTGGTTTCGATCCGATATTTGTAGCTCTCGGTCGCCAGCGCGACCGGTCCTTCGAACCGTATGCTGACCTTGTTGGCGGAGAATTTGAACGACTTGAACTCGCCGAGCTCGGGGCCGAGGTGATGGGCGAGATAATGGGCGTAGCTGCCCTCGACCCCGCCGGTCTCGAAGACCTGCGAATCCTCGGCAAAGAGCTTTTCGGTGCCGGCGGCGTCGAGCCGCTCGATCGCCGCCTGATAGTCGGCCAGCACCTGGCGAACGGCAGCGTCGTCGGCACTTTCGGCCGAACTTGCCTCGGCGGGGGCCGGCTGCCCAGTGGCATGGTGGCCGGCATGGCTCTGCGCCGCGAGCGGTTGGGCGGCCAGGGCGGCGGCGGCGATGGTCAGCAGATAGTTCATTCTGTTCCTCCCTTAGCTATGGTCAAAACCAGAGGCGGACGCCGGCGACCAGGTTGAAGCCGCCCGGATCCTCGCCCTCCGCGCTGAGGAAGCGGCGGGTGTCGCCAAAGGCACGTTCATATTCGACGCCGACATAAGGGGCGACCAGCGGCGAGATCTGGTAGCGCAGCCTGAGGCCAAGCGCGGCATTGGTGAGACCCGACCCGATCGCCAGCTCCGGCACGTCCTGGAGCGAGAGATCGACTTCGGCCCTCGGCTGAAGGATCAGCTTCTGGGTGACCCTGAGGTCATATTCCGCCTCGGCCCGCGCCGTGACATCGCCCTTGTTCGACAGGAACAGGGCACCTTCGACCTCCCACCAATAGGGCGCAAGGCCCTGGACGCCGAGCACCAGGTGGCTGCGGTTGGGGCCCGGCTGCGGATCGTAGCGAACGCCGGCCTGGAAATCGAACCAGGGGCCAATGGCGTGGCTCCACAGCGCCTGCACTTCGGCATGCTCGAGCTTCTCGCCCCAGGCGCCTTCGACCTCGCTCTTGAGCCACAGCTTGTCGATGTCGCCGCCATACCAGCCCTGGGCGTCGAGCAGATAACCATCCCTCCCGTCACGGACTCGGGTTTCCGCCCGGTCAATGAACAGCTTGGCGGTCGCCATGCCGCCATGCTCCTTTTCGAGCAGGAACTCGCGCGAGGGTCGGACGGCACTTTCGCCCCAGACCGCGTCCGCCGCATTCTCCGGTCCCTGGAACGCCTCTGGGGGCGGCGGTGCGACGGGCGGCGCTGGGGCTTCCGTCATCTCATGGCCCGCGTGCGGGTCAGGGCCCTGCGGCATCTGGTGCCCGGCATGGGGGTCGGCCGGCCCGGGCTCTGCGGTTGCCGGCGCTGCGGGCATCTGATGGCCTGCATGCGGGTCGACCGATTCCGGCTGGGGCTCGGCCGGCATCTGATGTCCCGCGTGGGGATCCGGCGCGGGCTGTTGCGGAGCAGGCATATTGTGCCCGGCATGCGGGTCAGCGGGCTGCTGTTGTTGGGCTGGCAGCTGGCAATGGCCCATGGCGGCGTGCTCGGGCGTGCAGCTGGGCTCGCTGGCCGGAGCAGGCGGCGCGGCATGGCCGCTGTGCTGCGCGAGGGCCGGAGTGGCGATTGCCGTTGCCAGCAGGACGAGGATCAGCCGCTTCATGCCGCTTCTCCTTCCATCGGCCGGACCTTGACGACCCGCATCATGCCAGCGTGCATGTGGTAGAGCAGGTGGCAGTGGAACGCCCAGTCACCGGGGTTGTCGGCAGTAAGGTCGAGATCGACGAAGCCTCCCGGCAACACCATGACCGTGTGCTTCGACGGCTGGTGCGAGCCATGACCGTTGACCAGCTGCCAGAAGTGGCCGTGGATGTGCATCGGGTGGGTCATCATCGTATCGTTGATCAGCCGCATCCGCACCCGCTCGTTCCTTGCAAAGCGATAGGGTTCGGGGTTCTCGCTCAGCTTCTCGCCGTCCATCGACCACATGAAGCGTTCCATGTTGCCGGTCAGGTGGATGTCGATGCGGCGCGTCGGCGCCCGCGTGTCACCGTTGGGAGTGAGGGCGACGAGATCGCGATAGGTCAGGACCTTGTGACTGACCTTGTCGAGACCAATGCCGGGATCGCCGGTGCGGTCTACCGGCATCGGCGCGATCATGTCGACGCCGGGGCCGACCTTGAAGTCGACCTTGGACTTGTCGCGCATGTTCATCGCGCCATGATCCATGGCCGGCGCGGCGTCTGATGCGGCACCATGGGCGGAATGATCCATCGCGCCGCCCTGGCTCATCGCCCCGTGCCCTCCAGCGCCCATCGCCGAATGGTCCATGCCGGCCATCCCGCCCTGGCCGCCGCCATGGTTCATGCCCATGTCGGCCATGGTCAGCACCGGCCGCTCGCGAAGCGGAGGGACCGCGGCCCTCATCCCGGCGCGCGGCGCCAGCATGGCCACGCCCATGCCGGAACGGTCGATGCTCTCGGTGACGATCGAATAGGCCCGGTCGTCGGGGCGGACGATCACATCGTAGGTTTCGGCGTTGCCGATCTGGAACTCGTCGACGTCGACCGGCCGGACATTGATGCCGTCGGCCTGGACGACGGTCATCTTGAGCCCTGGGATGCGGAAGTTGAAGATCGTCTGGGTCGCGGAATTGATGATCCTCAGGCGCACCCGCTCGCCGGCGCGGAACAGGCCGGTCCAGTTCTCGGCAGGGCTGTGGCCGTTGATCAGGTAAGTGTAGGTCGCGGCCGTCACATCGGCGATGTCCGTCGGGTCCATCCGCATCCGCGCGAACATCTCGCGTTCTTCCGGCGTCTGGGGGTTGCGGCCCTTCAGCCGGTCCATCAGCGTCAGCTTCTGGCGGTTGAAGAAACCGCCTTCCTGCTTCAGCCGGGTGAAGATCATGTGCGGGTGCATGAAGCTCCAGTCGGACAGCACCAGCACATGCTCGCGGTCATACTGGACCGGATCGGGCCCGGCCGGGTCGAAGATCAGCGGGCCGTAATGGCCGACCTGCTCCTGCAGGCCCGAGTGGCTGTGATACCAGTAGGTGCCCGACTGCCGGATTGGGAATTCATAGGTGAAGGTCGAGCGCGCCTTGATGCCCGGGAAGCTGATGCCGGGGACGCCGTCCATCTGGAACGGGACCAGCACGCCGTGCCAGTGGATCGACGTATCCTCGTCCAGCTCGTTGCGGACCGTGATCCGCACATTCTGGCCCTCCCGGAGCCGCACCAGCGGCCCGGGAATGGTCCCGTTCATGGTGACGGCATGGCCGATCCTGCCATCGACCGGGAACATCGAATTGGCGATGGTGATGGCGATGTCGTTGCCGGTGAGCGTGCCGGAGCCCTTGGCGGCGACGCCGTGGCTGACGGTTTTCGCCCAGGCGGGCATGACGCCGGCGGCCGCGGCCAGCGCGGCGCTGCCACCGATGAAGCGCCGCCGGTCGAGGGAAATGATCTTGCTCATGTAAGTCTCCGCGCGTGGCTAGCGCGCAAGGGGGGTATCCGTTTCCGCGAGTGAAAGGGAGGCGCCGCCGGGCAGGCGGCGCCTCCGCATCCTAGTGGCCGGAGTGGCCCTGGTGCCCGGAAGTCGAGCCCGCCTTGGGCGGCGTGGCGCAATTTCCTGCCATCTTCGAATGATCCATGCCGGCCATCTTGGAATGGTCCATGCCGGCCATCTTCGAATGATCCATGCCCGCCATCTTCGAATGGTCCATGCCTGCCATTTTCGAATGGTCCATCGTGCCGTTCGGACACGACTGCGTCTGGCCAGATGCGGGCTTCTGAGCCGGCGCCGCCGGTGCGTTCTGCCCAAGAGCGGCGGCCGGAAGGGCGATCGACAGCGCGACCGCAGCAATCAACTTTTTCATGTCTTATCTCCGTGAATTCGAAAGTGTGGGATCGAATTCACGCGAGGCGCGGAGGGGGGGTCGGAAGCTCCGCAAGGAAACTCAGCCTGAGCTGGTCGGGCGCCGGATGCTGGACGGCGGGCGCCAGCGCATGCGGTTCGGCCTCGACCGACGGCGCAACCGCGACCGCCGCGCACATCGCGACGCAGCAGCTCTTGTCCATCGCCTTGCCGTCATGGCCCTTGGCCGGCTGCTCGCCGCAATGGCCCTTCTCCATCATCTGCGCATGATGATCGGCCGGTGCCATGGCCATCGCCGCGCCGCTTTGCGCAGCAAGCGGCGCAAACAGCATCGCGAACGCGATCAGGATCGCAAAGAGCGGGTGCAGCTTCACGCCGCGCGATATGCGACCGAAGCGGCCCCGATGCAACTCCCCGTTCGACAAACCGCCCGTCATCGCCGACGCTCCTCCAGCTCCTCGAGGATCGGGCAGTCGGGCCGGTCATCGCCATGGCATCGGGCGGCGAGATCTTCCAGCGAGCGGCGCAGCTGGTCGAGCTCGCGGGCCTTGCGCCGGAGCTCGGCGGCGCGGGAGAGGGCGAGGGCCTTGACGTCGGCGCTGGACCGGCCGCGGTCGTTCCACAGCGCCAGCAGCTCCCGGATGTCCTCGATCGGAAAGCCGGCATCCCGCGCCCGCCCGATGAATTTCAGCGTGTGCAGCTCTCGCTCGCCATAGTCGCGATAGCCGGAATCGCGCCGGGCGGCCGGGGGCATCAGGCCGATCTTCTCATAGTGGCGGATCATCCGCTGGCTGACGCCGGCGGCCGCCGAGACCTCTCCGATCTTCATGAGGTCCGCTCCCTTGCGGCGGGCCTTACGGCCCGCACGATCTCGATCCGCCCGGTCACCGTATCGATCGCATCGAGGCAGCGCCGATGCCGGAAGCCCGCCGCGTCGATCAGTCCCGGAAGGACCCCGTCGGCATTGGGCTGCGTGTCGGCCCTGCCGTCGAGGAGCTGGACCGTCAGCCGGAACGCCGCGCGGAGAGCCAGGGTCGGCTGGAGCCCATAGTCGGCGACGAACAGCGCGCCGCCCGGCTTCAGCCGGTCAAACATCGCGCCGAGCAGCCGCCGCTTCTCGGCGAGGGGCGCCTGGTGGAGGACGAGGCTGCAGACGATCTTGTCGGCTAGCTCATCGGGTGCCGCGGGACGCTCGTCGAAGCGCCCCACCTCGAAGGTCGCCGTGGAACCGGCGGTGGCCGCCTTGCGCCGCGCGATCGCAACCGCCGCCTCGTCGGGATCGATCCCATGGAAGCGGCAGGCCGGCTCGGCCGCACTCACCGCGAGCGCCAGGCTTCCCGTGCCCGAGCCGACATCGAGGATCCGCTGGCCCGGCCTCGGGTCGAGATGGCCGACCAGCATCGTCCGCCAGACCTTCTCGCGGGTCAGGCCGGCGATCGCCCGGTCGTACAAGGGCGTCAGCGCGGCAACGCCGAGCGGCGGGGTGTGGGCCTCGCGGTTCACGTGAGGCGGACCGACCGCAGCCTGAGCGAGTTGCCGATCACCGTCACCGAGCTCAGCGACATCGCCGCGCCGGCGATGATCGGCGACAGGAGGATCTCGAACCAGGGATAGAGCACGCCGGCCGCGATCGGCACGCCCGCGGCGTTGAAGACGAAGGCGAAGAACAGGTTCTGGCGAATGTTGCGCATCGTCGCATGGCTGAGGCGCCGGGCCCGGACGATACCGCCCAGGTCGCCCTTGACCAGGGTGACGGCGGCGCTCTCCATGGCGACATCGGTGCCGGTGCCCATCGCGATGCCGACGTCGGCGGCGGCAAGCGCGGGGGCGTCGTTGATGCCGTCGCCGGCCATGGCGACGCGGCGGCCTTCAGCCTTCAGCGCCTGCACCCTGGCCTGCTTCTGGTCGGGGAGGACCTCGGCCATCACCTCGTCGATCCCGACTTGGCGGGCGACGGCCTCGGCCGTCTGCCGGTTGTCGCCGGTCATCATGACGATACGAATGCCTTCGCGGTGCAGCGCGGCAATGGCCTCGACCGCGCTGTCCTTGACCGGGTCGGCGACCACGACCAGCCCGGCGAAGGTGCCGTCGATCGCGACCAGCATGACGCCGCGGCCTTCCAGCCGGTGCTCGTCCGCCTTTGCCGCGAGCGGTGCCGCGTCGATCTTGAGGTCGCCCATCAGCGCCGCATTGCCGAGGGCAACGCTGCGCCCATCGACCGTGCCGGTCACGCCCTTACCGGTAAGGGATTCAAAGTCGCTGCTTGCGGGCAGGGCCAGGCCGCGTTCTTCCGCTCCTTCGACGATCGCCGCGGCGAGGGGATGCTCGCTGCCGCGCTCGAGCGAGGCGGCGAGGCGGAGGACATCCTCTTGCGCGAACCCGTTGGCCGGCTCGACCGCCACCAGTTTGGGCTTGCCCAGCGTCAGCGTGCCGGTCTTGTCGACCACCAGCGTGTCGATCTTCTCCATCAGCTCCAAGGCCTCGGCATTCTTGATGAGGACGCCGGCGGTGGCGCCGCGCCCGGTTCCGACCATGATCGACATGGGCGTGGCGAGGCCGAGCGCGCAGGGGCAGGCGATGATCAGCACGGCGATGGCGTTGACGAGCGCGTGGGCGAGGGGCGGCGCGGGCCCGAACAGGTTCCATACGACAAAGGCGATGAGGGACACCGCGACCACGCTCGGCACGAACCAGCCCGAGACGCGATCGGCCAGCGCCTGGATCGGGGCGCGCGAGCGCTGCGCCGCGGCGACCATCCGCACGATCTGGGACAGCATCGTGTCGCGGCCGACCCGTTCGGCCCGCATCAGGAGGGTGCCGGTACCGTTGACGGTGGCGCCGGTGACCTTCTCGCCAATGACCTTTTCGACCGGCACGGGTTCGCCGCTGATCATCGATTCATCGACCGCGCTGCGGCCTTCGACGACGACCCCGTCAACGGGCACTTTCTCGCCCGGACGCACCCGGAGCAGGTCGCCGACATGCACCTCATCGAGCGGAATATCCTCCTCGCGGCCGTCTTCGCGGATGCGCCGCGCCGTCTTGGCGGCAAGGCCGAGGAGGGCGCGGATCGCCTTGCCGGTCGCCGAGCGCGCGCGCAGCTCCAGCACCTGGCCCAGCAGCACCAGGGTGGTGATGACCGCGGCCGCTTCGAAATAGACCGGCACCAGCCCGCCCATCGTCCTCAAGGAAGCGGGGAAGAACTGCGGGAACAGCGTCGCGACGAGGCTGTAGCCATAGGCGACGCCGACCCCGAGGCCGATCAGGGTGAACATGTTGAGGTTGCGGGTTTTAAGGCTCGCCCAGAAGCGTTCGAAGAAGGGCCAGCCGCCCCACAGGACAACCGGCGTCGCCAGCGCCAGCTGCAGCAGCATCGAGGCGGGTACGCCAAGGAGGTGCGAGGGCGCCCGCATCGCGAACGGGTGCCAGCCGAGCAGCTCCGCGCCGAAGGTCAAAACGACCAGCGGCAGGGTCAGCGCGGCGCTCACCCAGAAGCGGCGGCTCATGTCGATGAGTTCGGGATTGGGCCCTTCCTCGAGGCTGGGCTCGAGCGGTTCCAGCGCCATGCCGCAGATCGGGCACTGGCCCGGGCCGTCGCGCCGGATTTCCGGGTGCATCGGGCAGGTCCAGACAGTTCCTTCCGCGGCCTCGGGGAGGGCGCCCATCGCCGGCGAGCGGACCGCCGGGTCATGTTCCGGCGGGTTCAGATACTGGTCCGGGTTGGCCCTGAACTTCTCGAGGCAGCGCGCGCTGCAGAAATAATAGGGGGTGCCGTCAAGCTCGTAGCGGTGCGTCGCGGTTCGCGTATCGACGTTCATCCCGCAGACGGGATCGGTGACGATCGTCCCATGATCGTCCGCCTTCGCGCCATCGGCCGGCGCATGGTGATGAGCGTGGTGGTGGCATTCGGCCATGGTCGGAAAATCCTTCCTCGAGCGACTCGTGTCCCATGCCATATGGAGTCTGACACAGTGTCAGGGTCAAGCACTGGTGATTTGGCGGAGGTTCTTCCGACAGAAACGCCCCGACTTCCCGCCAGTGCCCTACCGTGGACATGGCTGGCTAGCGCGCCTTGCCGCGCTTGCCGCCTAGTAGATATCCTTATCGCCAGCCCGGACCTTCGCGGCGCAATGAAAGGCCCATGCCTGCTTTTTGAAAGCGGCGCCAAACCGGAGGATCGAAGATGGCCACATTGAGCCCGGAGCCGGGCATGGCGATGACGTCAGGAGCGGGCGAGGTGCCAGGCCCAGGCGAGCTCTCTGCCGACGAGGCGGCCCTCATCGACCGCTACTGGCGCGCCGCCAACTATCTCTCGGTCGGCCAGATCTATCTGCTCGACAACCCGCTGCTGCGCGAGCCGCTCAAGCCGGAGCATGTGAAGCCCCGGCTCTTGGGTCATTGGGGGACAACGCCCGGGCTCAACTTCATCTATGCGCATTTGAATCGCATCATCCGGACACGCGGCACGGACATCCTCTATGTCTGCGGTCCCGGCCATGGCGGGCCGGCGATGGTTGCCAACACATGGCTCGAGGGAAGCTACAGCCAGATCTATCCCGAGGTCGGCGACGACGCGGAGGGCATGCGCTCCCTGTTCCGGCGCTTCTCCTTCCCGGGCGGCGTTCCCAGCCACGCCAGCCCGGAAACCCCGGGATCGATCCATGAGGGCGGCGAGCTCGGCTATGCGCTGCTCCATGCCTATGGCGCGGCGCTCGACAACCCGGGCCTGGTCGTCGCCTGCGTCGTCGGCGACGGCGAAGCCGAGACCGGGCCGCTCGCCGCCTCCTGGCACGGCAACAAGTTCATCGATCCGGCGAGCGACGGCGCGGTGCTGCCGATCCTTCATTTGAACGGCTACAAGATCGCCAATCCCACCATCCTCGGGCGGATGGACCCGGCGGACCTGCGGCGATTGCTCCAGGGCTATGGCCATGAGCCGATCTTCGTCGAAGGGAGCGATCCCGCCGACATGCACCGGAAGATGGCCGCGGCGCTCGACCAGGCGTTCGACCGGATCAAGGCCATCCAGGAGGCCGCCCGTAGCGGGCGGGGAGGAGGGCTGCCGCGCTGGCCGATGATCGTCCTCAAAAGCCCCAAGGGCTGGACCGGGCCCAGGGAAGTCGACGGCAGGAAGGTCGAGGGCTTCTGGCGCTCGCACCAGGTGCCGATTGCCAACGCGAGGGGCGATGAGGCGCATCGCGTCCTGCTCGAACAATGGATGCGAAGCTATCGGCCCGAGGAGCTGTTCGACGAGGCCGGCCGGCTGCGCCCTGAGCTTCGGGCGCTGGCGCCCGAGGGAGACAAACGGATGGGCATGATCCCCCAGGGCAATGGCGGCCGGCTGCGGCGCGAGCTCAATCGGCCCGACTGGCGGGGCCATGCGCTGTCGGTTCCGGCCCCCGGCGCGGCGGACGGTGAGGCGACGCGGGCGCTTGGCGCCTATCTCGCCGATGTGCTGCGATTGAACGCCGGCGCCCGCAATTTCCGGATCTTCGGGCCGGACGAAACCGCCTCGAACCGGCTCGATGCCGTGTTCGACGTGACGAGGCGTGCCTGGATGGAGCGGGTCGAGCCGTTCGACGAGCATCTCGGCCCGGGCGGCCGGGTGATGGAGGTGCTGTCCGAGCATCTCTGCCAGGGCTGGCTGGAAGGCTATCTGCTAACCGGGCGCCATGGCCTCTTCAACTGCTACGAGGCGTTCGTGCACATCATCGATTCGATGTTCAACCAGCACGCCAAATGGCTGAAGGTGTCGCGCGAGCTGGGATGGCGCGAGCCCATCTCCTCCTTCAACTATCTGCTGACCAGCCATGTCTGGCGGCAGGACCATAATGGGTTCAGCCACCAGGATCCGGGCTTTCTCGACGTGGTGATGAACAAGAAGGCCGATGTGGTCCGCGTCTATCTGCCGCCCGACGCCAATTCGCTGCTGTGGGTCGCCGACCATTGCCTCGCCACCTACGACCGGATCAACGTCATCGTCGCCGGCAAGCAGCCGGCGCCCCAATGGCTGAGCGCGGACGAGGCGGCGCGCCACTGCGCGGCCGGCGCCGGCATCTGGCGCTGGGCCGGAACCGAACAGGAAGGCGAGGAGCCCGATGTCGTCATCGCCTGCGCCGGCGACGTCCCGACGCTGGAGGCGCTGGCGGCGGCGAGCCTGCTGCGCGAGCAGCTTCCTTCCTTGAAGGTCCGGCTGGTCAATATCGTCGACCTGATGGCGCTCCAGCCCGAGAGCGTGCACCCGCACGGGCTCAGCGACGAAGCCTTCGACGCGCTGTTCACGAAGGACCGGCCGGTGATCTTCGCCTTTCACGGCTATCCGCAGCTGATCCACCGGCTCACCTACCGGCGGGCCAATCATGGCAATTTCCATGTCCATGGGTTCAAGGAAGAAGGGACCACCACCACGCCGTTCGACATGACCGTCCTCAACGAACTCGACCGGTTCCATCTGGCGATGGACGCGGTGCGGCGCGTGCCCGGCCTCGAGGCGGCGGCGGCGGTCCTTCAGCGGCTCGAGGGGAAGCTGGGCGAGCACCAGGCCCATATCCTCGCCCATGGCGAGGATATGCCGGAGATCCAGGGCTGGCGCTGGCCGGGGCCGATGCGGGCGGGCAGCTGACGTGACCGAGGCGGTCCTTGCCCTCAATGCGGGCTCGTCCAGCCTTAAGTTCGGCCTGTTCGAAGCGGATCCTTCGGGCGCAAACCGGCCACCGCTCATGCTCGGCGTCCTCCGGCGGCAGGGGGACCAGTGGCTCCTCGGCGCGAGGCTTGCCGAGGGCGGGGGCGTTGAAGAGCGCTGGCCCTTGGGCGGCGCCTGCCGCCCCGTCGACCGCCTGCTCGACTGGCTGCAAAGCCAGTTCCTGCATGTCCGGCTCACCGTCGTCGGCCACCGCATCGTCCATGGCGGCACCGAATTTAGCGATCCGATCGAGGTCGACGAGTCCGTGCTCGAGCGTCTCGATGCCCTGACGCCGCTGGCGCCCCTGCACCAGCCGATGGGCCTCGAGCCGCTGCGGCGGATCAGGGCGCTTGAGCCGGCGCTCCGGCAGTTCGCCTGTTTCGACACCGCCTTCCACCGGACGATCGCTCCGCCGGCCGGCCGCTATGCCCTGCCGCGCCGCTTCGAGGCGGAGGGGATCCGCCGTTACGGCTTTCATGGCCTGGCGGACGAGGCCATGTGGCGTCGCTGGCGGCAGTTACGGCCCGATTTGATTGAAGGCGGGCGTGTTGTTTCGGTCCAGCTGGGCGCCGGCTGTTCGATAACCGCCATCGACCGCGGCGAGGCCGTCGATACGTCGATGGGATTCACGCCGCTCGAAGTACTGGTCATGGCCACGCGTTGCGGCGACGTGGATCCGGGCGTGCTGCTGTTTCTGCAGCGCAAGGA
>JAJJPO010000086.1:0-4460 GCA_032907585.1 Sphingomonas sp. | reverse complement strand
CATCAGCCCTTGTCGAACAGCGCCGCGAGCTGCTCGATCAGCGCGCCGCCGAGCTGCTCGGCGTCCATGATCGTCACCGCCCGGGAATAATATCGAGTAACGTCGTGCCCGATGCCGATCGCTGCGAGCTCGACGCTCGAGCGTCCCTCGATCCATCTTATGACTTCCCGCAAGTGCCGCTCCAGATAGGTGCCGCCATTGGCCGAGGCCGTCGAATCGTCGACCGGTGCGCCATCGCTGATAACCAGGAGAATCCGCCGCTCCTCGGGCCTGGCGAGTAGCCGGCCATGGGCCCAGAGCAGCGCTTCGCCGTCGATGTTTTCCTTGAGCAGTCCTTCGCGCATCATCAACCCGAGGCTGCGCCGCGCATGGCGATAGGGTTCGTCGGCCCGCTTGTAGAGAATGTGGCGAAGGTCGTTGAGCCGGCCCGGGTGAGGCGGCCTTCCCTCGGACAGCCACAATTCCCGGCTTTGCCCGCCCTTCCATCCGCGGGTCGTGAATCCGAGGATCTCTGTCGAGACGCCGCATCGTTCCAGGGTCCTCGCGAGGACGTCGGCGCAGGTTGCGGCGATGGAAATCGGCCGGCCACGCATCGAGCCGCTATTGTCAATAAGCAGGCTGACGACCGTATCCTTGAACTCGGTATCCTTCTCGATCTTGTAGCTGAGGGAGTGGCCGGGCGAGACGATCACCCGGGCGAGCCTCGCAGCGTCGAGCAGTCCTTCTTCCTGGTCGAATGCCCAGCTCCTGGCCTGCTGGGCCATCAGCCTGCGCTGGAGACGGTTGGCAAGCCTCGTCACAACCCCGCCGAGGCTGCTCATCTGCTGGTCGAGGTAGGAGCGAAGCCTTCCGAGCTCCTCTTCATCGCATAGCTGGTCGGCACCGATCACCTCGTCGAAACGGGTGGTGAAGGGACGATAGTCGCTGATCGGCTCGTCGATGCGGTTGCGCCTCGTCGCGCCAGCTCGCGCCTCGTCGGTGGCTTCCTGGTCGCTGCTCGCCTCGCCTTCGTCGAACTCGGAGTCGCTTTCGCTTCCCTCCTGCTCGCCTTCCTCGGGCTTCGCCTCCTCCGAGCGCATCTCCATTTCGCCGCCGGCGTCGGCATTGTCGGTCTCGGCCTCGTCGGCCTCGTCGGCGCCCTCTTCCTCGCCTTCGCCCTCGTCCCCGGCTTCTTCCGGCTCCTGTTCAGCCGGCTCGCCCGTATCGAGTTCGAGGTCCTGGAGCAGGCGCCGCGAAAGGGTGGCGAAGGCTGCCTGGTCGTCGATCGTTAGCGCGAGCGCGTCGAGCTCGGCGGCGGCCTTCTCCTCGATCCACGACGCCACGAGGTCGAGACCCGGCCTCGCGGCCGAAGGCGGCGACTCCCCCGTCAGGCGCTGCCTTGCGAGCAGGCCGACCGCGGTCGCCAGCGGAACTTCCTCGGCGTTTCGGGCGCGGGTGATGGCGTCCATCCGGACCCGGGCCTCGACAAGGTCATTGAGGTTCGCGCGGACGCCTTCCATCGCCCTCGTGCCGAGAGCCTCGATCCGGGCCTGCTCGAGCGCGTCGAACACGGCCCGGGCATCGCTGTCGACTGGCGGAGCGCGCGAGGCGTGGAGCCTGGGGTCATGGTGCCTCAGGCGGAGCGCCAGCGCGTCTGCGGCACCCCTGGCCTCGGCCACGAGCCTCGGTTCGAGGCTCGGGCCGGGCGAGACTACGCGTGCGATCTTGCCGGGCGACTGGCCGCTCGAATCCGATGCGAAGACGACGTCGGCTTCCGGGTCCTCCGCAATTGCCCGGGCCGCTCCGGCAAGGACGTTGCGGAAGCGGTCGAGCGAGGTCGGCGTTGGCATGTCGCTAGGCCCTGTGGGCGATGCTTTCCGGCAGATCCTTGCCGAACACGCGCTGGTAATATTCGGCGATCAGGCCGCGTTCGGCTTCATCGCATTTGTTGAGGAAGCTGACCCGGAACGCAAATCCGATGTCGCCGAAGATGAGAGCGTTCTGCGCCCAGCTGATGACCGTGCGCGGGCTCATGACGGTCGAGATGTCGCCGTTGATGAAGCCCTGGCGGGTGAGATTGGCGACCTGGATCATTTTCGCCACGTCTTCCTTGCCGCCGTCATGGTCATATTCGCCGGACTTGGCGAGGACGATCTGGGCCTCGACCTCGGCCGGCAAATAGTTGAGCGTTGCGACAAGGTTCCAGCGGTCCATCTGCGCCTGGTTGATGGCCTGGGTGCCGTGATAGAGCCCGCTCGTATCGCCGAGGCCGATAGTGTTTGTCGTCGCGAAGAGCCGGAACCACGGATTGGGCCGGATGACCCGGTTCTGGTCGAGCAGTGTCAGCTTGCCGTCGGTCTCGAGCACCCGCTGGATGACGAACATGACATCGGGCCGGCCGGCGTCATATTCGTCGAAGACGAGCGCGACCGGGTGCTGCAGCGCCCATGGCAGCAGTCCCTCGCGAAACTCGGTGACCTGCTGGCCGTCCCGGAGAACGATTGCATCGCGGCCGATGAGGTCGATCCTGCTGATGTGCGCGTCGAGGTTGATCCGGATCATCGGCCAGTTGAGCCGCGCGGCGACCTGCTCGATGTGGGTCGACTTGCCGGTCCCGTGATAGCCCTGGACGATCACTCGGCGATTGCGGGCAAAGCCGGCGCAGATGGCGAGCGTGGTGTCGGGATCGAATACATAGGCCGGGTCGAGGTCAGGGACCCGCTCGTCGGCCTCGCTGAAAGCCGGGACCTCGAGGTCGCTGTCGATCCCGAATGTTTCGCGGACCTTTTCTATGCTGTCTGGGGGCGCAAGGATCGTTTCATCGCGGCTGTCGAGCGGTCCGTTGGGAATCTCGGTCATGGCGGTCCGCCTTAAGCACTTCGCATAGCGGCCTCAAGCAGCGGCTTTCTCCGGCATGGGAAAGAGGGATGGAAGCCTTCTGGCGAGCTCCATGTCTCCTTCCACCCTAAGTGAGGTCAGTGGCGCGCCCGCGTAGATATAGCCGGCAATTTCGCTTGGAGTCGCCTCGAAGACGAGGTCCGGACTTTCAATTTGGCCGCGGCCGATGGCCACTTCGCCGTTACGGCTGCGCTTCCAGAAGAACGGCTCGCCATTCATTTTCAGCGCGATGGACGCCTCGAGGTCACCGGCAGCAGTCGCGCTCAGCATCGTCCTTAGCGACAGCATCAGCGAAACCGGGCTGAACGGCCTCGTCGGATCGTGCGAAGGGCTCCTTACGGCCCAGCGGCCGAGCGCCTGGAAGATGGGCGCCGCCTCATAGCCCCACGGGGTCAGCTCGTAGACCTGGACAGAAGCGGGCGGCGGAAGCTTCCGGCGGACGAGCACCCCCGCCTTTTCCAGGCCCTCGAGCCGCTGGCTAAGAACATTGGCACTAATTCCATTGAGACTCGTTTTGAGGTCACTGAAACGGCGGGGCCCAAGCAGCAGTTCGCGGATGAGGGGCATGGACCAGCGCTCGCCAATCAGATCCATGCCGTGAGCTGCAGCACAGGCATCGTCATATCGTCGCCTGTCCTCGTTTCGTCCCGCCTTGGTTAGTTTTTGTAACTTCATGGTTGCAATTTATAACCCGCGTCGTCAATGTTCAAGGCGAATCGAGTCGGAACAGGAAGAAGGGAAGATTTCCCCATGCCCCTCGACCAGGCCGCAACCACCGAAATCTCCGCGTTCCGCTGGGTTCCGGACTTCGCGCAGGGCGTGGTCCGTGACATCCGGATCCGCTGGGCACTTGAAGAGATTGGCCGGCCCTACAGGGTGCGGCTCCTCGATGCGCTCAGCCCCCGCCCGTCCGACTATTATTCCGACCAGCCCTTCGGGCAGGTGCCATGCTATCGCGACGGGGAGGTGGAACTGTTCGAGAGCGGCGCGATCCTCATCCATCTCGGCCTTGGCGACGAGCGCCTTCTTCCATCCGACCCGCAGGGCCGCGGCCGTGCTGCTCACCCTCATCGAGTATGGCCCGAAGGGGCGGATGCATCCCAGCGACTACGACGCTCGCGCCGACATCGCGTGGTCAGCCCCCCAGGCGCTCAACGGCCTGGTGGTCGAGGGCGTGCCGCACGACTGGGCGACCCATCTCGGCCTTGGCGACGAGCGCCTTCTGCCGTCCGACCCGCAGGGCCGCGGCCGTGCCATCAGCTGGCTCGTCGCCGCGCTCAACAGCGTCGAGCCCTTCATCTTCGAGCTGATCGACATCGATATTTTCCGGCGCGGCGAGGAATGGACGACAGAGCGCCGCCCGCAGGTGGTGGAGACGATCGACAAGCGGCTGAAGGCGCTTGCCGACGCGCTCGGGGACAAGCCCTGGTTCGAGGAACGCTTCACGATCGGCGACCTTGTGATGGTCACCGTCCTGAGGGCCCTCAGGCATACCGACCTCGTCGCCGGACATCCGCGACTGGCCGCCCTCGGCATCCGGGGCCAAGCACCCCCCGCTCTCCAGGCAGCGCCCGCGGACCAAC
>JAJJPO010000085.1:0-4362 GCA_032907585.1 Sphingomonas sp. | reverse complement strand
AAGGTTGCTGGCGAGGCGGTGCAGGCGCTTGGCGGCGCTGGCTATACGAAGGACTGGCCGGTCGAGCGCTACATGCGCGATGCGAAGCTGCTCGACATCGGCGCCGGCACCAACGAAATCCGCCGCATGCTGATCGGGCGCGAGCTGATCGGGGCCTGACGAACCTGGGGCGCATCGGCCGTGGGCAGGCGCGGCACCGGGCAAGTGCCCTCGTCGATTGATGCACGGCTTTGCAACTTGCATCGAGGAGGCTAGGCGACTTTGAGCTCGGAACTCGACAACGGAGACTGGCAGGAATGAGCGCACCGCGCCTCGATACGAAGATTGACCTGTCATCCGAACAGTCGCGCGCCCGGGCCGCTCACAACCGGGCGCTCGCCGAACAGCTTCGGGCGGACGTTGCAAGGGCAGCGCAGGGCGGCCCGGAAAAACATCGGCAACGGCACGTCGCGCGTGGCAAGCTCCTTCCACGCCACCGGGTCGAACGATTGCTCGACCCTGGCTCGCCCTTTCTCGAAATCGGGCAGCTCGCCGCGTGCGACCTTTACCGGCGGGAAGTCCCGGGCGCCGGCATGATCGCCGGCATCGGCCGGGTGTCGGGGCGCCAGGTCATGATCGTCGCCAATGACGCGACGGTGAAGGGCGGCACCTATTTCCCGATGACGGTGAAGAAGCACTTGCGCGCCCAGGAGATCGCGGAAGCAAACCGGTTGCCATGCATCTACCTCGTTGACTCGGGCGGTGCGAACCTCCCGCACCAGGCGGAGGTCTTCCCCGATCGCGACCATTTCGGCCGCATCTTCTACAACCAGGCCAACATGTCGGCGAAGGGCATCGCCCAGATCGCCTGCGTCATGGGCAGCTGCACCGCCGGCGGGGCCTATGTCCCGGCGATGAGCGACGAAAGCGTGATCGTCCGCGACCAGGGGACCATCTTTCTTGCCGGGCCGCCGCTCGTGAAGGCGGCGACCGGCGAGGAAATCAGTGCCGAGGAGCTTGGCGGCGGCGATCTCCACGCCCGGAAGTCGGGCGTCGTCGACCATCTCGCCGAGAATGACGAACATGCGCTCGCCATTGTCCGCGACATCGTGTCGCACCTCGGCAGCGAACCGGGCGCGGAGGTGGAGCTGCGGGAGCCGCGGCCGCCGCTCTACGACCCGGAAGAGCTCTACTCGATCATCCCCGAGGACGTCCTCGCACCTTATGACGTCCACGAGGTAATTGCCCGGATCGTCGACGAAAGCGAGTTTCACGAGTTCAAGCCGCTGTTCGGCTCGTCGCTCGTCTGCGGCTTCGCTCATGTCTGGGGAATGCCGGTCGCGATCCTCGCCAACAACGGCGTCCTGTTCAGCGAGAGTGCCCTCAAGGGCGCGCATTTCATCGAGCTCGCATGCCAGCGCCGCATACCGCTGCTGTTCCTACAGAATATCTCGGGCTTCATGGTCGGCGGGAAATATGAGGCCGAGGGCATCGCCAAGCATGGCGCCAAGCTGGTCACTGCAGTCGCCACCGCCACCGTTCCCAAGATCACCATCCTCATCGGGGGCAGCTTCGGCGCTGGAAATTACGGCATGTGCGGACGGGCCTACTCGCCGCGCTTCCTGTTTTCCTGGCCCAACAGCCGCATCAGCGTGATGGGCGGCGAACAGGCGGCAAGCGTGCTTGCGACCGTCCATGCCGATGCTGCCAGCTGGACCGCCGAGGAGGCCGAGGCCTTCAAGCAGCCGATCCGCGACGATTATGAAGCGCAGGGAAACCCCTGGCATGCCACGGCGCGCATGTGGGACGACGGGATAATCGACCCGGTCCAGACGCGCGATGTGCTTGGTCTTTCGCTCGCCGCCTGCCTTAACGCACCAATCCCGGAGCGGCCGCAGTTCGGCGTGTTCCGGATGTGATGATGGCCCGGCCCTGGTCATCCCGAACCAAATTAGCTGGAGGCATTGTGAGCCGCACTGACTGGACCCGCGCCGAGATATCCCGGCTGTTCGACCTGCCCTTCACCGAGCTCGTCTTCCGGGCAGCCGAAGTGCATCGCTCCAGCCATGCTCCGGACGAGGTGCAGCTTTGCACGCTGCTTTCGATCAAGACCGGCGGCTGTCCGGAGGACTGCGGCTACTGCTCCCAGTCGGCCCATGCGGATTCAGGGCTGAGGGCGGAAAAGCTGATGGATGTCGAGGCGGTGCTTGCGGAAGCGGCCGAGGCGAGGGCCCGAGGCTCGCAGCGCTTTTGCATGGGCGCCGCCTGGCGGAGCCCGAAGGACCGCGACATGGAGAAGGTCTGCGCGATGGTCGCGGGGGTGAAGGCGATGGGGCTGGAAACCTGCATGACCCTCGGCATGCTGACCGGGGAACAGGCACGGGCGCTAAAGGACGCGGGCCTCGACTATTATAATCACAACATCGACACCTCGCCCGAGCATTACTCCAGCGTGATCACGACGAGGAGTTTCGCCGACCGCCTGCAGACGCTCGAGGAGGTTCGGTCGGCGGGCATCAGCGTCTGCTGCGGCGGGATCGTCGGGATGGGCGAGACCCGCGAGGACAGGGTCGGGTTCATCCACGCGCTCGCGACGCTTCCGAGGCATCCCGAGAGCGTGCCGATCAACGCGCTGGTGCCGGTGAAGGGCACGGTTCTCGGCAACATGTTCGCCGACGAGAAAATGATCGACGACCTGGAGTTCGCCCGCACCGTTGCCGTCGCGAGGACTTGCATGCCGCGCCCGATGGTGCCGATAACGGTGTCGTACTTCACCAGCCGCGCCGGCAATCCGAAGAACCCGGACACCGTCTACAACGACCCGTTGCCGTCGCGAGGATCTGCATGCCTGGCTCGATGGTGCGGCTTTCCGCCGGCCGCGAGACCATGTCGGAAGCGACCCAGGCGCTCTGTTTCGTCGCGGGCGCCAACAGCATCTTTACCGGGGACAAGCTGCTGACCACCGCCAACGCCGGCGACGATGCGGACACGGCCATGCTGGAACGGCTCGGGTTGAAGCCGATGGAAGGGGCCGAACCAATGCGGGCCGACGCCGCATGATGAAGTCCCTGCTGATAGCGAACCGCGGGGAAATCGCCTGCAGGGTGATCCGGACGGCGAGGCGCCTTGGCATCCGGACGATCGCCGTCTTTTCCGATGCCGACGCAAGGGCGCTCCATGTCCGCATGGCCGATGAGGCAGTGCATATCGGCCCTGGTCCGGCAATCGAGAGCTATCTCGTCGGCGAACGGATCATCGACGCCGCCATCGCATCGAACGCCGGCTTTGCCGAGGCGGTAATCGAGGCGGGGCTCATATGGGTGGGGCCGGGACCCCAGAGCATTAGGGCGATGGGGCTCAAGGATGCCGCGAAGAAGCTGATGGCCGAGGCGGGCGTTCCCGTGACCCCCGGCTATCTCGGCGATGACCAGTTCGCCGAGCGCCTCCACAAAGAAGCAGACTCCATCGGCTATCCCGTCCTGATCAAGGCAGTCGCCGGTGGCGGCGGCAAGGGCATGCGCCGGGTGGATGCGTCGGGGGAGTTCGCGGCCGCGCTTGAAAGCTGCCGGCGCGAGGCTTCGAGCAGCTTTGGCGACGAGCGCGTGCTCATCGAGAAATATATCCTCTCGCCGCGCCATATCGAGGTCCAGGTCTTCGGCGACAGCCATGGCAATGTCGTCCACCTGTTCGAGCGTGACTGCTCGCTCCAGCGGCGCCACCAGAAAGTGATCGAGGAAGCCCCGGCGCCCGGGATGGACGAGGAAACGCGCACGGCGGTGTGCGAGGCGGCCGTCCGTGCGGCAAGGGCCGTCAACTATGAAGGCGCGGGGACGATAGAGTTTATCGCCGATGCCTCGCAAGGCCTCCGGGCGGACCGTATCTGGTTCATGGAGATGAACACGAGACTCCAGGTCGAGCATCCCGTCACCGAGGAGGTCACGGGCGAGGACCTGGTGGAATGGCAGCTTCGTGTCGCAAGCGGTGAAAGCCTTCCAAGGACGCAGGAAGAGCTTTCGATTACGGGCCACGCGATCGAGGCCCGCCTTTATGCCGAAGACCCCAACAGGGGATTTCTGCCGAGTGTCGGCAGGCTCGAGCATTTTGACCTGGGAAGCGAGGGCCGGATCGAGACCGGGGTCGAGGAGGGTGACCAGATCTCGCCCTTCTATGATCCGATGATCGCAAAGCTCATTGCCTGGGGAAGCGACCGGGCCGAGGCGATCGAGGAACTGGCCTCGATGGTCGGCGAGGCGGAGGTCTGGCCGGTAAGGACCAACGCGGCCTTCCTTTATAATGCGCTGCTCGACGAGAATTTCGGGGAAGGCCGGATCGACACCGGCTTCATCGAGCGAAACCTCGACGAACTTGTGCCTGGCGACGAGC
>JAJJPO010000084.1:0-4604 GCA_032907585.1 Sphingomonas sp. | reverse complement strand
CCGCCAGATGGGCCTCGAGAGCCGCCTTTGCTTCCGCGTCGATCACCGGTCCGACGTCGGTCGATAGTTCAGAAGGATCGCCGATGGTGAGCGCCTGCATGGCGCCCGAAATCATTTCCAGCATCGAATCGGCGACATCCTCCTGGATGAAAAGGACGCGGAGTGCCGAGCAGCGCTGGCCCGCGCTCTGGAAGGAGGAGGCAATGACATCGCGGGTCACCTGTTCGGGGAGCGCCGATGAATCGACGATCATGGCGTTCTGCCCGCCGGTTTCGGCGATGAGCGGGACGATCGCCCCGCTACGCTCTGCCAGCGACCGATTTATTGCCCGGGCGGTATCGGTCGACCCGGTGAAGGCGACGCCCCCGATCATCGGGTGGCTGGTCAAGGCCGCGCCGACCCGCCCGTCACCCGGGGCGACCTGGACGATCTCGCTGGGGATCCCGGCTGCATGCATCAGCTCGATCGCCCTCGCGCCAATGAGCGGGGTCTGCTCGGCGGGCTTGGCGATGGCGGCGTTCCCGGCGGCGAGCGCCGCCGCGACAGGGCCGATGAAGATCGCGAGCGGAAAGTTCCACGGGCTGATGCAGACGAACACCCCGCGGCCGTGCATCCGAAGTTCGTTCAGTTCGCCGGTGGGCCCGGGGAGGCTGGTCGGTTCGCCGAGCCTGCGTGCTTCGCTGGCGTAATAGCGCAGGAAATCGACCGCTTCGCGAACTTCGAGCACCGCGTCGACGACGGTCTTTCCAGCTTCCCGGATGCATAGCGAGAACAGCTCCTCGCGGTGCTCCTCGAACAGGTCGGCTGCCCGGTCCAGCAGCCTTGCCCGCGCTTCGCCGCCGAGCTTGTCCCATTTGATCTGCGCACCAAGCGCCGAGCGGACCATCCGGTCGACATCCTGCTCGCTCGCGAAATGGGCAACGCCGACCTCGACCGAGGTGTCGTGCGGCGAGCGGATGCTCTGAGCTTCGCCGCCACTGCCGCCGGTTGGAGAGGCGGACCATGCCCGCGCTTCCAGCTTGCGCAGCCTTGCCATCAGCGGATCGCGCACCGCCGGGTCGCTTAGGTCAACGCCTGCACTGTTGCGGCGACCCTGGCCGAAAATGGCATTTGGGAGCGGGATGGCAGGATTGCGCTTCGGTTCGGTTTTCTCGAGCTCGGCGACGGGATCGCGCACCAGTTCGTCGACCGGGACATGCTCGTCCGCGATCCGGTTGACGAAGCTCGAATTGGCGCCGTTCTCGAGGAGCCGGCGAACAAGATAGGCGAGCAGTTCCTTGTGGCTTCCAACCGGTGCGTAGATCCTCACCGGCGTGGGCTCTTCGCCAAGGCCGCGCTCGAGCTTTGCCAGCTCCTCGTAGAGCCCCTCGCCCATGCCGTGCAGCCGCTGGAACTCGAACTTGACGTCGCCGGCGAGCGCCTTCACCGCCCCGATCGTATTGGCGTTGTGGGTGGCAAAGGCCGGATAGATGCAGTCGCTGGCAGCGAGCAGCCGCTTGGCGCATGCAAGGTAGCTGACGTCGGTCGCGACCTTGCGGGTGAATACGGGATAGTCTGGAAGACCCGCGACCTGGGCCATCTTGATCTCGCTGTCCCAGTAGGCGCCCTTGACCAGCCGGACCATCAGCTTTCGGCCATGTTTGCGAGCAAGTTCGATCGCCCAGTCGACGGTCGGGACCGCGCGCTTCGAATAGGCCTGGACGGCAAGCCCGAACCCGCCCCAGTCGTTCTCGAACAGCCTGTCGTCCGCGACGATCGCCTCGATGAGATCCATCGAGAGCTCGAGCCGGTCGGCCTCCTCGGCATCGATCGTCAGGTGAATGTCGGCCCGGGCGGCCCGGGCAACCAGGTCCTGGAGGACGGGAAGTATCGCGGCCCTGGCTTCCTCTGCGTGGCTCCACTCGTAGCGCGGGTGGAGCGCGGAGAGCTTGACCGAGATGCCCGGCGCTGCCCGGAATCCGCCACGGGCGGTCGCGGCGATCGCGTCAAGCGCATCGGCATAGGCCCTGGCATAGCGCCCTGCGTCGGCATGGGTCTTGGCTGCTTCGCCGAGCATGTCGAAGCTGTGGCTCCAGCCCTTTGCCCGCTCGGGCGCCGCGCGCTTCAACGCCTCGTCGATGGTCCTGCCGAAGACGAACTGCCGGCCGAGGATCTTCATCGCCTGGCTGACGGCTGTCCGGATCACCGGCTCGCCGAGCCGCCCGACCGCCCGGCCGAGCGCGGCGCGCCAATTGTCGGTCCGGTCGTTGGCCTCCTCCAGGACCTTTCCCGTGAGGAGCAGCGAGAAAGTGGCGGCATTGACGAAGGTGGAACGGCTTTCGCCAAGCTTCTCGGCCCAGTCGGGACCTGACAGCTTGTCGGCGATGAGATCGTCGGCAGTCTCCGCATCAGGGATGCGCAGCAGCGCTTCTGCAAGGCACATGAGGGCAATGCCCTCGTCGGAGCCGAGGTCATAGGCCTGGAGGAAGGCATCCAGCCCGGCTGCCTTATGGTCGCGAACCGCCTTCACCAGGGTTCGGGCGATTGCTCCTGCTTCTCCCTGCTGCGACGGGGGAAGCTTCGCCTCCGAGAGGCGCTGGCGAACGATATCATTCTCGTCGGGTCGATATGCCTGACGAAGCGCGTGGCGGGGAATCATGCCGGGACTTTCCCTGGATCAGGCCTGGCCGTGGCAATGCTTGTATTTGAGCCCCGAGCCGCACGGGCAGGGAGCATTGCGGCTGGTCGGCGCAACGACGGTGTCGCCGTCCGCGGTCTGCTCCGGAAGCGGCGGCTGCGGTGCGTGAAGCGGCGGCAGGTGCGAGGGCAATGCGCCGCCAGAATCAAAGTCCGCCGTGTCGTCGTCACCCGAAAGCGGGTCGATGTGGTGGGTGATGAACTCGGGCAGTGCGAACGCACCGGCCGGGGCCATCTGGATCGGCTCCTCGAACTGGACCTGCGCCCTCATCAGCATCCGGGTCACGTCCTCCCGGATTGCGACCAGGAGCCGCTCGAAGAGAAGGAAGGCCTCCTGCTTATATTCATCGATCGGCTTCTTCTGGGCGAAGCTTCGAAGATGGATGACCTGGCGCAGCGCATCGAGGGTCGCCAGATGCTCCTTCCAGTGATGGTCGAGATTCTGGAGAAGGATATTCTTCTCGACCTGGACCCACTGGTCGCGCTCGATGCTCTCCGCCTTGGCGGTCATCTTCTCGTCGGCCATCTGCTGGAGGCGCTCGATGATGATCGACTGGTCGACCTCGTCTTCCTGCAGCCAGTCTTCCAGCGGCGGGTCGAGATCGAGGACTTCGCCGATATTTTCCCGGAGACGCTCGATGTCCCACTGCTCGGGATAGGTCGCCTCGGGGCAGCTCGCCATGACCAGGCCCTCGATGGTCTCGGCCCGGAAATCCTCGATGACGTCGCTGACATGCTCCGCATCCATGATTTCCGAACGCTGTTCGTAGATCACCTTGCGCTGGTCATTCATCACGTCGTCGAACTCGACGACCTGCTTTCTGATGTCGTAGTTGCGTGCCTCGACCTTCTTCTGGGCGGTCTCGATCGCCTTGCTGATCCACGGCGACACGATGGCCTCGCCGTCTTCGAGGTTCTTGTTCATCAGCCTGGCGAAGGCGGTCTGCGGGCCGAAGATCCGCAGCAGGTCGTCGTCGAGGCTCAAGTAGAAGCGCGAGAGGCCAGGGTCGCCCTGGCGCCCGGAACGACCACGCAGCTGGTTGTCGATGCGCCGGCTCTCGTGGCGCTCGGTACCGAGGACGAAAAGACCGCCCCGGTTCAGAACTTCCTGCTTCTCGGCCGCGATCTCGGACCGGATGCGCTCCATTTCCGCGTCCCGCTCGGGCCCCTCGGGAAGATGGCTGATCTCGTCTTCTGCCCGGAACTCGAGATTGCCGCCGAGCTGGATGTCGGTTCCCCGGCCTGCCATGTTGGTGGCGATGGTAACTGCCCCGAGCCGGCCGGCCTGGGCCACGATATGCGCTTCCTGCTCGTGGAAGCGGGCATTGAGGACCGAGTGGCGAATGCCCTCCTTCTCGAGAAACTCCGACAGCATCTCCGACTTTTCGATCGAGACCGTGCCGACCAGCACCGGCTGGCCCTTTTCCTGCCGAAGCTTGATCTCCTTGGCGATGGCCGCGAACTTGTCGTTGATATTCTTGTAGAATTCGTCGTCCTCGTCGATCCGCTGCACCGGGACGTTGGTGGGGATGGTGACGACGTTCATCCGGTAAATGTCAAAGAACTCCGGGGCTTCCGTCGCCGCGGTGCCGGTCATGCCGGCGAGCTTTGGATACATGCGGAAGTAGTTCTGGAAGGTGATCGAGGCGAGCGTCTGGTTCTCCGGCTCGATCTGGACTCCCTCCTTGGCTTCGACCGCCTGGTGGAGACCGTCGGACCAGCGGCGCCCTTCCATCATCCGGCCGGTGAACTCGTCGATGATGACGACCTTCCCGTCCTTGACGATGTAGTCGATGTCCCGCTTGAACATCTTGTTGGCCTTGAGGGCCTGGTTGAGGTGGTGAACCACCTGCGTGTTGGTGATGTCGTAGAGGTTCTGGCCCTCGATGAGGCCGGCGGATTCCAGCATCCGCTCCGCCTTCTCGGGG
>JAJJPO010000083.1:0-4607 GCA_032907585.1 Sphingomonas sp. | reverse complement strand
AGGAAATCTTGCACCAGAAAGGCTTCACGATCTCAGGGGAAGATGACGTGATCTGCCGAATGAGGCTCGGCGATCTCAAGGTCGACTTCATGCCGGACGATCCGAACATTCTTGGATTCAGCAATCGCTGGTACAAGGAAGGTATCTACACGGCCGTCAAGTACGCCCTGCCCAGCGGGCGTGTGATCAAACACCTGACACCGCAGATCTTTCTGGCCACCAAACTCGAAGCCTATGCGGGCCGAGGCGCAAATGACCCTCTCGGAAGCCACGATCTGGAAGACATCCTCAATGTAGTGGACGGACGACCAACGCTCTTGAACGAAGTGCAGACTGCAAAAGCCGAGGTCCGCAGCTACCTGTCAGAGCAGTTCCAAGCGCTACTACGACATCCAGACTTCGAGAGTTTCCTCTATGGGAATATCCGGGAGCCTGATGGCAGAGCCGAGCTGGTGCATGGCAGGATGAAGGCGCTGGCCGGAATAACATAGCAGGATTTCTGCAACGTCCGATTAGGATTTCTATACCGTCTGATTAGGATTTGTAATACGTCCTTTTGCGCCTCACGACCGTCTCACGAAAGATGAGGCCGGACCAAGCTCAGCCGTCGCCTGTGGGGGACCGAATTTGAAGTAATCAGCTGGGCGAGCAAAGCCTAGGCTCGTGTTTCAGGCCATCGGCTCAGCCGAACCCAGATTTCCCAATGATCTGAGTGCCCATCATATTCATGCCGGGTGCGCCATTGCCATAACGCGCCGAATTCTGCCGTTGCTTGATTCCCAAGACAGGATGAAGATGGGCACCCGCGCCCGAAACTCGAGGTGGGAATCAGTTCTCTTGAGCGGCAATTGATGCAGCGATGTCCGCTATCGAGCGAAACAGGGTCATCGGGTCATCTTTCGATGGGATAAAACCGCGCCTGCTCCAGAACAGCGCAGCGTCTTCGTCGATCGCGTTGACCATGAGGGCTCGTCCGCCAATCAGTGTCGCCGCGCTGACACATCGCGCGAGCGCATGCTTAAAAAGACCGGTTCCTATGCCCTGGCCTGCCCGGCGATGATCAGTCGCCAGCTGCCCTAGAAGCAGACATGGGACTGGATCGGGCGGCTGACCAGTCCGCACTGACCGAGGCAAAATCGAGGGAATTACGGCAGTGGGAGCGAGCCCATAATAGCCAACCACTACCCCCCCGTCATGGACCACCATGACGGCAGTGAAGCCCTTCTGTTGGTTCGACAGGGCTCTTTCTCGAAGCCAAATGTCGAGTGAGGACTTGCCGCAGGCGAAGTGCGACAAGTCGTGATGGCCGTTGATCGGCTCGGGCGCGGATAGGGACAATTGTTGTCAGCGGCTATCGCCGGCTTGTTCCCAAGGCGCTGGTCGCTTGAGAAGCTCGACAAGCTCGGGAACTGGGCTTGGAGGAGAATCGAGCACTGAAACGAATGCCTCGAAACCTTCCGGACTCATGCGAATGACAATGTTTTCCATGAGCGTTTCCTCGGCCGCACGGACTGCGGCATCGCGCACAAACTCTGTGCGCGAACGGCCGCGCTGACTAGCGGCACGGTCGATGATGGCCAGGTCAGCATCGGGAAAGCGCATCGCGAGCGGACGATCCTTGCGCTGGGCAGCACGGGGCATTTTTCTTCTCCTACGTCGCTCGACCTAATCAATTGTACTGCAAATTGCAATACAAGCCTCCTGAACGGCCGATTTCGGAAATCGGCTGCGGTCTTACCAATGGCCGTCAAGAACATTTCAGACCTCAGCGATCGAGTTGGACCGAAGCTTCCCAATGATCTGAGTGCCTCATATTCATGTCGGGTGCGCCATTCTCTCAAATCTGCGGAATACTGCCATCCTTCGTCTCACCCTCCTGGATGGAAGATGGACACCGATCCACAACCTTGCCTTCTTTGCTGCTCCCTCTGTTCGCGCCGTATTGCAAGCCACGCCCATTGAAGCGCCAAACTTCTTACTTCCGGCTTCAGCATGGCTATGAAAGTCGCAGGCTAGCTAGTCTTCGAAGTGCGTCTGCCATTCAGCTTCGAACGCTCGCGAGTGGCTACGAAGGTTGCTCAGTTTGACATGACATATAATGCATTATTGACGTTTTATGACTGATATGTCATGTGCCTATCATGCCACGAGCATCACGAGCAGCTACTGGCCTGCCGCCGCAGAGTCGACGCGCGATTGTGCGCCTCGGCAAGGATATCGCTACGGCGCGAAAGCGCCGCCGCATTTCGCAGCGGCTGATGGCCGAACGTATGCTGGTCTCCTTGCAGACCCTGCAGCGCCTCGAGGCTGGCGACCCGACCGTGGGACTGGCAACACTTGCGAGCGCTCTGTTTGCGCTCGGCATGACGCAGCGCCTCGCCGAGCTTGCTGCCCCTGAAAGCGATGCGGTGGGCACCGCCGAAGAAATCGCGCGACTTCCCGCGCGCGTTCGCCCGAACACCGAGCCAGTGGATCTCGACTTCTAGGCCATGACCGAGATCCGCACCTATGTGTTCGTCGAGCGCGCTGGCGTTTTTGTTCCCGCAGGCCTGCTGCGGATGGTCGAAGACGGCCGCGCCGCCTTCGCGATCTTCGCCTACGGCAACCGCTATCTCGAACGCTTCGACCGCGTCCCAGTGGACCCCGTACAGCTTCCTCTTCCCGAGCCCGGCTCTTCCGTAGCCTTCCGGACCGAGACGGGCTTCACCGTCTTCAACGGGATCCGCGACGCTGCACCCGACGGCTGGGGGCAGTATCTCATGTACAAGGCGATGGGCGACCGGACGCCGACCGAGGCCGACCTGCTGCTTGCATCTGGCGACCATCGTGTCGGGGCCCTAGCCTTCGGACCCACGCCTGAGAAACCCGAGCGGATTACACCTTGGGGCGACGGCGCCGCAGCTGGGGAGCATTTCGCCTTGGCGCAGCTCGCCGAGGCTGCCGAGCGTGCCCAGGAAGTCGACCAGCTCGACGAGAATTTGCGCACGCTGCTGACAGCAAGCTCTTCGCTGGGTGGCGCCCGTCCCAAGGCGGCGACCGACATTGAGGGGCAGCCCTGGATCGCGAAATTCCCCGCAAGGAACGACAGCATTCCGGAATGCCGGGTTGAGCTTGCGACCATGCGCCTCGCCAAAGCCTCGGGGCTCGACGTTCCCAAGCTCGGCTTCGAACACCTGCTCGGCCGCGACATCTATCTAATCCAGCGCTTCGACCGCAGGCTGCGCAAGGACAGCAATACCATCGAGCGAGTGCCGTTCGCGTCGGGCCTTACGTTGCTGGGCGCCCACGAAAGCGAGGTCAGCCGGTATAGCTACATGGACCTCGCGGCAGCGCTGCGCGTCCACGGCACCAAGGTCAAAACCGACCTTAGGGAACTCTACCGCCGCATGCTTTTCAACATCCTCGTCACCAACGACGACGACCATCTACGCAACCACGGCTTCCTCTGGGATGGCAAGGGGTGGCGCCTGTCTCCGCTCTATGACGTAGTGCCTAAGCCCCAGGTCGGACTCGAACGCCGGCTCGTGCTCGGCGTAGGCCCAGAGGGCCGGCTCGCCACCATCGGCAACGCCATCGCTTCCGCTGCGCAATTCGATCTTAGCGAGGAGGACGCGCGCGCCATCGCCAGGGAGCTCGCGACCAAAGTTTATAACGGGTGGCAGCAGCAGTTCGCCGATGCAGGTCTCGGTCCCGCGGACCGGGGGCGTTTTGCAACCTGCTTCCGACAGGCGGATCCCCTGGTCCATGCCTCCGACCTCGGCACCTGACGCCAGGGCGGCTCGGTTCGGCATGAGGCTGCAAGGACAAACTCGTGCTAGGGTCGCATTTTAGCCATTCGGCACAGCCGACCCAGACTTCCCAATGATCTGAGTGCCCATCATGTTCACGTTGGGTGCGCCATTCCCATAACGCGCGGAATTCTGCGGTTGCCTGATTCACAAGACAGGATGAAGATGGGCTCCCGTCAGCTGACCGATAGAGATGTTCCAGCATCCCGAAGTGAGCGCCATAGTCGTCTTGCCGACCTGGCGCGGCCCGAGGAGCGCGACGGCAGGCACTTCGGCAAGCCGCTCGCGCAGGATCGCCTCGATCCTTCGCTTGATCATCATCCTTGCAAATATGAAGCAGAACTCCTGAATTGCGAGGTTAAATTGCGAACGTATGGGTGCGTAACGTGCGGGCCCTTCACCCTGCCGAGCCCGGAATATTTCCACACTCAGGGCCATCTGTCCTGACACGCGTCCAATATGCGGCCGAGTTCAATGAGGTGATGTCCTGTTTGAAATGACAGGCAGCAATAAATCAATACGGGCGTTCGCTCTTCATGGAGTCGCACCCTTTCTTCACGCTTGGTCACTCGACCCTTCCGATCCAGGTATTTGTCGAGCTTTTGCAGGCGGGGCCTGTTCGCCTCGTGGTCGACGTCCGTTCGATCCCCAAGTCGCGCACCAACCCCCAGTTCAACGAGGATGCTCTCCGAGAGGCGCTCTTGGAATATCAGATCGGTTACGGGAGGATTGCTGCGCTCGGGGGCCTCAGGAAACGCGTCCGCGATGTTCCCCCTGAAGCCAATGGCTGGTGGGACAATCAAAGCTTCCACAATTACG
>JAJJPO010000082.1:0-20274 GCA_032907585.1 Sphingomonas sp. | reverse complement strand
ACCTCGCTGAGTTGAGCGGCCACCTTGCCGACAAGGTCGTCCAGCAACATGAGGCCGAACCGGCCTAGGTGCGAAGCCTCAACTGGTTGCTCACCGGCTGTCGCAGCCGACTGATGGGTGGCATGGATTCCAGGCTGCCGTGTAGGCGATGTCGGCTTGTAACTGTACAGCCATGAGGGAAGCTCCGCCTCTGACAGGCTCGGCTGGAGCGACGTCGAAGCAGACATTGAAAGACGTAATTACTTCGCGCTGCAGCAACGACCCTCCATCATGGGGAGGCCCGGCGACGTTACTCGTCCATAAAGCGGCGGTGGAATATTGACTCGACCCGTTCGGCCTCGTTGTCTGTCAGCAAGGTAAATTCACGCGCGCGCGCGCGATGAGACAGTCGACCTCCATTTTGGTGAAGGAAGCGAAACAGCAGATCGATCGTGCGCTCTGGCATCTCGATCAGCTCCTCGACGTCCTGCCGGAACGCGTCGTAGCGGCGCAGGAAACTGGCTTCGGCGGGCAAATCCGTCTCGATGGTCCGCTGCACGCTTTCATAAAGGAACTCCGCCTGCGGTGTGGCATCGAAATAGCGGTAGAAGTCGCTCGTATCGTTGAGAACCCGCACGTTGAAACGTTCAGTCGTCTCCCACTCAATTTGCGGCAGCAACCGGGTTGAGTAGCTTTCGAGCACGGCTCGATAGTCGTCGATGCGATCGAGGATAGCCGCAGACACCGGGAACACCACCCCGGGCGGGTTGAAGCCCCGCTCAGCGAGGACATGATGGATGAGGTAGCGGTGGATACGGCCGTTCCCGTCATCGAAAGGATGGATATAGACGAAGCCGAACGCGAGCACGGCCGCAGCAATCACTGGATCCAGTTTCAAGGCAGGCCCGCGATCGAAAGCGATCATGCCGTCGATCAGGGCCGGCAGATCTTCTGGCCGGGCGCTGACATGATCCGGTAGCGGCATGCGGGTTTCCCGGTCGTGCTCACCAACGAAGCCGCCTTCTTCGCGGAAGCCCATCCGCACGAACCGTGCGTCGCCGATCACGATCCTTTGTAGGCGTAGCAGCTCTTCGCGGTCGAGCGGCTGGCGACCTGCCTCGGCGATCGCTCTGCCCCACCGTTGAATGCGGTCTTGTGGGGGATGCTCGCCTTCAATGGCGTAGCTCGAGCGCGAATCCTTGAGGAGCAGGAAGGCGGCAGTTCGAGCGAGCAAATCGCGCGGCAACGCCGCGACCGCCTCCTGCGCGCGCGCTGAGAGGTCAAGCGCGAAAAATCGATCGAGTGCCTCGGTCCGGAAGACCAGGGGACAGAAATCGGAACTGCCGGGCAGATTGTTTCGCACGCGGTACCGAGCTGCGGTCTCGCTTTCGACACCGTACTGGAGTGCTGTGTCGAGCACGTCGACATAGCGCCCGCCGCTCGCATCGGGCAGTTCGAGCCGAGCACCAGTGAGCCACTCGAACAGGAACCAGATCCGGCGAACGTAGCTCCCGGTTGGGGCCTTTTGGACCAGCATCTCGATCTGTCTCGGGCCGACGGCTTCAAACAGACGCTTGAGGACGGCAAGATCCAGCCCTTCGTACTTGAGAGCGAAGGTGAGATGGCCTTCGAGATTCGGACGAGGAGCATGGCGAGGCGTCATGATCCGCCAGCCGTCCTGCTCAAGAACTCTATGGCGAGGGCCTATGGCCGACAATGTGCGAGGGAGCGGAACTGACAAATGGAAAGCATCGATCAACGCTGCATAACCGGCAGGAACCGCTAGCTCTGGCAGTCGAGTTTCCTGAAATAGGAGCGTCGGGCCCGGAAACGGATTCTGGCATACGTCGACCATGACAATTGTTCCTTGCACGCGAAAAATGATTCTGAAGCATGCAAATACCTGAAAAACGTTTCTACGTCATGAAAATTGATTCTGCAATAAGGTAGCTTGTGAAATTTGATCCTCACCAGTTTGGTCCGGCCAGGCCGGATGAATGACATCCTGAATGCTCACACCTAGGCAAGCCCATCGACACTGAAGATGGGACGCCAGTCGCCCAGCCCGTTGCGCGATGCAAAGTCATCCGGAATGGGCTCGCCGGCGTGAATGCCATGGCTTACGTAGACGGCAGCGATCCCAAATCTGGCGGCGCCGAGCATGTCGGTGAGAAGCCCGTCGCCGATCGCGAGCATCTCCTTTAGCGGCGGATTTCCGGCAAGGCCCCGGGCATGGTCGTATATCGGGCCATGGGGCTTTCCATACCATTCGACGTGCCCGCCGAATGACTCGTAAATGTCGGCCAGCGCTCCCGCGCAAGCTTCCTGGCGACTGCCATGGATCACCACCCGGTCGGGATTGAGGCAATGCATGACGATGCCCGTCTTTGCCCACCCCTCCAGCTGGTCGAGATAGTCGCCTGGTTCGCTGCGCCACTCGTCGAGCCCGGTGCAGGCGAGCTCGGCAAAATCGGTGGGGATGATCACGACCCCTCGCGACACGAGGTCCGCCCGGTCTTCTGGCGTGCCAAGGAAACCAACCGGCCGTGGCGGACTGGTCAACGCGACGATGCCGGCTTCCCCGCTGGTGGTGACGGCATCATAGGCGTTGCGCGGCATTCCAAGACGCTGCAGGTGGCTCTCGATTGTTGCCGCCGGCCTTGGAGCGTTGCTCACGAATATTATCGTGCGCCCCTCCTCCTTCCAACGGCCGAGCCGTTCCGTCACCCCGGGAAAGAGGTGCTGGCCGTTATGCACGACGCCCCACAGGTCGCAGAGGATCACCCGGTAGGCGGGGTCAAGCCCGTCGAGCCGGCTCACGTCGCAGCGACGGCCGGCTCGCTGTCTCCTTCCGGTTCGGCAGCGGAGATGACCTGGGCAGCCACGAGGTCGCCGACGACGTTGAGGGTCGTCCGGCACATGTCGAGGAAACGATCGACGCCGAGGACCAGCGCGATTGCCTCCGGCTGGACTCCGACCATCGCCAGGATGAGCGCGACGACTGGGAGCGAACCCGCCGGGACGCCCGCGGTCCCGATGCCACCGAGAATGCAGACGAGCATCACCGTCAATTGCTGGCCAAGGCTAAGGTCGATCCCGAAGAACTGGGCGAGGAAGATGACCGTAACGCCCTCGAACATCGCCGTGCCGTTCTGGTTGGCGGTAGCGCCGATGGTGAGGACGAAGCGGGCCACTCTCGGCGGCAGCCGGAGCTGCTCGTCGGCAACCTTGAGCGAGGTGGGCAGCGTGGCGTTCGACGAGGCCGTCGAAAAGGCCATCAGGCTGGCTTCCTGGGTCTGGCGGAAGAACTGGACCGGGTTTTTCTTGCCGAGAAAGGCAAGGAGCGCCGGGAATACCACGAACATCTGGACCGCGAGCGCAAGGAGCACCACGCCGACATAGGCGGACAGGCGGACCAGCAGCTCCCAGCCGAACAGCGCCGCGAGATTGAACATGAAGCAGGCAACCGCGAGCGGCGCGAGGCGGATGACGATCATGATCAGCCGCATCGTCACGTCGAACAGGCCCTCGAAGGCGCGCTTCAGGGTCCTTGATTCCGGCGTATCGGTGATGAGGAGGCCGATGCCGAAGAACAGCGCGAAGAACATCACCGAGAGGATCGCGCTGTTCGAGCCGAGCGCCTCGACGAGGTTGCTCGGGATGATGTTGACGAAGGCCTCGATGCCCTGGGGCTGCTCGACGCCCGTCTGGACGATCTCGCTCGCCCGGCCCGAGGACTGCTCCAGCATGATTGCCGCGGCTTCCCGGTCCACGCCCGCGCCGGGCTGCAGCAGGTTGACGATGAGCAGGCTGACCGCGACCGCGATAGAGGACACGACGACGGTGTAGACCAGCGTCCGGATGCCTACCCGCTTCAGCGAACCGACCTCGCCCATTTCCGCAATGCCGACGATCAACGCCGAAAAGAGCAGCGGGATGACCAGCATGAACAGCAGTCGAAGGAAGATCTGGCCGATCGGCGTGGTCACATAGGTGGTGACGAACGCGACCCAGGCCGCATCACGCTGGACCGTATAGGCGATCAGCCCCAGGACCAGTCCCGCAAGGAAGCCGATCAGCATTTTCCATTGCAGCGACAGGCCCCTTGAGGCGGTGATTGTCGTCATCGGGCTCCCCTTGTTTTCCTGAAGTGCCGCGCCATCGCGACCGGGCGGGCCGCCGTCAAGCACCCGCCTAGGCGAACGGGTCGTCGATCGAAGTCGGCGGCGTGCTGAAATAGCGTGGTCCGGCGGCGGTCATGTAGAAACAGTCTTCGAGACGAACGCCATATTTTCCGGGAATATAGATGCCTGGTTCGTTCGAGAAGCACATGCCGGGCGCGAGCGGCGTCGTCTCGCCATGGACGAGGTTGACCGGCTCATGCCCTTCCATTCCGATCCCGTGGCCCGTCCGGTGGGACGTGCCGGGGAGCTTGTAACCCGGCCCATAGCCCCAGCTTTCATAGGCGGCGCGGACGGCATCATCGACGCTTCCAGCGGTCGCGCCGGGCCTGGCCGCGGCGAAGGCGATGTCCTGACCCCGGCGGACCTGGTCCCAGAGCTTGCGCTGCTCGGCGCTCGGCTCGGCACCCCAGACATAGCTTCGAGAAATGTCCGACTGGTAGCCGTGCACCGTGCAGCCGCAGTCGAACAGCATGTTGATCCCTTTTTCCACCTGCTGCGGCCTGCGGCTGCCGTGGGGATAGGCCGTGCCTTCCCCTGTCAGGATCAGCTGGAACTCGGGTTGGCCGCCATGGGCAATCGTTGCAGCCTCGATGATCGCGGCAATGTCCCGGGGGGTCATTCCAGCAGTTACCCTCGGCGCAGCCTCGCGGTAGGCAGCGATCATGATGTCGGAAGCCGCCTGCATCAGCGCGAGCTCCGCTGCGGACTTGTACATCCTGCATCCGCGCACCACGGGATTGGCACTTACCAGCCTTGCCCCCGGGAGCTCGTTGGTCAGGCGGTCGACGATGAAGAAACGATTGGTTTCCTCCATCCCGATCGGACCACCAGCGACGCCGCGCTCCTGGAGGAAGTCGGCGACGAGCTTGAGCGGCTCCTCGTCCTCGTTCCAGGTCCGGATCTCGGCAGCTATCCCGAGGCTTTCCTCGACCGAGGGCCGTTCAAAGAATGGAGTGATGATGACGGGGTTGCCCGATACCGGGATGACGGTGCCCGTCAGCCGCTCGGACCGCCACCATTGGACCCCGGTGAAATAATCGAGGCTCGGGCCTGATTCTATGACGACGGCCCCGATGCCGTTCGCCTCCATCAGGGCCTGGGCCCTGGCGATCCGCTGGAGGCGCTCTGCCCGGCCAATCGGAGGCGGGAGCTTGATTGGCCGCTGCATGCCCTTGAGTTCCTGGACGGCGCCATGGGCCTTCCCGGTGAGCGGGATGGCCGCCATGGCGCCCATGGCAAGCATCAGCTGGCGACGATCGAGCTTCATTCACCGTACCCCGGGATTCTATCACGCCCGCCCTCTGTTGCATGTTGAGGCGCGATACGCAAGCTCCGCGCCCCCATGCCCATTCACCTTCCACAGGCCGCCAGCGGCCGGCGGCGAGCCGGCCCCAAGGAGACCGTTACCCTGCTGGCGGCGCTGATGGCGCTCAACGCCTTTGCGATCGACGCCATGATCCCCGCCCTTCCCGACATCGGGTCCGAGCTCGGCGTATCCGAAGAGAACCGGCGCCAGCTGGTAGTAGTCGTCTATTTCTTCGGCTTTGGCATCGGACAGCTGTTCTGGGGCCCGCTTTCCGACCGCTATGGTCGCAAGCCAATCCTTGCCTTTGGTGTCGCGCTTTATGCCGCCTTCGCCATGCTCTGCGCCGTCGCGGCAAGCTTCGAGCTTCTGATCGCGAGCCGCTTTGCAATGGGAGCATCGGCCGCGGTGACGCGGGTCCTTGTCACCGCGATGGTCCGCGACCTTTTCGAGGGCGAGGAAATGGCGCGGATCATGAGCCTCGTGTTCATGGTCTTCATGGCGGTGCCGATGCTGGCGCCCAATATCGGCCAGGCCATCCTCTGGTTCGCAGACTGGCGGGCCATCTTCGTCGTGCTTGCCGCCTATGGGACATTGGTCTGGGTCTGGAGCTATGCCAAGCTGCCCGAGACGCTCCGACCGGAATATCGCCAGCCAATCGATGCCGCGACGATCTGGAAGAGCTTCCGGATCGCCGCGCGCGACCGGCTCTCCGCGGGCTACACCATCGCCATGACCGCCGTTTTCGGCGCGCTCACCGCCTATATCTCGTCGATCCAGCAGATCGTCTTCGACGTGTTCGATGCAGCCGAGCTGATCGGCATCATATTTGCCTCGATTGCCGCCCCGATGGTCCTCGCGAGCTGGGGCAACAGCCGGGTTGTCGGAAGGTTCGGACTGAGGCGGACGGGACATGCCGGCCTCATCGCATTCGTCTTCGCCTCCACGCTCCACATATTGGTCGCGGAGACCATCGACGAGCCCTTGTGGCTGTTCGTCCTGCTGATGCAGCTGAGCTTCGTCAGCTTTGCCTTCACGACCTCGAACTTCGGAACGCTGGCCATGGCCAACATGGCGCCAATCGCTGGAACCGCCTCGTCGCTCCAGGGCGTGACAGGGACGATCGGCGGGGCATTGATCGGCCTGTTCATCGGCCAGGCCTTCGACGGGACGCAGCTTCCGTTCCTGATTGGCTGCGCAATCTGCGGAGCAATCGCCCTTCTCGTCGTGCTCTGGACCGAAAAAGGCCGGCTCTTCGCGGCGATCGGTCGCCCGCGGGAGGAAGAAGAACGGGTGGAGGCAAGGCCCCCACCCGAGCCGGATTTCTGATCAGGCGGAAATCACTCCATGTCCTCGTCGGGACCTGCGCCAACCATCAAGGCTTCGCCGACCTCTTCGGTCTTTCCGCGGACGGCATTCTCGATGCGCCGGGCCATGTCCGGATTATCCTTGAGGAACTGCTTGGCATTCTCGCGCCCCTGGCCGATCCGCTGGCTGTCATAGCTGAACCAGGACCCGGACTTGTCTACCAGTCCCGCCTTGACGCCAAGGTCGAGGATCTCGCCGACCTTGGACACGCCCTCGCCATACATGATGTCGAACTCGACCTGCTTGAACGGCGGCGCGACCTTGTTCTTGACCACCTTCACCCGGGTCGTGTTGCCGACGATGTCGTCACGGTCCTTGATCTGGCCGGTGCGGCGAATGTCGAGGCGAACGCTGGCATAGAATTTCAGCGCATTGCCGCCTGTCGTCGTCTCGGGATTGCCGTACATGACGCCGATCTTCATCCGGACCTGGTTGATGAAGATGACCATGCAGCGCGAACGGCTGATCGAGCCGGTGAGCTTTCTCAGTGCCTGGCTCATCAGACGGGCCTGGAGGCCGACATGGCTGTCGCCCATCTCGCCCTCGATCTCGGCGCGGGGGACCAGCGCGGCCACGGAATCGACGACAAGCACGTCGATCGCGTTTGACCGCACCAGCGTGTCCACGATCTCGAGCGCCTGTTCACCGGTATCCGGCTGGGACACGATGAGTTCGTCGATGTTGACACCGAGTTTCTTGGCATAGACCGGGTCGAGGGCATGTTCGGCATCGACGAACGCGGCGGTGCCGCCGCCCTTTTGCGCCTCGGCAATCGCATGGAGCGCCAGCGTGGTCTTGCCCGAGCTCTCCGGGCCATAGATCTCGATGATCCTGCCACGGGGAAGGCCGCCGACGCCAAGGGCGATGTCGAGCCCGAGGGACCCGGTGGAAATCGTCTCGATCTCGATCTTCTCGCGGCTGCCCAGCTTCATCGCCGAGCCCTTGCCAAACGCACGATCGATCTGCGCTAGCGCTGCTTCCAATGCCTTCTGGCGATCCGTGTTCACTCTGTCTCCACCTGTACCGACGACTTTGAGCTGCGCTGCCATGGCCTTGATCCCTTCGTCAATCGCGCGATCGTCCGCGCTGTCCGAAGTTCCGTTCGTATCCTATTTGTTCCTCTGGAACAAGATGCGAACATTACTTGGCCGCAACTGCCGAAAAAGCATTGCGCATGGCCTGCCTGAAGCTTGCCAGCTCGTAGATGTCATTATGGCCTGCACCGACCAATGTCTCGTCAAACCGAAGATTTCCTATTCTTTTCCGGAGCGCCGCGGTCCTGGCCGGCGGGATGATATTGTCCTTTTCGGCGGCGATCAGCGCGACCGGGACATCCTGGCCTTCGAGAAGGGCGGCGGCGTCGATCTCGTGGCGGAAAAAGGCGCCCACCGGAAAAAAGGGATAGAGGTCCGCGGCGACGGCCCTAAGTGAATCGAAGGGCGTCACCAATATGAGCCCTTCAACCAGCGGCTGGTCCGAAAGCGACGCCGCCACCCCGCTTCCGATGGAAAAGCCGACTGCAATCACCTGGCCTGCTCCGGCCCTCCTCGCGGCCGCCTCGAGGACGAGCGGCGCATCTTCCAGCAGAGCCTCGGCCGAGGGCCTCCCGCCGGAGGGTCGGTAACCGCGGTAATGGAAGGCCGCCACATGGGCCTGCGGGAAAATGTCGTGGAGATATTCGGCGACATGCTGGCCATTCCAGGCATTGCCGCCAAAACCGAGAACAAGCATGGCTGGTCCAGGGGAACCCGCTGCCGGCGGGAAGTAGACGCCGTGCAGTTCCTCGCCCGTAGAAGAGCGCAGGGCGAGCACCTCGGCATCTGGCGGAAGCGGCCCGGCGGGCGGCACCGCGTCAGTCGGAAATGAGAGCTGGTCCTGGAAAATTGTCATCATGCCAAGCGCGGCAAGCAGCCCGATGATCGCTGCAACCGCGATCCTCAACGGTCAACTGGCCAGCGCCGCCTCGATGATCGGGGTGACCCGGTCGATCGTGAAGGGCTTCTCGATCATCGGCGCGTTCTTGAACTCAGGTGGCGGAGGTTCGACATGGCCGCCGCTTGCAAGAACGAAAGGCGTTCCCTTTTCCCTGAGGGCAGTGGCCACCGGCCAGACGCTTTCGCCCTTGAGGTTCACGTCGAGGATGGCGAGGTCGAACCCGCCCTTGTCGGCTTCGGCGAGCGCCTGGCTGACGGTGTCGCAGGTGCCACGAACGCTGTGGCCCATGGACTCCAGAAAGTCTTCGAGCATCATCGCAATCAGCGGTTCGTCTTCAACGATCAGGATGGAACGCACATCGGACATTGTGCAGGCATAGCAGCCCCGGAGCCGGATGACATCCCTATTTGCTGGCGAGAACGCTTCGTACGGATTCCGCCAGTTCCTGGACCGAGAACGGCTTGGGAAGAAATGCCACATTGGCGATGTCGATCGATTTTCTAAGCTGCTCCTCGGCATAGCCGGACATGAACAGTATCGGCAGGTCCGGCCGCGTCTTGCGGGCCACCCGGACCATCGTCGGGCCGTCCATGAGCGGCATGACGACGTCGGAAATGAGCAGCGCAATTTCCTCGCCCCGGTCGATGATCTCCAGCGCTTCCTCGCCATTGGTGGCGGTGAGGACCTTGTAGCCATGGCGGGTGAGTGCGCGCTCGGCCACGGTCCGGACCATCGGCTCGTCCTCGACGAGGAGGATGGTCCCGCTTCCCCAAAGCTCGCCCTCGGCTTCGCCCTTCTTCGCGGCCGGGGGCCCCTCGCCCGCCTGGTCCGCCTGGTGGACAGGCAGGTAGATGGTGAACCTCGTCCCCTGCCCCACCTTCGAATCGGCGAAGATATAGCCGCCCGACTGCTTGACGATGCCGTAGACCGTCGAAAGGCCGAGCCCCGTGCCCTTCCCGACTTCCTTGGTGGTAAAAAAGGGTTCGAAGACCTTGCCAAGGATCGAAGCCGGGATACCGGTGCCCGTATCCGCGATCGACAGGGCCGAATAATCGGCGATCGGAAGTATGTCGCTGCCGAGGTCGGCAACCTGGTTGGCCTTTACCGCGTAGGTCTGGATGGTGAGCGTCCCGCCGCCCTTGGAGGCCATGGCGTCGCGTGCGTTGACCGAGAGATTTACGATCACCTGCTCAAGCTGGCCGGGGTCGGCCCGGACGGGTCCGAGGTCGCGGCCGTGCTTGACGACCAGCTGGACGGTCTCGCCAAGCAGGCGCTTGAGGAGGTGCGAGACTTCGCTGACGACATCCGGCAGCTGCAACACCTGCGGCCGGAGAGTCTGCTGGCGGGAAAAGGCCAGCAACTGCCGAGTGAGGCCCGCCGCGCGGTTGGAGTTGGACTTGATCTGCTGGATATCGTCATAGTCGGTGTCACCCGGCGTGTGCCGCATCAGCATCAGGTCGCAATGGCCGATGATCGCCGTGAGAATATTGTTGAAGTCATGAGCGACCCCGCCTGCGAGCTGCCCGACCGCCTGCATCTTCGTCGCCTGCGCGACCTGGCGCTTCAGCTTTGCTTCTTCGCTATTGTCCTTGAGGAGCAGCAGCACCGCGGCGTCGCCGAGCCCGCGCAGTCCGGCGACCGTGAGGGCGACCGGTTCCGCCGGCTGGTGCGCCAGGCGAATTGGAAGATCGCCTGACATGGACGGGCCGCGCGCATTGCGCCGGACGGCATCCGCGACCGCCGCCTTGTCCTCCTTGACCACAAGGTCGCCCGGATAGGATGGCATCTCCTCTCCCCGGATGCCGCCGGCCTGGCGAAATGCCTTGTTCATCATCAGGAACCGCCCGTCGCGGTCGACGAGCGCGAGGCCGATCGGAAGCATCTCGAGCAGCACCTGGACATTGGCCGAGCTGGCAAGGCTTGGCCCTTCGTCCATCTCGAACATCAGGAAGGTCGAGGCGAACGCCTGCTTGCCCGTTTCGAGCGGGATCCCGACCAGCCGCAGCGGCCGGGCATCCGCGCCTTCCGCAACCAGGGTGATGGTCCCGTCCTCCGCGGGCGCGACAAGGTCCGAGAAAAGCGGTGGCCGCCTCGTCGAGGGAGTGCCGCCAAGGGCCCGCTCGGAAAAAGGCGCGTTGGCCGCGACGAGACGGCCTTCCTGGTCGACCTGCACGGCAAGCACCCCGGCTGCCGCGAGCCGTTCGCCGGTCGGGCCGGCAATGCGCCTCGCCGCCTCGTCAAGCGGGTCCGCAGCGACCTCGTGGATGAACCGCCACAGCAAGAGATCGTTCGAGATGCCGCTCCGGGTGAGCTCGATCTCGGCCTTTCCGCTGCCAAGCTCGACCTTGCCGGTCCTGGCGGCGCCGTCCCGGATTGCCGCTTCGCGCAGCGACCCCAGGGCCGCAGCAGCTTTCTTGCCCTTGCCGAGCTCGAGCGGCCCGGAACCCGATCCGAACCTTTCCTTGTAGGCCGGGTTGACCGCCCGAAGCTTGCCGTCGGCGTCGGTCAGCGCGGCTGGGTCGGGCGAGAGCGCCAGCGCGGAACCGACGAGGGCAAGGTCGGGCAGGACGACCGGCTCGACCTGGATCCTTCTTGAACCGGCCCGGTCAATGACGAAGGCGGCAACCAGCATCGCCACGAACCCGGCGAGGAACAGGCCGCCATAGATTGGCTGGCCGAGAAGGAAGAACAGCGCGGCCCCGCTCGCCGCGGCGCCGGCGACAAGCGCCGGCACGAGCCAGCGCATGCCGCCTTCCAGCGGCTCGACTTCAGCGAGGTCGAGCTGCTCGAATAGCATGGCCTACCACATGCGAACCCGCTGCTCCGGCGTCAGATACAGCTTCTGTCCTGGCTGGACGTTGAAGGCCGGGTACCAGGGGTCGAGGTTGCGAACCACGGCGGCACGCTGCTCCGATGGCGAGTGCGGATCGGTGATCAGGCGCTGGCGAAGATTTGCCTCGCGATAGTTGCGCCGCCAGATCTGCGCCCAGCCGAGGTAGAAGCGCTGGTCGCCCGTGAAGCCATCGATGACCGGCGACTGTGCACCGCCAAGCGAATGTTTCCACGCGTCATGGGCGACGGTGAGCCCGGCGAGGTCGCCGATGTTCTCGCCAAGGGTGAAGGCGCCCTTCACATTTGCGCCGGGGAACACCTCATAGGCGTCATACTGGGCGATGAGCGCCTTGCCCGCTGCCTCGAATGCCTTGCGGTCGGCCTCCGTCCACCACTCGTTCAGTCGCCCATTTTCGTCATATTTGGCGCCCTGGTCATCGAAGTGGTGGCTGATCTCGTGACCGATCACCGCGCCGATGCCACCATAGTTGATTGCCGGGTCGGCATTGGGGTCGAAGAAAGGCGGCTGGAGGATGGCGGCCGGGAAGACGATTTCCTGCATGCCGAAATTGGCATAGGCATTGATCGTCATCGGGGTCATGCCCCACTCCCAGCGACGGATCGGTTCGCCGAGCCTGGTGATATTGTCATTATGGGCCCACTCGGCTGCGCGCATGGCGTTGCCGAGCGCATCGCCGGCCTCGATCTGGAGCTCCGAATAATCCTTCCACCGGTCCGGATAGCCGATCTTGGTCGTGAAATTGGCGAGCTTGGCCCGAGCCCTCTGCTTGGTTTCCGCTGCCATCCATGAAAGCCCGTCGATCCGCCGCCCCATGGCTTCCACCACATTGGCCACGAGCTTGTCGGCTGCCGCCTTGGTCTCGGGCGGGAAGTGCCGCTGCACGTAGATCTGGCTGACATCGTCGGCGAGGGCGCCGGTCGTGAAGCTGACCGCCCTCTTCCACCTTTCCTCCTGCTGGGGCGTCCCCGAGAGGGTCGTGCCGTAGAAGGAGAAGGCCTCCTTGTCGAAGGCGCTTGGAAGGACGGCGGAATATTGGTCAAGCGAGCGGATGAGGAGCTGGTCCTTGAGTACGGCGACCGGCGCCCTGGCGAGCAAGGCTGCCGTGCCGTTGATCGCGCTCGGCTGCGCGACGTTCACCTCGGTGGCTGACGGAAGCCCGCTGTCACGAAGGAACGTCGCCCAGTCAAAGCCGCTCGCATCGCTCTGGAGCTTGGCAAGAGGCATGAGGTTGTAGGTCTTGGTCGCGTCGCGGCTGTCCACCTGGGTCCAGTGGACCTTGGCGATTTCCGTCTCGAGATCGAGAACGGCCTTCGCCCGGCTGGCGGCGTTGGGCTCGCCGGCAAGGGTCAGGACATTGGTCATGTGCTGCAGATATTTGGCGCGGATGTCCTTCATCCGGTCGTCCTGCAGCAGGTAATAATCGCGGTCCGGCATGCCGATCCCGCCCTGGTACATCTGCGTTACGTAGCGATCAGGGTTCTTGTCGTCCTGGCCGACGTAGAGGCCGAACGGGATCGCGATGCCGTAGCGGCCAGCCTGCGCGGCGAGGGCGGCGTAGCCCGGGCGGCTGTCGAGACCCTTGATCCGGTCGAGCCAGGGCTTGATCGGCGCAAGACCGCGGGACTCGATCGTCGCCGTGTCCAGATAGGAGGCATAGGCCTTGCCGATCTTGCTTGCAGGATCCTTCGCCGATTCCTCGATGATGGCGCGGGTCCTCTCCTTGGAAAGGTCATCGAGCTTGGTGAACATCCCGTAGTTCGACTTGTCGGCCGGGATGGGCGTCGTGCGGGCCCAGGTTCCGTTGGCGAACATGTAGAAATTGTCGCCGGCCGCGATCGAGCGGTCCATCCCGGTCGTGTCGAAACCGAATGTCCCGATTTCCGGGCTTGCCGCCGGCGCCGGAACAGCCTCTGCAACCGGCGCTGCCGGGGCTGCCGCCACCTCTGGCGGAGGCGCGGTGGTGCAGCCCCCAAGGATCGTTCCCGCAAGCAAAAAGACCGTCAAACGCTTCATCTCGTGCTCTCCACCCACATTATCCCGGCGCCGGTTCGGCGCGAATCCATTAACGGGCGCCACGTTGCCGCCATTTGCGGCCCACCCACCAGCGCCAACCTACCAACGACACGATATAGCCAACGAGCGCCACGCCAAGCCCGATCAGGAACAGGCCGGTGACCACCGCGGGGGCGGCATCGGACAGGAGCCATTGCATCCAGACGGTGATGCTTTCCCCGCGGAGGCGGGTGAAGGATGCAAGGTCGGTATGAAAGCCGATCCTCCCGCCGATGTCGATTGCGGCCAGCAGGAAGAATGGCGTCGTCACCGGATTGGAAAGAAAGGTCATCGCCGCGGCAATCGGAATATTCGCCCTCATCACGACCGACAGCAGGGCGGCGCCGATGATCTGCAGCCCTGGCACCATCAGGAAGATGCCGATGAACAGGCCCGCGAATACGGCGCGCGGGACCGAACGGCGGGTGAAGCGCCACAGTTCCGAGTGGGCAATCCGGTGGCCAAAGGGCTTCAGCCATCGGCTGGCGAGCATTTCTTCTCGCGAAGGCGCGTTCTTGTGCAGGAAACGCTGCCAGAAATTGGGATGGCTAGCCATGCTTATCCGTGTTGCCTCAACAGCCTGCCCTGTTCCCTTTTCCAGTCGCGCTCTTTGATGGTCTCGCGCTTGTCATGGGCCTTCTTGCCCCGTGCAAGCGCAAGCTCCACTTTCGCCCGCCCCCGCGAGTTGAAATAGACCGAAAGCGGCACCAGCGTCAGCCCCTGCCGGGTGATGGCCCCCTGCAGCTTGTCGATTTCCTTGGCGCGAAGCAGCAGTTTCCGCCGGCGGCGGGGCTCGTGGTTCATCCAGCTGCCGGCGCCATATTGCGGAATATGGCTATTGATCAGCCATACCTCCTCGCCCTCGACCAGCGCGTAGCTCTCTGCAATGGAGCCTTCGCCAGTTCGAAGCGCCTTCACCTCGGTTCCGCGAAGCTCGATCCCCGCTTCGAACCGTTCCTCGACAAAATAGTCGTAGCGTGCCCGCCGGTTCTCGGCGACCACCTTTGCCTTGTCGAATTCCGTGATTGGTTTCTTGGACAACGGCGCCTCAAATCAGGCCGGCGTGGGCAAGTGCCTCGTCGACCAGCTGCTTCGACCCCGCGCTGGGCTCGGTCATCGGCAGGCGAAGTTCCGCCGAAAAGCCCGGCCGGACCCGGGACAGCGCATATTTGACCGGCCCCGGGGAGGCATCGCTGAACAATGCCGAGTGAAGCGGGTAGAGCCTGTCCTGGAGCGCCAGTGCCTCGTCCCAGCGGCCCTCGCGCGTCGCTTCCTGGAACTTCGAGCAAAGGGCCGGGGCGACATTGGCGGTTACCGATATGCAGCCGACGCCGCCCATCGCATTGAAGCCCAGTGCCATGTCGTCATTGCCGCTGAGCTGGACGAATTCCTCGCCGCACGCGAGCCGCTGGGCCGAGACCCGGCCAAGATTGCCGGTCGCGTCCTTCACTCCAACCACGCCCGGCAGGCGCGAGAGGCGCCCCATCGTCCCTACCTCGATGTCGGTGATGGTGCGCGAGGGCACATTATAAAGGATGACGGGGATCCCGAGCTCGGCGATCGCGGCGAGATGCGCGTAAACGCCCTGCTGGTTCGGCCGGTTGTAATAGGGAGGCACGTGGAGCACGGCGTCGGCGCCGGCTTCCTTCGCCGCCATGGTCAGCTCGATGGCATGGGCGGTATTGTTCGAGCCACAGCCGGCGATGACCGGGACCCGGCCCCGGGCCACCTCGACCGCCAATTCGATCACCCGGCGATGTTCATCGGCCGAAAGCGTGGCGGCCTCGCCGGTCGTCCCGCAGGGGACGAGTGCATTGGAGCCTTCCTCCACCTGCCACTCGACCAGGTCTCGGAATGCCGCTTCATTGACTCGGCCCGCCGCAAAAGGAGTCACCAGCGCTGGTATAGACCCGAAAAACATGGATATTTTCCTTCACCGGCACAGGTTTTCAAAAACAGGAGGCTCTCGTTCAGCGGCTGATAAGGACTCGGGGGACATAATGTCCAGCATGAGGAGCGTGGGGATAATCATACCGTTGTTGCTGTCGAGCGTCGCGATTGCGTCGGTCCAGCAGAGTCAGAAGATCGAAAGCAGTGCGGCGCCGGTCGCGTCTGCTGCTGTCCAGGCGTCGAGCCAGGCGGCGGTCGCCGACATAAACCAGTCACTGGGCGAATGGCGCCGGCTCCGTTCAGGCGGGAACTTTTCCTTTGCCGAATATGCCCGTTTTCTGAACGCGAACCCGGGTTGGCCGGGCGAGACCAGCCTGAGACGCAACGCCGAGAGGGCGATGCGGCCCGGCGAGAATGCCAACCTCGTGCTGGCCTTCTTCCGGACGGAGCAGCCGATGACCGGTAATGGCTGGGCGCGCCTCGCCGAATCCAACCTCGCCGTTGCGAGGACTGCCGAGGCGCTTGCCGCTGCGCGAGGCGCCTGGGGATCGAGCGACCTTGGCCAGTATGACGAGCAACTGCTCTTCTCGCGCTTCGGATCGCAGTTCACTTCCGCCGACCATGACCGGCGGATCGATGCGCTGCTGTTCGACAAGAAGGTAAGCGACGCGTACCGCATGCTGCCCTGGGCAAGCCCGGCCCGCCGCGCGATCCTCTCGACCAGGATCGCACTTCAGTCTGGCGCAGCCGATGCTGACCAGCGCTACCAGACCGTCATTGGCCATGTAACGACGGACGCGGGCCTGATGATGGACCGCGCGCGCTACCTGCGCGAAAAGGGCTATGAACAGGCGGCGCGCGAATTGTTCGCCCGCAACCACCAGTTCACCCAGAAGCCGACCGATCCCGACAAGTTCCTCGAGATGATGGTCCTGCTTTCGAAGGGCGCCCATGACGACCGGCAGTGGCAGCTTGCCTATGACATTGCCCGCCAGGTCGACGATGTCTTTGCGCCCGGGGCCGACATCAGCCTGAAAAGCTATGGTGTTCGCGACAAATATACGACGCTGACCTGGACCGCCGGGACGGTCGCGCTCGAGCGCCTGAACCGGGCCCGCGAGGCTGTCAGCCTGTTTGACCGCTATGCCGGGGGCGGGCGCTCGCTCCAGGTCAAGACCAAGGGCTGGTACTGGGCTGGCCGTGCTGCCGCCTCGATCGGCGATCCGCTGCAGGGCCGCGCCCATTTCGAACGGGCAGCCGCAACGCCCGAGCTCTTTTACGGGCAGCTTGCGCTCGAGAGGCTGGGGCGGATCGTTCCCGCGCCTGCTGGCACGCCTTCCCTGCTGCTGACGAACGCGCAGCGCGAGGCGTTCAACCAGAAGCGCCTGGTTCGCGCCGTGCGCCTGCTGGGCCAGCAGCGGCTCTATGCCGAGCAGAGTCTCTTCGTGCGGGCACTTTCCGAGAATCTTGCAAACGAGACCGAGCGGCTGCTTGCAGTCGAACTGTCGAACCAGATCTGGAGGCCTGACCTCGCCGTCTGGACCGCGAGATCGGCACGCAACAGCGGCGATGCCTTTTATTACAGGGCGACCTTCCCGACCCATGCCGCCAATGTCCCGACCGGGCGTGGCTGGTCGCTGGTTCACGGGATTACCCGCCAGGAGTCGAGCTTCGACAAGGCCGCGGTCAGCCATGCCGGCGCCCGCGGCATGATGCAGCTGATGCCCGGCACTGCCCGCGAGCAGGCCGGAAAGTCGGGCGTCGGCTATGACTATGGCCGGCTTACCGGGGACCCGAGCTACAACGTCCTTCTCGGCAGCGCCTGTTTCCAGCGCCGCGTCAGGATGTGGGACGGCAACTATCCGCTTGCGGTCGCAAGCTACAACGCCGGGCCGGGCAATGTCCGCAAGTGGGTTCGCAACTATGGCGATCCGCGGGGCAACGTCGACATCGTCAGCTGGATCGAGAAGATCCCGTTCGAGGAAACGAGGGGCTATGTCCAGCGGGTGCTTGAAAACAGCGTGGTCTACGACCGGCTGAACCCGACCCTTCCCGGGCCGCAGCCGGTTCACATCTCGGCCTATCTCGGCAAGTCGTCGCGACCGGGCTAAGGGCTCGTCCATGTCCGACAGACCGCAGCGGCTGATCACGCCGCAGGGCTTCGCGCGGATCCGCGCGGAATATGAGCAGCTGTTCTCGACCGAGCGGCCAAGGCTGGTCGACACGATCGCCTGGGCTGCCGCCAACGGCGACCGGTCGGAAAATGGCGACTATATCTACGGCCGCAAGCGACTGCGCGAGATTGACCGCCGCCTGTCCTATCTCTCGAAGGTGATGAAATCGGCAAAGGTGGTCGATCCCTCGACGCAGGAGCAGCGGGACACGGTGCGATTTGGCGCGACGGTCGAGCTTGCCGACGAGGACGACGAGCGGCGGGTTCTGACCCTCGTTGGCGAAGACGAGGCGGACGCTTCGTCGGGCATGGTCAGCTGGGCGGCTCCGATCGCCCGGGCGCTGGTCGGGGCGAGGATCGGCGATGAGCGCATCGTCCGGCTTCCCGCCGGCGAGAAGAGCTACGAGATCGTCAGCATCACCTACCCGGGCTAGGCCCGGTTCTGTTCCGGCCGCTGCGAGCGGAAATGGACGATCGTCTCGCCGACCGACGGTGGCTCTGCCGGGACCATCTTTTCGAACTGATCGGCGATTGCAGCCAGAGCCGCGATGCTTCCCGCCACGGGATCATTGTCGTCGATGATCCTCCATGGCGCCCACCTCGTGTCGGTCTGCCTGAAAAAATCCTCGAGGACTTCCACCGCATGGTCGCGCTGGCCCATGCCGACGAGCGGCTGCAGCTCCTTCAGGTGACGAAGCCACGGGTCTTCCATCCAGGACTGGAGATTGGCGGCCTGGCGCTCCGCGGTGACATGGAAGAACAGCTTGACGAACATCGTCCCATGGTCGCGCTGCTGCGCCTCGAACTCGTTGATCTCGTCGCAGACCCTCGCCCAGCGCTTGTCGTCGAGACGGCCCAGCACCCGCTGCTCGACCATCCGGCGGTACCAGCTTCTGTAGATGATGATGATCTCGCCGGCGGAAGGCAGGTGGCTCCACAGCGGTGCCAGCCAGTGCCGGTCGTCGTCAGCCTCGTCGCCTGGAGCGACGTGGACGACATGAGCCCGGGTCGGGTCGAGCGCCGCGACAAGCTTCTTCAGCGCGTCCTTCTTGTTGGAGCCGGTCCAGCCCTCGAACAGGATGATTGCCCGCTGGCGATGGACTATCTGCCCGAGCTGCAGGCGCGCGATCCTCGACTGCAGCGCGCCAAGCGCTGCGTCGGCGTCACCATCGAACGGGGCACCCCGTTCAAATTCTGTTAACTTGATCGGCACAGGCGACGCCTAACCCAAAGCCGGTCCTGCGGCAATCACCCGGCTGGCACCTGCGCGAGCCGATCCGTACCGCCGTGGCACGGTCGGTGCCGATCGCGGCTCCGGGACCTCTAGCCGGCCTTCGGCTCCGAGTCCGCGACCACCCGGATGGACAGCTCGCGAAGCTGCTTCATCGTCACCGGCGCCGGGGCGTTCATCATCAGGTCCTCGGCCTTCTGGTTCATCGGGAAGAGAATGACTTCCCGGATGTTCGGCTCGTCGGCGAGCAGCATGACGATGCGGTCGATCCCCGGGGCGGAACCACCATGCGGCGGAGCGCCGAACTTGAAGGCACCGATCATTCCGGGGAAGCCGGTGTCGACTTCCTCGCGGGTATAGCCTGCGATCTCGAACGCCTTGTACATGATGTCCGGGCGGTGGTTCCGGATCGCCCCCGAGCTCAGCTCGACCCCGTTGCAGACGATGTCATATTGCCAGGCGAGGATGTCGAGCGGGTCCTTCGTCTCCAGGGCCTCCATCCCGCCCTGGGGCATCGAGAATGGATTGTGGCTGAAGTCGATCCTCTTCTGCTCGTCATTATATTCGAACATCGGGAAATCGACGATCCAGCAGAAGCGGTAGGCATTCTTCTCGAGAAGATCGAGCTGCTCGGCGACACGTGTCCGGGCGAGCCCTGCCAGCCTCGCTGCGTCCTCCTCCTTGCCGGCGGCAAAGAAGATGCCGTCGTCAGGGCCAAGCCCCATCGCGTCGGCAATCCGGTCCATTCCCTCGGTGCCATGGTTCTTGGCAATCGGGCCGCCCCATTCGCCGCCCTTGCGCGTTGCATAGCCAAGGCCGGCGAAACCCTCGCCGCGCGCCCATTCGTTCATGTCGTCGAAGAACTTGCGGCTTTTCTCGGCCGTTCCCGGCGCCGGGATGGCGCGGACGACATTGCCCTTCTCGACGAGGCCCGCGAACAGGCCGAATCCCGAGCCCCGGAACTCGTCACCGACGTCGCTGATCAGCAGCGGATTGCGAAGATCGGGCTTGTCGCTGCCATATTTCAGAAGCGCTTCCCGGTAGGGAATCCGCGGATATTCGCCGGCCGGCGTCACATATTTGCCGTCGGCAAATTCCTCGAACACCCCGGAAAGAACCGGCTCGATGGCTGCGAAGACATCGTCCTGGGTGACGAAGCTCATCTCGAAGTCGAGCTGGTAGAATTCCCCGGGGCTGCGATCGGCCCGCGCGTCCTCGTGCCTGGAGCAGGGGGGGGGCTGGAAATAGGGGTCGAACCCGGCGACCACGAGCAGCGGCTTGAACATGTGCGGCGCCTGGGGGGGG
>JAJJPO010000081.1:0-4670 GCA_032907585.1 Sphingomonas sp. | reverse complement strand
AATAGTCGACCAGGCTCGACTTGCCGCGGCCGGTGACGAAGATCATCTGCTCGATCCCGGCTTCCCGGGCCTCGTCGACCGCATATTGGATGAGCGGCCGGTCGACGATAGTCAGCATCTCCTTGGGCATGGTCTTGGTTGCAGGAAGCAACCTCGTGCCAAGGCCGGCGACCGGGAAAATCGCCTTTCGAACGGGCTTGTGGGTCATCGGCGGTCCGGCTCCTCATTGTCGGGCCCTCTCGTGTCCGGCGTCGTTGGCTCGCTCAGCTCCACGCCGTCGGGCGGCGGAAGGTCGAACCGGTCGGGCTCCCGGACATCACCGCGCTTGTTGAGTTCGTCGAACCGGTCGGGATTGGCCATTGGCGGGAGCGCCAGGAGCTCCTCGGCGGCGAGCGGCCGGCTGGCCAGCGCCGGCGTTTGCGGCAGGCTTTTCCCGGCCGCAGGCTGGAGGTCCGCCACCCGGCCGCAGGAGGCCAGTGTTAACGAAGCGACGATGACCGCGATTGCCCTTTTCATCGCTTCTTCCGTTCCTCGGCTTCAGCGCGTGCCCGCGCGATTGCCTCCACTACCCGCTCCGGTGCCGTCCCGCCAGCCGAGCGGCGCGATGCGACCGACTGTTCTAGCGTGAGGCGCGGCAGGGCGCGTTCATCAATCCTCTGGTCGATTTCCTTCAGTTCCTCGAGGCTGAGCTCCTCGAGCGACTTGCCGCCTGCCTCGGCGGCGGCCACCGCCCGGCCGGCGATATGATGCGCGTCGCGAAACGGGACCTGGAGCTCGCTCACCAGCCAGTCGGCAAGATCGGTCGCGGTGGCATGCCCTGCCGCCGCTGCCGCCCTCATCCGCTCCGGCACGAACTCGAGGTCGGCCATCATCCCTGCCATGGCCGCGAGGCTGAGGGCGATGAGGTCATGGGCGTCGAACAACAGCGGCTTGTCGTCCTGGAGATCCTTTGCATAGGCGAGCGGTAGGCCCTTCAGGAGCACCAGCATGCCGACAAGGTCGCCGATCACCCGCGCCGAATGGCCGCGCACCAGCTCGGCAGCGTCCGGGTTGCGCTTGTTGGGCATGATCGATGAACCGGTCGACCAGGCATCGGGAAGCCTCACAAAGCCAAAGGGCTGCGATGCCCAGAGGATGATTTCCTCGGCGAGCCGCGAGAGGTGGACCGAAAGCAGGGCCGCGGCGTGGAGATAATCCACGACGAAGTCCCGGTCGCTCACCGCATCGAGGCTGTTGGCGGCAGGCCGGTCAAAGCCGAGAGCCGCCGCGGTCTGTTCGCGGTCGATCGGAAAGCCCGTGCCGGCAAGGGCAGCGCAGCCGAGCGGCGACTGGTTGAGCCTGTTGCGGGCATCGCTGAACCGGCTGCGGTCGCGCACCAGCATCTCGCGATAGGCCATAAGGTGGTGGCCGAGCGTTACCGGCTGTCCTGACTGGAGGTGGGTAAAGCCGGGCATGATGGTCGCCGAATGCTGCCCGGCGCGCTCGAGAAGTACCGACTCCAGCGCATCAATGCCGTCGATGGCCTGGTCGATCGAGTTTCGGACGAACAGCCGGAAGTCGGTAGCCACCTGGTCGTTTCGCGAGCGGGCGGTGTGGAGCCGGCCGGCCCTGTCGCCGATCAGCTGCTTCAGCCGGTGCTCGACATGCATGTGGATGTCCTCGAGGGCCGGGTCCTCGACCAGCTTTCCTGCCTCATATTCGGCGGCAACTTCGACGAGCCCCTCGTCGATCGCCCGGCCATCCTCCTTCGAGATGATGCCCTGGCTTGACAGCATGGCGGCATGGGCCCGACTAGCCTCAATGTCTTCGCGCCACAGCCGCTTGTCGACAGAGATGGAGGCATTTATCTCGCGCATCACTGCGGCCGGGCCGGCGCCAAAGCGCCCGCCCCACATCTGATTGGAGTTGCCTGTGCGGCTGATAGTTTCTCTCCTGATCCTCGCGGCCGTCCCGCTAGCAGGCGGCTGCGATAGGCAAAAGGCCGAAGAGCCTCAAGCGCCCGCCGCGGCAGCGCGCGAAGGAAAGGGGGTCGACCGGAGCCACCGGGGCGAGGCGGCGCCCGCGTCCGGCTTCAAGGACCCGGACGGGAGCGATACCAGCCTGGCGAGCTTCCGCGGCCGGCCACTCTTGGTCAATCTCTGGGCGAGCTGGTGTGCCCCGTGCATCAAGGAACTGCCAACCCTTCAGCAGCTCGAGCAGTCGCTCGGGGAAAATGCGGATGGCGTGAGGGTTGTCGCAGTGAGCCAGGACATGGCGCCGCAGGGTTCAATCGAGGCATTCCTCGGCGAACGGGACATCGGCCGCTTCGCTGCCTACCATGACCCGGAAATGGCGATTTCCTCGGGACTCGGGGTCCAGATCCTCCCGACCACCATTCTTTATGACCGTGAAGGCAAGGAGGTGTGGCGCTATGTCGGTGACCTCGACTGGACCGGCGAGGAAGCCGCCAGGCTTCTGGCCGAGGCCTCCTAGCACGAGCAGAAATTTGCTTACTTGCGGGGCAGCTCCACGGTCGGCCCAACGAGCGACATGATGCGCCTCGCGTCGATTGCCGCGGGGTCATCCGCCGGCAATGCACCCTTTTTCAGGACGATCTCGGCTTCGACTTCAAACGACTCGACCTTGGTCACGTCGACGCGATCCGCCCAGAAGGGACCACCAAATTCGGGGTGCCACACGTCCCAGCCATAGCCATATCGGTAATAGCGCCAATGCGGCTGCCAATAGCCGGTCCCGCCCCAGGGCGAGGACCGAACATAGGTTTCCACTTCATGTTCGGTGTGCCGGTCGGCCACCGAGAACCAGTCGGAGCCATTGGCCAGCGTCAGTTCCGCAGCCCGGTAGAGCAGGTAGTTTTCGACGCGCTCGCGCGATGTCAGCTCATTTCCATGAAATTTCACCCGGAACCGGTCGGGGGCAATGCGAACCTCGCTAAAGCCGCCATGTACGCCTCCGGCGCTCTCGGACCGGTAGGGCTGATAGGGGGTTGGCGTCGTGACGCAGGCTGACAGGAGGAGAGCGAGGCCGCCCATCGCCACCAAGCTGCCGCGGGACCAAATCTCGGCCACATTTGCCTCCTTGCGAGACGAGGGGGGGCGTGCTGGGTACAAAATCCCCGCACGGCTGATTATACGGATTTATCCCTAGCGCTGCTCGAGGCGCCCGGCTCCTCCTAGGTTTCCCGGCTAGCCCTTTTTGACCTGAATCAATTCCGCCTTGACCTTGAACCGGCTAATAGGGCCGCTCGGGGAGTCAGCGTCCGTAGCATCAGTGCACCACCTGGCAGAGGCAATCCGCCCAAGGAGGAATGCATGAGCAACATTCTTCGGCACCGGCTTCCGGAACGCCTGGCATCACTCGTCCCGAAGAGCGTCGTCGAGTTGTTCGTGGGACTATTTGCGGCCGTCCTGACCGTGGGGGGCCGCATGCCGCTGGACCCGATCCTCGACGAGCGGGCGCCTTATGTCTTCGTTTTCTTGGGAATCGTTGTCGCCTCGCTGCTGGCCGGCTGGCGAAGCGGCCTGGTCGCACTATTTTGCGGCCAGGCGCTGACCTGGTTCGCTGTCATCGAGCCGCGCCTCAGCTTTGCAATTGCGGACTCCGCGCGCGCCGCTGGCTTCGTTGTCGGGACGATTTCCGAACTCCTGATCCTCGGTGCAATTGCGTTTTACCAGCGCGAGATCGATGCTGCCTCGCGGGAACGGGAGGGTCGCATCGACCTGCTCCGCCAGGCCCTCCGCGAAATCGATCACCGGACGAAGAACAATTACCAGACCGTCCTTTCCCTGCTGCAGCTTCAATCGCGGCGGGTGGGAAATGCCGAGGCGAGGCACGCACTCCAGATAGCGGCGGACCGGATCGAGGCCATCGCCCTCGTGTCTCAGCAGCTTGCACACCGCAGTGAGGACCTGAGGCAGGTTCGCCTTGGAGACCATCTGCGAAGGCTGTGCACCCAGGTCGAGCGTGGCCTGGTCGGTGACGGCGTCACCGTCAATTGCGATGTCGAGGAAGTGCCGGTCAGCGCGGACAAGGCCATCGAGATCTCGATCATCGTCAACGAGCTCATTACAAACTCGCTGAAGCACGCCTTTCCTGACCGGGAAAGCGGCACGATCCGCGTCTCCTCGCGGGCTCGAGACGGAGGAGTCGAGCTGGTCGTCGGCGACGATGGCTGCGGCCTTGGCAACCCGGCGAACGGATGCCAGCCGATAAGCGGTGCAAGTGCCGGGCTCGGGAGCAAGCTCATCGAGACTTTCGTCCGGCAGCTTGGAGCAAGCCACGTCATCTCCTCTGGCGAGCGCGGGACCATTCACCGTATCCAGGTGCCCAGTCTCGCCTAGCAAGACCGAACTGCCGAAGCCCCGCCCACGCGAAAGCGGGAAAGGGCAAGCATCTTCTCGATCCGGCGCCTAGCGGCAGGGCGTCCCTTGGTTCATTGTCGTTGATCATCCTCGCCTGTCCCCGGTCGATCTTGCCAAGGAGCGGGCATCTTCAATGGCGGTAGGCACAAAAAACGGGGGAAGGCTTGAACGGCAGCGAGGACGATCGGATTGGGCTGGCAAGAAGGCTGACGCTACTTCATGCCGTCCTTTATGGCGTAGGGGTCACCATCGGCGCCGGCATCTACGTGCTCGTCGGCGTGGCCGCCGGACGCAGCGGGATGCACGCGC
>JAJJPO010000080.1:0-4756 GCA_032907585.1 Sphingomonas sp. | reverse complement strand
ATGAGCAGCTCGTCGCCCGCGAGGCTGCCCATCGATTCGTTGATCCGGCTGAACCGGAGCATGTCGATGACTAGGACGGCATGGTCCTGCTGGCGCGGGTCCTCGCCCCTTGCCTCTATGGTCTCAGTGAAGGACAGCCGATTCGGAAGCCCCGTAAGGCTGTCGCGAAGCATCTCGGCCCTGAGATTATTCTCAGCCTGTACCTCGACGGTGCGATCGACGACGCTCAGCAGGCAGCGCGGCTCGCCGAGCGGACAGGGATCGAGCGGCGCCAGCTTGAATTTCAGGAAGCGTTTCGAGGGGCCGTCGCCATCCGAGAGGTCTAGCTCGTCTGCTGCCTCGGCCATGTTGGCGAGATAGGACTGGACAAATGTCCCGCCCTCGCTGTCCTTGTAGCGCACAAAGGCCTTCTGAAAGCCCTCGGGACCGGGCTCGCATCCAAACAGTGCAAGGAAGCGCCAGTTGAGCGCGTGGATCCACAGTCCGCCGTCGCGAAGACCAAAGATGCCGGCAGCAATGGGGAGCGCGCCGAGCAGCGCGCTATCGTCCGCAGACGAGCGAACGTGTTGACCTCGATCCGGGACCGCAGGACTCGCGCTCGAGGGCGCGGCCAAGCGGTTTGCTGCAGCCTGCATGCGTCCGGATTAAACGAGACAGGTTAACGGAGTGTCACGACAGGGTAACGAGCCTCACGCCCGCCGAAGCGATCAGGAGGATTGCTGGGGCTCGGTGGGTACCGGTTCGAAGCGATTGGACCGCGGAAAGCCGTTCGGAGCGATGCGGCCGGATGCACCGCGAATGGCCCGCCACGGCGTCAGGTCGGTCTCGGAACGGATCCGGCCACTCTCCCCGCCAAGTGGCCAGCTGATGCCGTCACCGAGCGAGAAGGCCATGGCGTCCGACAGGCCGCCGTCGCGATAGCGCTGCAGCTGGACGCCAGAGCCACGGCCGAGTTCCGGAAGCTCGTCGAGCTTGAAGACAAGCATCTTCCGGTTTTCGCCGATGACGGCCACCGAGTCCGCCTCGGCGGGAACGGGTTTCAGGACGCTCATCCTGGCCTTCGGCCTGAGGTTCATAAGCTGCTTGCCCTTGCGCGTTTCTGCCAGGACCGCATCGCCGTTGGTGACGAACCCGCGGCCGTCCGAGCTTGCAGCGAGCATCCTCAAGTCGGGGCGCACGACGAACATCGCGACGATCTCGCACTCTGCATCGAGGTCGATGCTGAGCCGGATAGGCTCGCCAAAGCCGCGCCCGCCCGGCAGCTTGTCACCGCCCAGCGTATAGACACGGCCATTGTCTGCCGCGACCAGCAGCCGATCGGTGGTCTGGGCGTGAAACGCGAGGTGCGGCCCATCCCCTTCCCGCCACTTGAGATCGCTGATCTCGCCAAGCGCCACATGTCCCTTCATCGCCCGGATCCAGCCGCGCTGGGACAGGATGACAGTGATCGGCTCCTTTTCGATCATCTGGGTCCAGTCGAGCTCGCGCGCCGGCGCCTGTTCCTCGACAAGTGTTCGCCGTTCGTCCGCCGCATAGGCTTCCCTGAGGGCGGCAAGGTCGCGCTTCAGCCGGGTACGCTGGCGGGCCGGGCTCTGGACCAGCTTTTCGAGTTCGTCCCGCTCCTTGGCAAGCGCGTCCCGCTCCTTGCCGATTTCCATTTCCTCCAGCTTGCGCAACTGGCGAAGCCGCATGTTGAGGATGGCCTCGGCCTGGCGGTCATTCAGCCCGAACTCCGCCATCATCACCTGCTTGGGTTCGTCCTCCGTCCGGATGATCTCGATGACGCGGTCGAGGTTGAGGAAGGCGATGAGGAAGCCTTCGAGCAGCTCGAGCCGGTCCGTGATCTTGCCGATCCTCGTCTGCGCCCGGCGGACCAGCACCTCGATCTGGAACTCGAGCCAGGCCAGCAGCGCCTGCTTGAGGCTCATCACTCCCGGCGTCCGGTTGCTGTCGAGCACGTTGAGGTTGAGCGGGAAGCGCACCTCGAGCTCAGTCAGCTTGAACAGGCTTTCCAGCAAGAGCTCCGGATCGACCGTGCGGGACCTTGGCTCGAGAACGATCCGGACTTCCTCGGCACTCTCGTCGCGTACGTCGGCAAGGATTGGCAGCTTCTTGTTGGCGATGAGGTCCGCGATCTGCTCGATGAGCTTCCCCTTCTGGACGCCGTAAGGGATCTCGTGGACGACGAGGTGCCAGCCCCCGCCCTTTTCCTTTTCCACCTCGATCCTGGCGCGAAGCCGGAACGAGCCTCGACCGGTGGCATAGGCCGCCGCGATTGTCTCGCGGCTGTCGACGAGGACTCCGCCGGTAGGAAAGTCGGGTCCCGACACGAAGTCCATGAGCGCCCGATCGTCGGCATGCGGACTGTCGACGAGATGGGTCGCGGCCTCGATCAGCTCGCCAACATTATGCGGCGGGATGCTGGTCGCCATGCCTACCGCGATGCCGCTGGCGCCATTGGCAAGGAGGTTGGGAAACAGGCCCGGGAAAACTTCCGGTTCCTCTTCCTCGCCATTGTAGGTCGGGCGATAGTCGACCGTGCCTTCGTCGATGCCGGCCATCAGCCGCTCGGCGGTGCGGGTTAGCCTCGCTTCCGTGTAACGGTAAGCCGCGGCGTTATCGCCATCGATGTTGCCGAAATTGCCCTGGCCGTCGACCAGCGGGTAGCGCAGCGCAAAGTCCTGCGCGAGACGAACCATTGCATCGTAGACTGACTGGTCCCCGTGGGGATGATATTTGCCGATCACGTCACCGACGACGCGGGCGCATTTCTTGTAGGCCGACGCAGGATCGAGCCGAAGCAGCCGCATTGCCCAGAGCAGCCGGCGATGGACCGGTTTCAGGCCGTCGCGGACATCGGGGAGCGAGCGCGCCGTGATCGTCGAGAGCGCATAGACGAGATAGCGCTCCGAAAGAGCGCTATCGAAAGGCGTATCGATGATGAGATCGGTAGAAGAGTCGGGCTGCATGACGGGCTGACTAGCAGGCAATTTCCTGCTCCGTCAGCCCCGCCCGCACCTCGTTTCCGCCGGCGGCGGCAGAAGCCCGGACCGCGCGGCGCGGCAGACGGCCCCGACCTTGCGCCTCCAAACCGGCTTTGAGGGTGGCGAATCTTGGCTCATTGGCCTAGGCACGGGTGCCATGATCATAGCCCTTGCCGCCGACCACGCTGGATACCAGCTGAAGGACGAACTCGCCTCCTGGCTGCGCGAAGCTGGTCACCAGGTCCTTGACCTTGGAACCAACGGGCCGGACAGCGTCGACTATCCACACTTCGGCAGGAGGCTTGCCGAGGCAATCGCCGACGGTGAGGCGGAGCGCGGGGTGGTTGTCTGCGGCTCCGGCATCGGCATCTCGATCGCGGTCAACCGGAACCCTGCCTGCCGCTGCGCGAGGGTCGATGACCCGCTCTCCGCCGCCCTCGCCCGTGAGCATAATGATGCCAATGTGCTCGCGCTCGGAGCACGGCTGGTCGGCCAGGACATGGCCAAGGCATGTGTCCAGGCGTTTCTTGGCACTCAATTTGCCGGCGGGCGTCACCAGCGCCGAGTCGACCAGCTCTCTACCCTTTTGCAGGAAAGCGACTGATGGCCACTGCGCCCGAAGCACCCTCGATCCCACTAAGTGAAGTCCAGCCCGCCGGTTTCTTCACCCGCCGGCTGAAGGACGCGGACCCGGCCGTCGCCGACGCGATCGGGGCCGAGCTGCGCCGCGAACAGGACCAGATCGAGCTGATTGCGTCGGAGAATATCGTCAGCAGGGCGGTCCTCGAGGCCCAGGGCTCGGTGCTCACCAACAAATATGCGGAAGGATACCCTGGCCGGCGCTATTACCAGGGCTGCGAGCCCTCAGACTCGGTCGAGACCCTTGCCATCGAGCGGGCAAAGAAGCTGTTCGGTTGCGGCTTCGCCAACGTCCAGCCGCACTCCGGTGCCCAGGCCAACGGCGCCGTGATGATGGCGCTCCTGAAGCCCGGCGAGACGATCATGGGAATGAGCCTCGCAGCTGGCGGCCACCTAACTCATGGCGCCCCCCCGGCCCAATCGGGCAAATGGTTCAACGCCGTCCAGTACGGGGTCCGCCCGGACGACCACCTGGTCGATTTCGACGAGGTCGCAACGCTCGCCCGTGAACATAAGCCAAAACTCATCATTGCCGGTGGCTCGGCCTATCCTCGCCACCTCGATTTTGCCCGTTTTCGCGAGATAGCGGATGAGGTCGGCGCCTACCTGATGGTCGACATGGCCCATTTTGCAGGCCTCGTCGCCGCCGGCGAACACCCGACACCCTTTGGCCATGCGCATGTCGTCACGACCACGACCCACAAGACCCTCCGCGGCCCGCGCGGGGGGATGGTGCTGACCGATGACGAGGCAATCGCCAAGAAGATCAATTCAGCGGTGTTCCCCGGGCTCCAGGGCGGCCCGCTGATGCACGTCATCGCGGCGAAGGCGGTGGCCTTCGGCGAAGCGCTTGAGCCGGGCTTCAAGAGCTATGCGAAGGCAGTGATCCGCAACGCCCAGACCCTTGCCAACCGCCTCAAGGAACGCGGCGCGGACCTCGTTGCGAGAGGCACCGACACCCACCTGGCGCTGGTCGACCTGAGGCCGCTCGGTCTCACCGGAAAGGATGCCGACCAGAGCCTCGAGCATGCCGGTATCACCTGCAACAAGAACGGCGTGCCATTCGACCCGCTGCCGCCTGTCCAGACCAGCGGCATACGCGTAGGTTCGCCCGCCGGGACCACGCGCGGCTT
>JAJJPO010000079.1:0-4854 GCA_032907585.1 Sphingomonas sp. | reverse complement strand
ATTGCAGCTGATTTTCCATGCCAGCGCCCTCGCCAGTCAGTCAGCCATGGCTCTATGTCGGCGCTTTCCGTCAGTACCGACTTTGGCCCGAACCGGTCGAGCGCTTCCTTGATGAGTTCAGCCTGGCTCATGGCGCGACCATTTTTGCGTTCATGCCGCCCACCAATCGCCGGAAACCATCCCTTGCGGCAAGGAAAGCAGGCAGCGCGGGGTCGGCACGGTCCATCCGCCCAGCCTTTGCAAAGCGCCGCGCATGAGGCAAGGTCGTTGGACCATGGCCAATCCACCGATCACCATCGTCGTTGCCCGCGCGATCAACGGCGTCATCGGCAAGGAGGGCAAGCTTCCCTGGCATATCCCAGGCGACCTCAAGCGCTTCAAGCAGCTTACCATGGGCTCGGTGATGATCATGGGAAGGAAGACCTTCGATAGCCTGCCCGGAATCCTCCCGGGCCGCCGGCACGTCGTTCTTACGCGCGACCCTCATTGGAGCGCGGTCGGGGCGGAGGTCGTCCATGATGTCGACAGCGCCATCAAGGCGGCAGGCGATGCCCCAATCTCGGTGATCGGCGGCGCTGCAATATTCGAGCTGTTTGAACCGATCGCGGACAGGATCGAACTGACCGAGGTCATCGCCGAGATAGACGGCGATGTGTCCATGCCCGACCTCAGATCCTCGGAACGCTGGCGCGAGGTTTCTTACGAAGACCATATGCCGACCGCGACGACACCGGGGTGGCGAACGGTAACCCTCGTCCGGGCCTAGCGCCTCGGCGCGCCGCCTGCCGCATAGACACGAAAGCGCTTCAGCTGGTCGGCAAGGACCTGGTCGACGAGCGGCGCCATCTTGGCTGCGCCGCCATTCGCGAAACCCGAGACGCGATAGTTCATGGTGACCTTCGAGCCGCCGGCAATGCGCTCGACCTTGACGTCCATGACCCCGCTGGTTGCCTCGTAAAGCAGTGGGCCGAGGCTCCCGGTAAGGACGATCCTCTCGCCAGGCTGGAGGTAGGTCACCCGCATATGCTCGATCCCGCCGCCTCCTTCGAGCGGCTCGCAAAAGCAGCCGCCCGGGCGAAGGGCAAGGTTCATGCGCTTGGCATCACCGGAATAGGTATGCTCGGGATTCCACCACTGGCCGACCTTGCCAAAGGCTTCATAGGCCTCGGCTTGCGGCACGACGAGGCTGCCGCTGCTCTCGCATTCATAGCCATTTTCGTCGGCGGACACCACGGCCGCGCTGGCCGGCTCGGACATGAGCATCAGTGCTGCCAGTGTTAAAAAGCGCATCGGCATGCCTCCCTTGGAAGAGCCTTGTACGCGCTTTTTCCTAGCCGTCGAGAATGGCGTCTATTGCAGCAGCGACTTCATCGACGCTGGCCATGCCATCAACCCGCCTGACGAGGCCCTTTTCCTCATAATAGGGAAGGATTGGCGCGGTCTTGGCGCGATATTCGGCAAGGCGGGTCCGGACCGTCTGCTCATTATCGTCCGGGCGCCGCTTGAACTCGTGGCCGCCGCAGACATCGCACGTCCCTTCGACCTTGGGCATGTGGAAGCGGTCATGATAGCCGGCGCCGCAGGTGCAGCAGGTGAAGCGCCCGGTGATGCGCTCGACCAGCATTTCCTCGTCGACGACCAGCTCGATCACATGGGCAAGGGTCCGACCGCGCTCGCCGAGAAGAATTTCCAGTGCTTCCGCCTGGTGACGGGTGCGCGGATAGCCATCGAAAATGGCTCCCTGGTCGCGGGCACGGTCGAGATGCTCGCCGATCAGTGCAGAGACAATGGCATCGCTCACCAACTCGCCGCGGTCCATCACCTCGCGGACGCGAAGGCCCACTGGCGTTCCCGCTTCCCGGGCGGCGCGCAGCATGTCGCCGGTCGACAGCTGGATCATTCCGCGGCTCTGCTCGAGCCGCTTCGCCTGGGTTCCCTTGCCCGCACCCGGAGGGCCCAGCAGGATGATGTCCACTTGTCGAATACTCCCCTGGGGCTTGTCGCCGGCCCTTAGCGGCGGCGACCGCCCTTCAACTTCGCCTTCTTGATCAAATCGCCATATTGGTGCGCAATCAAGTGGCTTTGGATCTGGCTCACCGTGTCCATCGTCACGTTGACGACGATGAGGAGGCTGGTCCCGCCGAGGTAGAAGGCAATGCCTGCCTGGCTGAGAGCGATCTCCGGGATGAGGCAGATCAGCACCAGGTAGGCGGCGCCGATGACGGTGATGCGGTTCAGAAGATAGTCGAAATATTGCTCGGTTGCCTTGCCCGGGCGGATGCCCGGGATGAAGCCGCCGTGGCGCTTCAGATTCTCGGCCGTTTCCTCGCTGTTGAACTGAACAGCAGTGTAGAAGAAGCAGAAGAAGGCGATGCCGGCCGCGTAGAGCGACAGGTAGAGCGGCGCTCCATGCTGGAGATAGGTGCTGATGGTGATCAGTATCTCGCTGGTGTTGCTGTCCGGCGCAGCGGCGTTGGCGCCGCTGAACTGGAGCACGGTGAGCGGCATCAGGAGCAGCGAGGAAGCGAAGATTGGCGGGATGACGCCGGCGGTGTTGAGCTTCAGCGGAAGGTGGCTGCGCTCCTGCTGCATCATGCCCCTCGCGGTCTGCCGCTTGGGATACTGGATGAGAACGCGCCGCTGGGCCCGCTCGACGAAGCAGATGAAGAGGACGAGGCCGATGACGGCGGCGACAATGCCGAGCACCACGACCGGGTCCATCGTCCCGCTGCGGCCACCTTCGAACAGCTGTGCAATGGTCTTGGGAAGCGAGGCGACGATGCCCGCCATGATGATGAGCGAAACGCCGTTACCGATGCCGCGGCTGGTGATCTGCTCGCCGATCCACATCAGGAACAATGTGCCGCCGACGAGGCTGACGGTCGCGGCGACGCGGAACAGCGGTCCCGGCTCCACCACCGCGGCGATGCCCTGGGTGGCGCCAAGGCCCTCGAGGCCGACGGCGATGAAATAGCCCTGGACCGTGGTCAGCGCGACGGTGAGGTAGCGCGTATACTGGTTCAGCTTCTTGCGCCCGGTCTCGCCTTCCTTCTTCAGCGCCTTCCATGGCTCGTAGAGCGAGCCGGCGAGCTGAACGACGATCGACGCGGTGATGTAGGGCATGACGCCGAGCGCGATGATCGACATGCGCTCGAGGCTTCCGCCCGAGAAAGTATTGAAGAAGTCGAGCACCCCGCCCTGCTGCGTCTGGAACAAAGACGCGAGAGCGCGCGGGTCGATGCCGGGGATTGGAACGAAGGAGAGCAGCCGGAACAGGACCAGCGCGCCAAGCGTGAACCAGAGCCTCTTCTTGAGCTCGGTCGCCTTGGCGAAGGTCGAAAGCGAAATATTGGCGGCCAGTTGTTCGGCTGCGGATGCCATCGATGTTCCCTAGAAAAGTTCAGGCGGCGACGGGCCTGCAAAAGCCCCCCGCCGCCCGATATAGTCATTGGTAGGCCGTTGCGAAGCCCTCTTGCGACGAAAGCCCTTTAAGCCTTCTTTGCCTTGGCGGTGCCCTTCTTGGCGGCTGCAAGCGCCGCGGGGTCCTTGCGCTCGATGAGCTCGACGCTGCCGCCGGCCTTCTCGACCGCCTCGCGGGCAGACTTGGAAATGCCGGCAACCTTGAAGCTCGCCTTGGCGCTATACTCGCCCTTGGCAAGCAGGCGAACGCCGTCCTTGCCGCCGCGTGCCACGCCGGCGGCCTTCAGCGCCTCATGGTCGACCAGCTTCTTGGCGTCGAGCTTTCCAGCATCGATCAGCTTCTGGACCACGCCGAGGTTCACCTCGGCATAGTCCTTGGCGAAGATATTGTTGAAGCCGCGCTTCGGGAGCCGCATGTGGAGCGGCATCTGGCCGCCCTCGAAACCCTTGATGGAAACGCCCGAGCGGCTCTTCTGGCCCTTCTGGCCGCGGCCCGAGGTCTTGCCCAGGCCCGAGCCGATGCCGCGGCCGACGCGGACCCGGTCCTTGCGGGCGCCCGGGTTGTCGCGGAGGTCGTTGATCTTGATGGTCATGTCCTTGCACTCGCTTTTAACGGGCCCAGTGCCATCTCGAGGTGATGGGCCCTTGTAGGATCGCTATGGCCCGTTCGCCGGTTCGCGCATTGTCCCGGAAACGGATGCCCGCTCATGTGAAGCGGGCATGATGGCAGCCTTTAGGCCTCCACCACCTTCAGGAGGTGCGCGACTTTACGCACCTGCCCAAGCACTTCCGGGGTAGCCTCGACCTCAACCGTGCGATGCATCTTGTTGAGGCCCAGGCCGACCAGGGTCGCGCGCTGGGTCTTGTGACGGCGGATCGGCGAGCCGACCTGCGTGATCTTGATCTTCGCCATGATCGATTACTCCGTGACCGCTTCGGCGGCCGCTTCGGCCTCGCGCTCGCCAAGGCCACCACGGCCGAGAAGGTCGGCGACCTTCTTGCCACGGCGCTGAGCGACCGAGCGCGGGCTGGTCTGTTCCTTGAGCGCCTCGAAGGTCGCCCGGATCATGTTGTAGGGGTTGGACGTGCCGACCGACTTGGTGACGACGTCGGCGACCCCGAGGCTCTCGAACACGGCGCGCATCGGACCGCCGGCGATGATGCCGGTACCCGAGGGAGCCGAGCGGAGGGTCACCCGGCCCGCACCGAAATGGCCCTTGCCATCATGGTGGAGCGTGCGGCCGTCCTTCAGGGGAACGCGAACCATCGCCTTCTTGGCAGCAGCGGTCGCCTTGGAAATGGCTTCCGGCACTTCGCGGGCCTTGCCATGGCCAAAGCCCGCGCGGCCCTTGCCGTCGCCAACCACGACCAGCGCTGCAAAGCCGAAGCGCTTGCCGCCCTTCACCGTCTTCGAGACGCGGTTGATGTGGACCA
>JAJJPO010000078.1:0-20880 GCA_032907585.1 Sphingomonas sp. | reverse complement strand
CGTGGGCGTTGCAACCTTGAGACCGAATTCCTCGAGCAGCGTAAGGCAATAATGCTCGTTGTCGACGCTGGCAGCCATGTCGATAGTTCCGAAGGCCGTCGGAATCTGCCCGAGTTGGGGTTTGAGGAGGTGAGTCGTCGGAGTTGTACCGGTAGGGCGCAGCCAGGTGTCCTTACGGTACAGCAGCGCTGTCTTCTCCTGCGCGCCGGCGACGGAGATGCGAAACTCCTGTTCTGCCTCCATCCCGAGGGGCGCCCATGCGAGATTGGCAAGAATGTGCTCGATCTCAGCTTCTGAGACTGGTTCGCCCTTGATATCCTTGAGATCGCCGGGTTGATCGCCAGCATGAAGGAACTGCATCGCCCCCACGCAGTCCCGGCCGATCTCCTCGAGAAGGCTGTAGGCGTCGGTTCCCGCGGCACCGGTCCGCTCGGCAACCCTCCTGCGGACGTCGGCACTGTCGGGCAGCAGGTTGTCGAAGACTGCGGCGACGGGGGCGCCGACATATGGTGTGGGGCGCAGTGGGAGGGACAGGGAGATGGCGAAGGCGTGCTGCCATTCCAGCCACGGCTCAGCATACGCGAACCGAATGGCCCCGTCATTCTCCTTGGCGAGATAGCCGACAAGTCTGCCGTTGATGTACACGTCTAGCGGCGCGTGGGCCCTGCGGCGTGGCATCAGAAGATATCCTCGATGCTTTGCGTGTTGCTGGAATTACGCTGCTCGACAGCCAGATCCAGCTCAAGGACGGCAAAGAGCGACAGGATCGACGATAGCTTGGTGCCTTCGTGTCCCGTCTCGATGCGCGATATGAGTTCCTGTCGCAGACCGGTGAGCGCGGCAAGGTCGTGTTGGGTCCAAGCTCTTTCCCTGCGCGCATTTCGGATGAGTGCTCCCAGTTGCAGCGGGGAACGGATGATCTGAAACATGTATCGGCCCTCCGGATCCCCATATGTCACAAATCGCATAAAATCCCAATATGCGATTTTCCACATAATGAACTATTATGTTATAAATCACATAAATCACTAACATGCGTTTTATCACATAAGTCCGCCCCTATGCGGCCACGCCTCCACTCCAAGGACTGCATTTGGGCTAGGCTGCCCCCCACGGTTGCAATTACTCGTCGCTGCCCAGTCGATTCCAACCGCACAAACAACGCGAGGCACGCTTTACAGGCGCGTGCAGGCCGCTCCTTTCCGTTTTAGGTTCGCTTTGATGCGCACGTGAAATGTCAGGCGGCGTTACCTGCATGGAGGAGGAGCAGCGAGAAATGCCGAAATGGTGCCCAGGAGAGGACTCGAACCTCCACGCCCTTTCGAGCGCCGCCACCTGAAGACGGTGCGTCTACCAATTCCGCCACCTGGGCACAGGTGCATCTTAATGCCGGTAGGTCGCGGCGCTTAGAGGGCAGCAGATGATTCTGTCAACAGCGACATGGCCCCACCGCGGACGATCCCAACGCGGGCGTCAGCACCCCTTGTCAGGGAGGGCTGCTTGGCCCAAGGACTTCGCCGATTCAACGGCGCATCCCGCAAGGACCGACGATCAATGAGAAATCCAGGCAGTCCGCCCCTTGTCACCGTGTTTGGAGGAGGCGGCTTTATCGGCCGATATGTCTGCGAAACATTATTGAAGGCAGGCGCTCGGCTCCGCGTGGCGGAACGCCATCCCCGCAAGGCATGGTATCTCCAGCCACTCGGGTCAGTCGGCCAATTTGCTGCCGTTGCCGCTGACCTCGAGCGTCCCGAAACCATCGCCCGCGCCGTTGATGGTGCCAGTGCGGTCATCAACCTCGTCGGGATTTTCAAGGGCCGGCTGGAACTGGTCCACGTCGAGGGCGCGCGCAAGCTCGCCGAGGCCGCCAGGGCAGCGGGCGCCAGCGCCTTCGTCCACGTAAGTGCAATTGGCGCCGACCCCGAGAGTGACAGCGAATATGGGCGGACCAAGGGTCTCGGCGAGCTGGCAGTTCGCGATGCCTTTCCGCGGTGCACCATCATCCGGCCGAGTGTCGTATTCGGCCCGGAAGACCAGTTCACCAACCGCTTCGCCTCGCTCGCGCGGTTCAAGGTTCTGCCAGTCATCGCGCCCGACACCCGATTCCAGCCACTGTTCGTCCGTGATCTTGGCCAGGCAATCGCCCAGGCAGCGCTCGACCCCCAGAGCCACGGCGGCAAGACCTATGAACTTGCCGGCCCCGAGATACTGACCATGCGCGAGATCAACGAGCAGGTCGCCGACATGGCAGACAAGCAACCCGCCCTGGTCGATGTCCCCGACTTTCTCGCCTCGGCGATCGCGTCCCTTGGCTTTCTTCCCGGAGCGCCGCTCAGCACTGACCAGTGGCTGATGCTCCAGCGGGACAATGTCCCGAGCGGCAAGCTTCCAGGCCTCGAGGGCTTTGGCATCACGCCGACGCCTCTCGCCGTCGTGGCCCCGGAATGGCTGGGCCGTTTCCGCAAGGGCGGGCGCTTCGCCATCCGCCATGAATACCAGTCCGCAGGCTAGAGCCGCATGCCAATCATCATGCTCGTCATCATCCTCGGCATTGTCGAGGGTGTCACCGAATATCTGCCGGTCAGCTCGACGGGCCACCTCATCCTCGCCACCGAGCTCCTCGGCTATGACGCCGACAAATGGGCGCTGTTCAACATAGCGATCCAGCCCGGCGCAATCCTTGCGATCCTGGTGCTTTACTGGCGAACCTTTCGTGACGTGCTGATCGGGATGTGGCAACGCGAGCCGTCGGCCTTCGCCTTCGTGCGCAACCTGCTGGTTGCCTTCGTTCCGGCGGTGGTCATCGGCCTTGCCATCGGCGACCAGATCGAGCTCCTGCTAGGCAATGCGCTGGTCGTCGCCGTGTCCCTGATCCTCGGCGGCTTTGCCATACTGCTGGTGGAATGGTGGGCAAAGCCGACCGATCGCGGCGGCGTTGCCAACGTGACCCTTGGCCATTCGATTGGCATCGGCCTGGTACAGTGCCTCGCGATGATCCCCGGCGTCAGCCGTTCGGGTGCCACCATTCTCGGGGCAATGGCCATGGGGGTTGATCGCAAGACTGCCGCCGAGTTCAGCTTCTTCCTTGCCGTCCCGACGCTCTCGGGCGCGACCATCCTCCAGCTTTGGAAGCACGGGGCAACGATGGAGCCGGGCATGGGCGGCTGGATCCTGCTTGGAAGCCTCGTTTCCTTCGTGGTCGCGGTGATCGTGGTGAAGGCATTTGTGTCGGTCATCCAGCGCTACGGTTTCGCGCCTTTCGCCTGGTACCGGATCATTGCCGGCTCCGCCGCGCTGCTGTGGCTCATGGCGCGCTAGGCACCAAGCCATTGACCCGGCGGCGATAATTCCCATCCTCGGGGGCGACTCGAAGGAGAGAAGAAATGCGCGCATCCTGGCTGCTGCTGCCGCTGATGCTTGTCCCTGCTCCCGCGCTCGCGGCACCCGGGCGGCAAAATCTCCCTGCCGAGCTTTCCGATCCCGCCGTGGCCGACCAGCTTGGCAGGATGATGGGCGCGCTTACCCGCTCACTGCTCGACATGCCGGTGGGCGAACTGGAAGCGGCGGTCGAGGGACGCGAACCCAGCGCCGAGGACCGGAAGAGGAAGCTCGGTGACCATGTCGGTGGGCCGGAAGCGGCGCGCGAGGTCGAAGCGAGGGTCAGCGCCTCCGGGCGACAGATGCAGGCGATGACGCGGGCGCTGGTGGATTCGCTGCCGACCATCATGGAGTCGCTTGAAAATATCGAGCGGGAGATCGAGCGCCGGGCGGCAAATCTTCCCGACCCCGGCTATCCCCGGCGCTGAGGCCTTAAATTTTCTGGCCGGACGGTGGACTGATTTGCCACCCTCGCTAAAGCTGGCCCTTCCATGTGGCAGCTGTTCCAATTCCCCCTTTGTCCATTTTCACGCAAGGTACGCCTCGTTCTCGGCGAGAAAGGCGTCGCTCATGAGCTCGTGCGCGAGAACCCCTGGGAGCGTCGCGACGAGTTCATCGACCTCAACCCGGCCGGGGAAACGCCGGTGCTGGTCGACTCGACCGCCGGCATCGCGCTGATTGGAAGCCAGCCAATCGTCGAATATTTCGACGAGACCGTCGACAAGATGCCGATGATCCATGGCAATGCCGTCGCCAGGGCAGAGATCAGGCGCCTGACCGAATGGTTCGACGAGAAGCTCTATCGTGAAGTGGTCGAGCCACTGATGCACGAACGCATGCGAAAGAGGCTGGTCAGCCGGGAAAGTCCCGACACCCGGGTCTTGCGGGAGGCAATGCGGATCGCGAACGGCCACCTCGACTATATGGACTATCTGCTCGACCATCGCCGGTGGATCGCGGGAGCGGGCCTGAGCCTCGCCGACTTCACGGCCGCTGCCCATCTCAGCGTGGTCGATTATCTCGGCGCCCTCGACTGGCGCGGCCACAAGCAAACCAAGGACTGGTATGCGGTCATGAAGTCCCGCCCGGCATTCCGCCCGCTACTGGGCGAAAGGATGGAAGTGATCGTCCCGCCTTCGCACTACGACAAGGTGGATTTCTAAGCGGGCCGAACGAGCCGCCCTGGACTGCCCCTTCAGGCGCGCTTTGCTGCCACCAGATAGTTGAGGTTGAGGTTCTCGGAGAGGTGAAGGCCTCGCGTCGGGGACAGGGCAATTCCCTCGAAATCGATGACCTCGAGTCCCGCGGCAGCAAGAAGGCCTCTCATCTGGTCGGGGTCGATGAATTTTTCGAAGTCGTGCGTGCCCTTCGGGATACGGCCAAGCCCCTCCGCGAGAGTGATGGTTAGCAGCTTGGACCAGGCCGTCCGGTTGGGCGTCGAGAGGATCATGAGGCCGCCGGGGGCAAGCCGCTTTGCAAGCTGGGCCACGAACTCAGCCGGGTCGGCGACATGCTCTATGACCTCCATCGCGGTGACAAGGTCATACTGTCCATCGACCTCCTCGACCGCGGCATTGCGATAGTCGATTGCCAGGCCCTGGCCGGCGCTATGGTCCTTGGCGACGTCGATGCATTGCGGGGCCGCGTCGATTGCCGTCACTTCGGCCCCGAGCCTTGCCAGCGGCTCGGCCAGGAGCCCGGCGCCGCAGCCGACGTCGAGTGCCTTCTTGCCGGCAAGAGGCTTGAAGCCATGCTCGTCGGCCTGCCAGTGCTGGTCGATCATGTCGCGGACGTAGCCAAGGCGCACGGGGTTGAGCTTGTGGAGCATGGCTGACTTGCCCGAGGGGTCCCACCAGTCGGCGGCCAGTTCGCCAAAATGACGGGCTTCCCGGTCCACGATGCTTGTCTTAGCCATGGCCTCTCCCTAACAGCAGGCCGCCAGTTGGGCCACGAAGAAAGATGAAACCGCCGCATGGCACGAATCGTGATGAAATTCGGCGGGACCTCGATGGCCGGCATCGAGCGCATCCGGGCCGTCGCCAACCGCGTGAAACGAGAGGTCGAAGCCGGCAACCAGGTCGCTGTGGTCGTTTCTGCAATGGCCGGAGAGACCGACCGGCTGGTCCAGCTGTGCAAGGAAGCGGCACCGCTTTACGACCCGCGCGAATATGACGTGGTCGTTGCAAGCGGCGAACAGGTGACGAGCGGCCTCCTTGCAATCACGCTCCAGGGCATGGGCCTCAACGCCAAGAGCTACATGGGCTGGCAGCTCCCGATCCGGGCGTCCGGCCATGCTGCTGCGCTCATCGAGAACATCGATGTCGACGTTCTCGAAAAAGTCTTCGATGGCGGCGGCATCGCCGTCATCCCCGGGTTCCAGGGCATCACCAGCGATGGAGCCCTTGCGACTCTCGGGCGGGGCGGCTCCGACACGTCGGCGGTCGCGCTGGCGGCGGCGATGAAAGCCGACCGCTGCGACATCTATACGGACGTCGACGGTGTCTATACGACCGACCCGAGGATCGTTCCCCAGGCCCGAAAGCTCGACAAGGTCACCTATGAGGAGATGCTCGAGCTTGCCAGCGTCGGCGCCAAGGTCCTCCAGACCCGCTCGGTCGGCCTCGCGATGCGCTACAACATGCCCCTGACCGTGCTTTCCTCGTTCGAGGAAGGCCCCGGCACCCTTATCGTGGGTGATGATGCAATTGAGGAAAGTGACATGGAACGGAATGTCATCACCGGGATCGCCCTCGACCGTAACGAGTCGATGGTGACCCTGACCGGTCTCCCCGACCGCCCCGGAACCGTCGCGGCCATTTTCGCGCCGCTCGCGGCCGCGGGCATCAACGTCGACATGATCGTCCAGAGCGTGCCGCGCCCGGGCGAGAAAAGCGTCCTCACCTTTACCGTTCCCGGCCCATCGCTGGCCCACAGCGTGGCTGCCCTCAACAAGGCAAGGGAAGAGATCGGCTTTGACGAGGTGCTGACCAACACCGGGGTGGTCAAGGTAAGCGCGGTCGGCGTCGGGATGCGCTCCAATGCCGGGATCGCGGCGACCATGTTCCAGACGCTCGCCGAGCGAGGCATCAATATCCTCGCGATCACCACCAGTGAGATCAAGGTAAGCGTGCTCATCCCGGAGGAATATATGGAGCTCGCAGTGAGAGTCCTGCACACCGCCTATGGTCTCGACGCGGAGCGCGATCCTCTCGGGGAGACGGTCGCGTGAGCGGTGAAGGCATGATCGCTGAAGCCCGCTCCGTCCATGGCGATGCCGGGATGATCCGCCTGAAGGAGCTGATGGCGCGTGGTACCGCCTTCCTCGGTACCGAGTGGGCGATCCTCGGCGGGGCGATGAGCTGGGTCAGCGAACGCAACCTGGTGGCCGCGATTTCCAACGCGGGCGGGTTCGGGGTCATCGCCTGCGGCGCCATGTCGCCCGAGCTGCTCGACTCCGAGATCGCCGGGACGAAGAAGCTTACCGACAAGCCGTTCGGCGTTAACCTCATTACCATGCATCCCCAGCTCGGCGAGCTGATCGATGTCTGCGCCCGGCACGAGGTGGGCCATGTGGTCCTCGCCGGCGGCCTTCCCCCGGGCGGGGCAATCGAGCGCATCAAGAAGAACGGCGCAAAGCTCGTCGCCTTTGCACCTGCGCTTGCCCTTGTAAAAAAGCTGATCCGCTCCGGCGCGGACGCGCTGGTGATCGAGGGCATGGAGGCGGGCGGCCACATCGGGCCAGTCTCGACCAGCGTGCTCTGCCAGGAAATTCTTCCCGATGTGGCCTCGGCGATACCGGTGTTTGTCGCCGGTGGCATCGGCCGCGGCGAGGCGATCGCGGCCTATCTGGAAATGGGCGCTGTCGGCGTCCAGCTGGGCACCCGGTTCGTATGTGCCCATGAGAGTATCGCCCACCCCAATTTCAAGAAGGCCTTCATCCGCGCTTCTGCCCGCGACGCCATCCCGTCGGTCCAGATTGATCCCAGGCTTCCGGTCATTCCGGTTCGCGCACTGAAGAACCGGGAGATGGAGAATTTCGCGGCCAAGCAGCGCGAGGTTGCCCAGAAGCTGGACGAGGGTTCGATCGAGATGGCCGAGGCCCAGCTGCAGATCGAGCATTATTGGGCGGGAGCACTTCGGCGGGCAGTGATCGACGGCGACGTCGAGTCCGGAAGCGTAATGGCAGGCCAGTCGGTCGGAATGGTGCGGCGCGAGGAGCCGGTGCAGGCGATCATCGACGAGCTCGTCGAGGAAGCAGCCGCAGCCCTCGGGAGTCGCGGCTAGGGCGCCGCGAAGGCGGGCGCCGTCCGGAACGGCGCTGCAAGCGCCGAGAAGCCGTCGTAGATCGCCCGGGCAGCCCAGGCGATGGTCGCCGGCCGGTTGTTGCCGCCGCGCGCGAAGAAGGCGACCGCGATCCTCCGGCCGTCGTGCAGGGTGATGAAGCCGACATCGCTGGTATAGCCGTTGAGCGTACCGGTCTTGTGCTCGACCCTCGCCCAGCGCGGCAGCATCCCGCGCATCCGGTTCTTTCCGGTCTGGCAGCGCGCCATCACATCAAGCAGGTAGGAGCGGCTTTGCGGCTTGAGCAGCCGGCCGCTGTCGATCCTCCTCAGGAGGTCGACCATCGCCTTGGGCGTGCTTGAATCCCTTACGTCCCACAGGTCGCGGGGGCTTCGAAGCAGCTGCTCGATGTTGCGATCGATCCGGATACCGGTAATGCCTTGCTGCGTGAGCCAGGACTGCAGCGTCTTTGGCCCGCCAAGATCGCGGATCAGTATGTCGGTCGCCCGATTGTCGCTCCGGATCATCATCGCCTCGATGAGCGATTTTGCCGATTGACCCGAAATCCGGTCTGAAAGCGAGCGTCGGCCGTGCTCCACCTGGGCGAGGTAATTGGCGGCGACCGCGATTTTCACCGTGCTCGCCATCGGGAATGGCTCGTCGCCCCGGACGCTGATCAGTTCGCCGCTTTCAAGGTCGAGCGCTGCGACGCCATAGTCGCCGGAGCGCGACTGGATCATCGATGCCAATTGCTGCTCGAACGACTGCAGCGCGGGCACGGTCGCGGCAAGCGCCGGCTGGCCAAAGAGGAGAAGCAGCGCAAGGAGAGATGTCAAAAACCGCATTGCCGACCCGCTTTAAGCATCAAAGAAGCTGGAGTTCCACCGCAATGGTTAACAAATCCTTTCAAAACGGGATAGCCGGGGACGAGCCGCAAATGCTGCGCGATGAACGGTTTACCCGTGGCCTGACGCCCCGGGACACCGGGAATTGCGCGACGGCGCTGGCGACGATGAGCCGCCGCGCTTGGATTGGGGCCCATGTTTCTGTTAGCGCATGGTCATGCCGCTCACCGCCGCCGCTTCAGCCCGAGAAATATTGACCGGACTTCACGAGGTCATGGCCAAGCGGGGCTCGGCCCAGAACAAGCTCGACAGGGTCGTCGATCTCATTGCCGATGCCATGCAGAGCGAGGTCTGCTCGATTTACCTTCTCCGCGACAATGCCCTCGAGCTTTCCGCCACCCATGGCCTTCGCAAGGAAGCGGTCCATGTGACGAGGCTCGCCATGGGCGAAGGGCTCGTTGGAACGATCGCGGAAGAAGGGCGCGTCTTGAACCTCGACGAGGCCGCAAACCACCCCGCCTTCGCCTACCGGCCGGAGACGGCCGAGGAACGGTTCCACAGCTTCGCAGGCGTCCCCATCATCCGGCGCGAGAACCCGATTGGAGTGCTCGCGGTCCAACATGCCGAGCCGCGCCGCTACGACGATGTCGAGATCGAGGCTCTGCAAACTGTGGCAATGGTCTTGAGCGAGATGATCGCCAATGCCCGCCTTGTCGACGGCGCGCGCGCATCGATGCGCAATGCCGGAATGCAGCGCGAGGCGGGTCTGAAGCTGGTAACCGGCATGGCCAAGGGCGTCGCCGTGTTCCACCAGCCCAAGGTCGTCATCGAGCACACCGTCGCCGAGGATATCGAGGCCGAACGGACGCGCGTCTACGCCGCGTTCCGGCGAATGCGCGAGCAGATCGACCTCATGACCCGCGAGGCCGAGTTCGGGACCACCGGCGAGCATAACGAGATCCTCGAGACCTATAAGATGTTCGCATATGACGAGGGTTGGTCGCGGCGCATCAACGAGGCGATCGACAGCGGCCTGACAGCCGAAGCGGCGATCGAGCGGGTCCAGCAGCGGACCCGGGCCCGGATGCGGGAGATCGACGATCCGCTGCTCAAGGAGCGAATGCACGACCTCGAGGACCTGTCGAACCGACTGCTCAGGATCGTCTCGGGTCGAATGGGGACCGCCGCCCAGACGGGCCTTGCGAAGGACGCCATCCTCATTGCCAGGAACCTCGGGCCAGCCGAGCTCCTCGAATATGACCGAAGACGGCTGAAGGGCGTCGTGCTCGAGGAAGGCTCGCTGACCGCCCACATGACGATCGTTGCCCGGGCGATGGGTGTGCCGGTGGTCGGTCGAATTGCCGATATCCGCCACATCGCCAACGAAGGCGACATGATATTGGTCGACGGCGACAACGGGACGGTAGTCGTCCGGCCCAGTCGGCCGCTTGCCAATGCATTCGACCAGCGGATGAGCGTCAGCGCCAGGCGGCGCGCCGAGTTCGCGGCTATCCGGACCCTTCCACCCGAGACCCTCGACGGGAGGCGTATCGGGCTGATGGTCAACGCCGGCCTCGCCGAGGACGCGGCCATGCTCGAAACCACCGGCGCCGATGGCATCGGGCTCTTCAGGACCGAGTTCCAGTTCCTGATTGCCGCACAGCTTCCCGGCCGCGAGAGCCAGCTTCGCCTCTACAAGAATGTGCTCGATGCCGCCGGCGACAAGCCGGTCGTCTTCCGGACAGTCGACATCGGCGGCGACAAGGCCCTGCCCTATCTCCAGGCACAGAAGGACGAGAGCGAGAACCCGGCAATGGGGTGGCGCGCGCTTCGTCTCAGCCTCGAGCGCAAGGCGCTGATGAAGGCGCAGGCAAGGGCATTGATCGAGGCCTCGGCCGGGAGGACTTTGAGGGTAATGTTCCCTATGGTGAGCGAGCCATGGGAATATGAGGAAGCGCGCGCGCTGTTCGAAGAGCAGATCGAGTGGGCAAAGGGTGCCCGGCGGGGCAGGCCGAAGTCCGTCGAGTTCGGTGCGATGCTGGAAGTACCAAGCCTCGCCGAAATGCTCGACCTCCTCCTGCCAAGGGTCGATTTCCTGTCCGTCGGGACCAATGACCTCACCCAGTTCCTGTTTGCGGCCGACCGGGCCGACCCGCGGCTTGCCGAGCGCTATGACTGGCTCAGCCCGGCGATCTTGCGCTTCCTCCGCCGGGTCGCTGTCCAGGCCCGCGAAGCCGGCGTTCCGATCAGGGTCTGCGGGGAAATGGCCGGACGACCACTCGAGGCAATGGCCCTTATCGGCATCGGCATCGAGAATTTCTCGATCACCCCGGCCGCGGTCGGACCAGTCAAGGCAATGGTCCGGTCGATCGATACGGCCGCGGTTCGGGCCCGGGTTGAGTCGCTCCTTGCCAGGCCGCCGGCAAACCTTCGCAAGTCGCTTCACGACTGGGCCCGTCGCCACGGCGTCAATATCGGCTGACAGGGGCCAACAGGCCGGTTGACAGGGGCGCGGCACCTCCCGACAACGGGCGGAATTTCAGGACCATGGCGCCTAGGGGAGATCAATGGACGAGACCGAGACGGACGGCGTCGTGACCGTCGGTCAGCGCCTACGCGAAGCTCGCGAGGCAAAGGGGCTGTCGATCGAGGACATCGCCGCGCAGACCCGCATACCGACCCGTCACCTTGCAAGCCTCGAAGCCGGTGACTGGGACAAGCTGCCTGCCGCCACCTACTCGGTCGGCTTTGCCAAGAATTTCGCTGGCGCTGTCGGTCTCGACCGCGCCGAGATCGGCGAGCAGCTGCGCCTCGAGATGGGTGGAACACGCCCCACCTACTCCCATCCCGAAGTTTTCGAGGCCGCCGACCCGGCACGAACCATGCCCAAGGGGCTCGTGATCGGGGCACTGGCGCTCCTCGTCCTGGTGGTGCTTGCATTCACCTGGCTGAACAATCGCTCGCTCGAGCCCGAGGAAGCCATCGCGGCGGAAAATGTGACTGCTCCGCTTGCCAACGAACTGGCGGCGCCTGCCGAGCCGGCCGCGGCTACGGGCCCGGTCGTGCTCACCGCGAGCGACGTGGTCTGGATCGAAGTGAGCGATGGCGGCGCTATCCTCAAGCAGGGTGAGCTTGCGCGGGGTGAACGTTATGAAGTGCCGGCCAATGCTGTTGCGCCACAGCTCACGACCGGCAAGCCCGAGGCACTGAGCATCACGGTCGGGACCAGGCAGGCGCCGCCGGTCGGCGAGGCCGGACGGACCGTCTCCGGCGTCAGCCTCAAGGCTGGTGACCTGCTCCGCCAGGGGCCGGCACCGGCAGCTTCGGCGCCCGCCGCCGCTGCACCCGCAGCCGCAACACCGGCCGCGGCCCTGGCACTGCCGCCGGCCGGCAGGAACGCGGCGGCGACGCGCAGGGCCGGTCCGGCAGGAGAGCCTGCAACCGACACTACGCCGGCCCTTGCAGAAGAAGGCGCCATGCCATCACCAGCAACGGGCGGCGACACCAGCGCCCAGCCATGATTCAGCGGGGGGACAGGCAGATTCTGCCAGGATTTTTCCCGCGCCAAACCGACGATTGAGGACAATTATGCGTTTTACTGCCGCCGTTTCCGCCATTGCACTCGCCACCGCCCTCGTCATCGCACCCGCCGCGGCCCAGCGGCGCCAGCCTACTCCCGAGCAAAGGATCGATCGGCTGGAACGCCAGGTCCGCCAGGTCCAGCGGCAGGTTTTCCCTAAGGGGCAGCCGGCTGACACTGCAGGCTTCAGCGATGCACCTGCGGCGACCCAGGAATCGGTAAGCAATCTCAACAACCGGATCGACGCGATCGAGCGCCAGCTTGCAGACATACTGCGCCATTCCGAGGAGAATGGTAATCGCGTGTCGATCATGGAGGCTGAACTGGCCCGGCTAAGGGCTGACCAGGAGCAGCGCCTGCGTGCTCTCGAAACCGCGGCGCCCGGCAGCGAACCGGCCACCGAGGTTGAAGAGCCGTTCGAGGCGCCACCGCCCGCACCGCGCCCCAAGGTGGAACGGAGCGATGACGAAACATTTGTCGAGCCCGTGGTGGAAGCGAGCAATAGCAGCGGCGACCCGGCGGAGGATGCCTATGACCGGGGCTATCGGCTCTGGAACAGCGGCAAATATGACGCCGCGATCAAGTCGCTCCAGGCTTTCACAAAGAAATACCCGGACCATCGCCGCACCAGTTGGGCTTATAACCTCGCCGGCCGGGCCATGCTCGACAAGGGCGAGCCCCGCGCCGCCGCGGAAGCCCTGCTTGCCAACTATCGCCGTGACCCCAAGGGCGAACGTGCCCAGGACAGCCTTTTCTACCTCGGCCAGGCGCTTATGCGCCTCGGCCAGCGTGGCCAGGCGTGCAAGGCCTATGCCGAGCTCGAGGAAGTCTATGCCGGAAACGTCCGGGCGCCCTTGAAGGCCGCGCTGCCGGGCGCCAAGGCCGAGGCCAAGTGCAGCTGAGGTGGTAAAGCCGGCGGCCGAGGCAGTCCAGCGCTTCGCCGCCGAACTAGACATGCTGGTGGACCCCGGGCTCCGGCTAGGCCTTGCCGTGTCGGGGGGACCGGACAGCCTGGCATTGCTGCTGCTCGCCGCGGCCGCACGCCCGGGCCTCGTCGAGGCCGCGACGGTTGACCATGGCCTTCGTCCCGAGGGCGCCGGCGAAGCGGCGATGGTCGGTCGGCTCTGCGCCCGGCTCGGCATCCCGCACCAGATCCTCGTTGCCGACTGGGCCGAGCCACCGCATTCCAATATCCAGTCTGCGGCCCGTGCGATGCGTTACCGACTGCTCAACCAGTGGGCGATTGACCGTAAGCTCGCTGCCATTGCCACCGCCCATCAGGCCGATGACCAGGCCGAGACATTGCTAATGCGGCTGCTTCGCGGGTCGGGCGTGGCAGGGCTGGGCGGAACGCGCGCCAGGCGCGCACTTTCGGAAGAAGTACTTCTCGTGCGCCCGCTACTCGACTGGCGGAAGGCCGAGCTCGAGGAGATCGTCCGCTCGCAGGGCATTGTCCCGGTCGATGACCCTAGTAATCGTGACCCGCGCCATGACCGCAGCCGGATCCGGCAGCTGCTTGGAAGCGCCAGCTGGCTGAACCCCGCCCGCCTTGCCTCGAGCGCCGCTGCAATCCGCGACGCGGACGAGGCGCTGGACTGGGCACTGGCGCCGCTCATCGGCTCGCGGATCCGGCGGCAGGACGAGACGCTTGTCGTCGAGCCGTTCGACCTGCCAAGGGAGCTGCGGCGGCGGCTTCTCCTGGCCGCCTTCGCCGAACTTGGCGCCACGGCTCCGAGGGGACCCGACCTCGCGCGTGCGATGGAAGCGCTGGAAGCGGGGATGACGGTCACCCTTTCGGGGCTGAAACTCGAAGGCGGCCAGCAGTGGAAACTGTCGTCTGCCCCGCCCCGGCGGAGCGGTTGATCGATGGAACCAATGCAACAGACCATGCGCTGTGCGCTCGAGCGGGCAATTGGAGGACCAATGGCCCGCGCGCTCAACCCGATGCTGTTTCTGGCAATTGCATCGCTTGCAGCGGGCGCAGCGGCGAGCGAGCCGGCTCCGCCGGGCGGCGACAGCGGGGCCGCGGCGCCCGGCTATTCCATCCACCGTACACCTTCAGCTTCCGCAACGGAGAGGAGGGGTGGCACGCGGATTTTCGCTGGAACGGCACTTCTTCCCAACACCGTGTTCGGCCTTGGCCTGTTCGGGGAGCGCGCAAGGAAAGAACCATTGCCCCCGGTCACGGCGCGCGAAATCAGCCTTCCAAAGCAGCGGAAGGCAGCTGTCGGGTTCTCCCTGCGGTTTTAGAAAGAGCCGGATCATCGAGCGGCCGCAGGCTCCGAAAATGCCCCTTCTAGCGGATGGCCATGCGCCGCCTTCATGGCCTGCAGCGCAAAAACCAATGTCATTGTTCCATTGTTATTAAGCCTGACGCGCCTATTTTATGAGACTGAGGATTGAGGCACCAGGCCATTGAACCCCGTGCTTTTTCCTGGCGCGTGCCAAAAAAGGAATGATTAGGTGGACGACAAGCGCAACGACAAGAAGCCCGGCAACCCCTGGACCCGGTCACTGCTGATCTGGCTGGCCGTATTGTTCGGCCTGGTGCTGTTCGTCCGGGCATTCGATAGCGGCAGCGCGGCGCAGGGCGAGCCGATGGCTTACTCGGACTTCGTCCGGCAGGTCGATGAGCAGAATGTCCGCAACGTCACGCTTGCCACCTCGACGAGCGGCAATGTCACCGTCAGCGGCCAGCTCGCCGACGGCAAGACGTTCCGCACGGTTGCGCCGCCAAACACCAATGTCGCCGACAGGCTTGTCGCAAAGGGCGTCAGCGTCGCGGTCAAGGCCGAGGAACAGTCGAGCGTATGGCTGATCCTTCTCTACCAGTCGCTTCCCTTCCTGCTGATCCTTGGCATCAGCTTCTTCGTCATGCGCCAGATGCAGAAGAATGCCGGCGGCGGTGCCATGGGGTTCGGCAAGAGCCGCCACCGCATGCTGACCGAAAAGCAGGGCCGCGTGACGTTCGCCGATGTGGCCGGGATCGACGAGGCACGCGAAGAGCTGCAGGAAATCGTCGAATATCTGAAGGACCCGGGCAAGTTCGCGAGGCTTGGCGGCAAGATCCCGAAGGGTGCGCTGCTGGTTGGCTCGCCGGGTACTGGCAAGACCCTGCTCGCCCGCGCCATTGCCGGCGAGGCGGGCGTTCCCTTCTTCACCATTTCGGGTTCCGACTTCGTCGAGATGTTCGTTGGCGTCGGCGCAAGCCGGGTGCGCGACATGTTCGAGCAGGCCAAGAAGTCCGCGCCCTGCATCGTCTTCATCGACGAGATCGACGCGGTTGGACGCCATCGCGGTGCCGGCCTTGGCAATGGCAATGACGAGCGCGAACAGACGCTCAACCAGCTGCTGGTCGAAATGGACGGCTTCGAGGCCAACGAAGGCATCATCATCATTGCCGCCACCAACCGCCCGGACGTTCTCGACCCGGCGCTTCTGCGCCCGGGCCGCTTCGATCGCCAGGTGGTCGTTCCCCGTCCCGACATCGACGGCCGCGAACAGATCCTCCACGTGCACATGAAGAAGGTGCCGCTCGCGCCCGATGTCGATGCGCGGATCATTGCACGTGGCACGCCGGGTTTCTCAGGCGCCGACCTTGCCAACCTCGTCAACGAGGCCGCGCTGCTCGCCGCCCGCAAGGGCAAGCGACTGGTTGCCATGCAGGAGTTCGAGGAGGCCAAGGACAAGGTACTGATGGGTACCGAGCGCAAGTCGATGGTGATGACCGAGGACGAGAAGCGGATGACCGCCTATCACGAGGCAGGACATGCGATCGTCGCGCTCCACGAGCCGGCTTCGGACCCGATCCACAAGGCGACCATCATTCCTCGCGGCCGTGCTCTTGGAATGGTGATGCGTCTCCCCGAGCGCGACAACTACAGCTATCACCGTGACAAGATGCACGCGAACCTCGCCGTATCCATGGGCGGCCGCGTGGCCGAGGAACTCATCTTCGGCTATGAGAAGGTCAGTTCGGGCGCTTCGTCCGACATCCAGTATGCGACCGGCCTTGCCCGCGACATGGTCACCCGCTGGGGCATGTCCGACGCACTGGGTCCGCTCCAGTACGCAGAGGCCGACGAAGAGGTGTTCCTCGGCTATTCGGTGAACCGCCAGCGCAACATGTCGAACGAGACAGCGCAGCTTATCGACAAGGAAATCCGGCGGATCGTCGATGAGGGCTATGAACGGGCAAAGCACCTGCTGAACGAGAACCGCGGCCAGCTGGAGGCGCTTGCCCAGGCGCTGCTCGAGTTCGAGACGCTGACCGGCGAGGAGATCAAGACGCTGCTCGACGGCGGCACGATCGACCGTGGCCCCTCGTCCAGGCCGTCGCTGCCGACCGCCGGCTCCTCGATTCCGAAGGCCAGCCGCAAGCGGCCGGGAATTGGCGGCGCCGCTCCGGCCGGGGTCTAGGATCCGGCCCCGACCAGTATCGCCACGAACATGCCGATCGCTGCAAAGGCGAAACCGGTCAGCATGCCGGTTCGCCACAGCGCGCCCCACTTGCCGAGCTCGTAGGCCCCGCGGAGCTGCCGGTACATGTGGAACGGCGGCAGGAAGAACAGCAGGGTGGCAATGGTCGGGAAGACCAGCGCGAGCAGGCTGCCGGTGAGCAGCAGCAGCATCATGAAGCAGAGCGAATAGGTAATGAAAACCGTGTGGTCATAGGCGCGGAAGCGCCTGCTGAACGGAAACAGCAGCCAGACGAACGGGACCGAGATCGGGATGAGTGCCCAGCTGAACTTGTAGGCGTTGGTCTTCAGTCGGTAAAACAACAGCTCGGGATTTGTCTGGGTCTCGGCGATAAAGCCTTCGAACCAGGTCGGCACATTATTGGGAACCTCGAAATCGCCCGGATCCGCCTGCCCGTTCGAGCGGCGGGTGAGCGAGGCAAGCTTTTCCCGGGCCTCGAGAATATCGGCGTCGATTTCAGCCGTCGGGGTGCCGAGCTGGACTGCCTTTTCCCGGTTGGCCCTGAGGTTCGCCAGCTCGACGCGCGCGGCGGTCAGATCCTTGACGACGACCCGACTGGACTTGTCACCGGCGGCCAGCGAACCGGTCAGCCCCATCACCGCGAATGTCAGGAAGACGATGAACAGGAACAGGGCGATCGGGGACACGAATTTTGCGCGCTCGCCCTGGATATAGCGACGGGTAAGCTCGCCAGGCTTCCAGACGAGCATCGGGAGGGTCTTCCAGATCTTCCCCTCGAAATGGAGCGCCCCGTGCAACAGGTCATGGCCGAATGCCCGCAAGGTGCGATGGACATGCGCCTTCTGGCCGCAGGAGTGGCAATAGCCGCCGAGGAGCAGGCAGCCGCAATTCAGGCAGCTTCGTTCGTCGCTGTGCCCGGCGCGTTGTCCCGCCGCAGGCTCGGCCGCGCGGCCGAGCAGCGCCCCGGTGGCAACATCGCCCACCGCTTCCAGTTCGCTCATCGCTCCCCCTTTTCTCTCCCGCCCCCTCTTACGCCGCGCTAACGGACCGTGCTAGCGCCTTGGCATGCGGCGCGTCGGCCTCCTGGGTGGTAGCTTCAATCCGGCCCATCGGGGGCACCGCGCGATGAGCCTTGCGGTGCTCGAAGAGCTCGATCTCGACGAGGTGTGGTGGCTGGTATCCCCGGGCAACCCGCTGAAGGATTCGGCGAAGGACATGGCGCCATTCGAGGCGCGCCTGGCCTCTGCCCGGCAAATGGCCCGCCGAAGCCCGATCCGGGTCAGCGATTTCGAGGCGCGCGCCGGCACGAGATACACGATCGACACGGTCCGCCAGATCCTCCGTCGCTGGCCGCGGCACCGCTTCATCTGGCTGATGGGCGAAGATAATGTGGCACAATTCCACCAGTGGAAGGATTGGCGCGCTCTGGCGCGCACGCTCCCGATTGCGGTGATTTCCCGGCCCGGCTATGATGACGATGCCCGCGCGGCGCGCGCGATGGGTTGGTTGCGGCGGTTCGTCCGCCCCGCGGACCAGGCGAAAAATTGGACGCAATGGAGTGCACCGGCGATTATCTTCCTTCGCCTGCCACCCGATCGAACTTCCGCCACCGGGCTGCGCGCACTCAACCCAAACTGGCATCGCCGCTTTGAAAGCAAGCAGCGGCATGCCGTTGATCCACAAGAGGAGTCCCTTTGACCCAACCCGCCAATGCGCCCGCCGAAGCGACCCAGCCGGTCGACGTCGAGGCGCTGCACAGCCTTGTCATGCAGTCTCTCGATGACGACCAGGCAGTGGAGGTGGTGACCATCCCGCTGGCCGGGAAATCGTCGATTGCCGACCATATGGTGATCGCGTCCGGCCGCTCGTCCCGCCAGGTCGCCTCGATGGCCACGAAGCTCGCTGAACGGATCAAGCAGCAATTCGGGCGGATCGTCCGGATCGAGGGGCTTCCGGTCGCCGACTGGGTGCTGATCGATGCTGACGATGTCATCGTCCACCTGTTCCGCCCGGAGGTGCGAAGCTTCTACAATCTCGAGCGGATGTGGGCCTTCGGCGATGATTCCGCCCCGAAGTCGGCATCGGCGCCCAGCGCCTGAGGTGCTGCTGCACATCATTGCCCGGGGAAAGATCGGCCGCTCGCCCGAGGCGGAGCTGACTGATCGCTACCTCAAGAGAATCTCCTGGCCAACCAGGATCACCGAGCTTCCCGATCGGGGCGGCGCTGTTCCACCACCGCCCCAGGGAAGCGTCACGCTTGTCCTGGACGAGCGGGGAAAGGCGATGTCGTCGATGGAATTTGCCCGCAAGCTCGAGGGCTGGCGAGACGGCGGGCGGCGGGAGGCTCGCTTCCTCATCGGCGGTGCCGATGGCCATGAAGAAACCCTTCGCGCCGAGGCGGACCTGCTCTGGTCCTTCGGGCCGGCAACCTGGCCCCATCTCCTGGTAAGGGCAATGCTCGCCGAGCAGCTGTTCCGGGCGACCAGCATCCTCGCCAACCATCCCTATCACCGCGAGGGATGATGCGCTGGCTGGCCCTCTCCTTCCCACTGCTGCTTGCTGCCGCAAGTGCCCCGGTTGCGAGGATCGAGGAAACCGCCGACGCGGCCGTGTCGCGGGCCGAGGCCGAAGCTGAGCTGGCGGCAAGCCGCCTCGCCGCCCTGGAGAAAGAAGCGGCCAGGGCCGGCGACGTCGCTGCCAGGCTTCGGGCCGAGCAGGCCGCGGCTGCCGCCGCGATCGAGGAGGCCGAGGCGAGGATCAGCCAGACCAGTGCAAGGCTGGAGCTGGCGCGGGCTCGCGCAGCGCTCGCAGAGGAAAGACTTGCCGCGAGGCGAGCACCTGTCTCGGCGCTCCTTGCCGGGCTGCTGGCCATGGGACGAAGGCCCCCCGTCCTTGCGCTCGCAGACGAGGCATCGGTCGATGAATTCGTGCGGGTGAAGGCGCTTCTCGACACCACAATGCCCGTCATTCGCAGCCGGACCGCGGCTCTCCAGACCGAACTTCAGCGCCGCAAGTCATTGGCCGCGAGGGAGGAGGAGGAGCGCAGCCAGCTCGTCGATGATCGCAAGACACTGGCGAAGCGGCAGAAGCGCTTCGCGGAACTCGAGGCCAAGGCCTCGGAACGGGCGACAGAGCTGGCCGGGCTCGCCTTTGGCGCCGGCGACCGCGTGATTGCGAGCGATGAAGCGCAGGTCCTCGCCGAATCCGCGGCCGCCCAGCGCCGGGCGGCGAACCTTGCGGCAGCGCGCATAGCGAGTCTCGAATTTGCGCCGCCTCGCCCGGTCCGCGGCGACTCGGCGCTTCCGCCGACCGATTTTGGCTACAGCCTCCCGGTGGAGGCGCCGCTTACCGATGGGCTCGGCTCGGTGAACAGTGCCGGCATCGTGTCGCGGGGCTTGCGCTTTTCCACCGGCCGCGGCGCTCCGGTCATCGTGCCCGCGGATGGCACCGTGATGTTCGCAGCTCCCTTCCGGGGCCAGGACGGGCTCGTCATCATCGACCATGGGGAAGGCTGGACAAGCCTCATTCTCGGCGTTTCGAGCGCGAAACCCAAGGGATCCAGGGTAAGCCGCGGGGAGTTACTCGGGCGGGCTCTTGGTCCGCTCGGCGTGGAATTGCGGCGACACGGCGAACCGGTTTCCCCGGCCTTAATCGCAGCTTCATCTGTTCCACTGTCAAATAGGGGCGAGAGCCGCTAAAATTGCGGCGCGACGGATTTACAGGAATTGGCCATGGCATCGCTTTCTAGACTTCTCCCCCCGCTGGCGCTCGTCAGTGCGCTGTCCATGGTCCCGATCGCGACCACGGCGATGGCCGCTGCCGAGAGCAGTACGCAAAAGGAGCTGGAGACCTTCTTCGGCGTCTTCGAGCGGGTTCGGGCCAACTATGTCGACAAGGTGGATGACCATACGCTGATCAAGGGCGCGATCGATGGCATGCTGTCCGCGCTCGACCCGCATTCCAGCTATGCGGAAGCTGCAGATTTCACCCAGCTGCGCACCACTACCGAGGGCAATTACGGCGGCCTCGGGCTAACCGTTTCGACAGAGGACGGCGCCGTCAAGGTGATCGCGCCGACGGAAGACACGCCGGCCGACCGCGCGGGCATCAAGGCGGGCGATTACATCACCCACATCGATGGCGAGTTCCTCTACGGCTTCACGCTGGACGAGGCCGTCGAGAAGATGCGCGGCAAGCCGGGAACCACGACCAAGCTGACCATCGTCCGCCCGGGACGCGAAAAGCCGTTCGACGTCACCATCACCCGCGAGCGGATCGAGCTTCGGCCGGTCAAGTGGGAGGTCAAGGACAATGTCGGCATCATCAACATCAACGGCTTCTCCGCCAACACCGGCG
>JAJJPO010000077.1:0-4864 GCA_032907585.1 Sphingomonas sp. | reverse complement strand
CACTATTTCACGGGCTTTTGGGTCCTGCCGCCCCTGGCGATGCTGTCATTCACCGGCGCATGGATCTCCTTTCCCGGATTCTTCGGGAATTTCGAGGCGCGTCCCTCCCAGGGCCCGTCCGATCGATCACGGGCCATCCAGGCCCTTCCGCTTCAGTCGCCGAGCATGGACGTCGGCGAAGCGATTGCCGCGGCCCGGTTCGAGGCGCCGGGACGGCTTGTAAGCATCAGCTGGCCGACCGACCGAAAAGAGGAATGGGAGCTTGGCTTCGACGTGGGAGGCAAAGTCCCCGCCAAGGTGGAGGTGAACGACCGGACCGGCGAGGCCAGCCTGTCGGCTGCCAGGGAGAGAGGTGAGACGATGACAAGGAAGATGCGCCGCTGGCACGACGGTACCGGAATGGGGCCGGGCTGGCAGATCATAATATTCCTCGGCGGCATTATCCCGGCGCTGCTCTCGATCACCGGGATAATCATCTGGTCGAGGGCCAGGGCGCCGCGCCAGAGGGCCCGGGATTACCGGCGCCTGGCTGGAGCAGCATCCTAGCGACGCTCGAGGCGAAGCGGCAGCCCGCCCTTTGGCCTGAGGGTAACCATTCCTCCGACTTTGACCTCTGCCCCCGCATCGACGAAACGCCACTGGTGGAGCCAGTGCGCGAGGAGGGTCAGCGCCTCGGTGGTCGCAAACTGCGCCCCGACGCAGGTTCGGGGCCCGGCGCCAAAGGGAAGATATTGGAAGCGGTGCCGCCCGCCACTGTCCTCGAAGCGCTGGATTTCGAAGGCATCGGGATCTTCCCAGAGCCTCTTGTGCCGGTGCAAGAGCCAGGGCCAGATCGAGATGATGTCACCAGGGTTTACCTTCCACTCGCCAAGCCTGTCCTCGCCCACGGCCTGGCGGTCGAAACGTGGAACTGGAGGGTAAAGGCGCATCGCCTCGAAAAGGAACAGCTTGAGCCGCGGGAGTCGACCGGCGACGTCGTCCGCGCCCGTCGCCAGCGCCGCTGCTGCCTCGTCCGCGAGTTCCTCCTGCAGCTCGGGCTGCGATGCAAGCAGGAACAATGCCCAGGTCATGGCATTGGCCGTTGTCTCGTGACCGGCGAGGTAGAAGGTCGCGGCATTGTCGACTGAAAGTGCCCGAGCCTCCTTGGCCGGAAAGCGCACCCGGAGTGCCTCGATCATCCCGCTGAGGAAATCACCGCCCATCCTGCCGTTCCAGCGGTCGTCGACGACCTCGCTGAGAGTCCTTCGAAGATGGACCTGGCCCTTCTTCCCTGCCCTGCCCTTGGGCGTCACCGGGATCTGCGGCAGGCGAAAGAGCGCGAGCATGCGCGCCTCGGAAAATCCCTCGATGGCCGCTGCAATCTGGCGCATCGATCCCTCGGAAGTGAGCCGCGGGTCGCCTCCGAAGAGGGCGAGCGCGATGACCGTCATGGTTGTCCTGGTGGCTTCAACCGCCATGTCCCGCACTTCACCGTCCGACCAGCGGGCAGAGGCCATGATAGCGGCCTCGACGAACCTCGAGCGCTGGGCCTCCACCGCCGAAGGCGAGAAGCTTGCCGCGACGATCCGCCGCTGTTCGCGCCAGAGCCCGGCATCCGAGGTCAGTAGCCCATCGCCGATGATCGGGTGGAGCAAGGACTTGACGATGTCCGGCTTGGCGTAGTTTGCAGCATTTCCGAGCAGCACATGCTCGACATGGTCGGGATCCAGAACGACATGGACGGTAAAGCCGAGGATCCTGCGCTTGAGATGGTCCGTCTCGAACGCAAGCTGGGACCATCCATAGACAGCAGTCCGGGCTCGCTCGCCGAAGAATCCGCGCCAGCTGGTTACCGGTCTTGGCCGGCGTGGCGGATGGGGCGGGATGAACTTGCGGCTCACTCGGCCGCCAATAGCTCCTCGGCACCCCCCAGGTCGACCGACACGAGCCGGCTGACGCCGCGCTCGACCATCGTCACCCCGTAAAGCCGGTGCATCCGGCTCATCGTCACCGCATTATGGGTGACGATGAGGTAGCGCGTGTCGGTTTCCGAGCTCATCCGTTCGAGGAGGTCTCAGAATCGATCGACATTGGCATCGTCGAGCGGCGCATCGACTTCGTCCAGCACGCAGATCGGGGCCGGGTTGGTAAGGAACAGCGCGAAGATCAGCGCTACCGCCGTCAGCGCCTGTTCGCCGCCCGAGAGGAGGGTAAGGGCGGTGAGACGCTTGCCCGGTGGCTGCGCCATGATTTCGAGGCCCGCCTCCAGGGGGTCGTCGCTTTCGACCAGTTCGAGATGCGCCTGCCCTCCGTCAAAAAGGGTGGTGAACAGGCTCTTGAAATGATCGTTCACCTTCTCGAATGCCTCGAGGAGCCGGATCCGACCCTCGCGGTTGAGGCTGCCGATCGATCCACGCAGCCGGTGGACCGCCTGCGTCAGTTCTTCCTTCTCGGCGACATTGGCCTCGCGGCTGGTGTCGAGCTCGGAGAGTTCCTGTTCGGCTACCAGGTTCACAGGTCCGATGCGCTCGCGCTCGGCGCTCAGCCGGTCAAGTGCCTCCCGCTCGACATCCGGATCACCAAGATCGCTGGGATCGAAACCCAGCTTTTCCGGAAGGAGGGGCGGCGGACATTCAAACTTCTCGCCGCAAATGCCTGCATATTCCTGGCGCCGGCCGACCTGCGCCTCGGCCCGGGCCGTGGCGCCTGCCCGAGCCTCGCGCGCCGCTGCAAATGCCTCGCCGGCCTCGGCGAGGGCCCTTCCGGCCACCGCTACCGCTTCCTGCGCCTTTGCCTCGGCCTCGGCGGTACGGGCTATTGTCGCCTCGCTTTCGCCTACCGAGCGCTCGAGCCGGCTGATGTTCTCGGCATGGCGTTCCGGTTCGCCCGAAAGCTCCTCCTGCTCCTCCTCCATGGCCATGGCGCGGGCCGCGGTCTCGGCGAGCCGCTGTTCTGCCTGAAGGCCCCTCGTCCGCCATTCCCCCGATTCCCGGCCCGCGGCAGAGTGCCGCTCGCGGTCTGCCGCGGTCTCACGGGCACGCGTAGCTGATCGGGCGCGGCAATCGGCCACCGCTTCACCGGCGGCGGCGGCCCTTGCCCTTGCCTGCTCGACTTCGCTGCGTAGACCATCAGCCTGCGGGAGCGCGGCAAGACTCTTGCGGGCGAACTCGACCGATTCCCCTGCCGCTTCGAGTAGCGGCAGCAGGTCGGCCCGGCGCTCTTCGAGGCTGGCACGCTGTGCCTCGAGCCGCTCAAGGCCAGCGCTCGCGGCATCGCCCGCCCTTGAAGCTTCCCGCCCGGCGCGCTCGGCGCTTCCTGCAAGAAGGCGGGCTTCCTCTGCGCTCCGGCGATGGGTTTCGACGGCCTCGATCGCAAAATCGCGTGCCGACTCGGCGTTGGCGACCGATCGTTCGAGGGCGGGCAGCTGGCTGTCCAATTCCGCGAGCCGATTTGCGCGGAGCAGCCTTTCGGCCGCCGCCGCGCCGCCGCCAATGCTGACAAATCCGTCCCAGCGGCGCATGTGCCCGTCGCGCGTGACAAGGCGCTGGCCAACGAGGAGCATCTGTCCTGTGTCCTCGTCGGCTACACCGACCTGTGCGAGCCTCCGACGCAGCTCCTTCGGGGCATCGACATGGTCCAACAGCGGGACGAGCCCGGGCGCGAGCGGCGGGTCGGACGACTCAGCCTCACTGCCCTGCCAGCGGCGCGGTCCTTCGGATCCGAGCACCGCCTCAACGTCTTCGCCGAGCGCCGCTGCAAGCGCCCGCTCATAGCCGGGTGCTGCACGCAGCTCGGCAAGCGCGGCCCCGCCGCCATGCTCGAGGGCCCGGGCAAGCGCGTCTCGCTCGGACCTCGCTGCGCTGAGCGCTGCGCGCGCGGCCGCAAGCGAGCTTTCAGCCTCGTCCCTCTCGGCAGCGGCCTCGGCCCGGCCCTGCTCGGCAGCTGCAAGCGACTTTTCGGCCTCGGCCAGCTGGACCCTGCAGGCCTCGGCGGCGCTGGCGGCCTCTTCGATGCTGGCCCTTTCAGCGGTGCCGTCGCCAAGCGCCGTCAGCTGTTGCTCGAGCCGCTCGCGTTCTGCCGAAACCCGCGATGCCTGCGCCTCTGCCGCCTCGAGTGCGGCTTCGGCGACACGTCGCTCGGCGCGCATGGCCGCTTCGCGGGCCAACACCTCGGCAAGGGTCGCCTCCGCTTCGCGCGAAATGGTCTCCGCCTCGGTGAGTTCGGCCGCGATCCGCGCGGCAATGGTCTCACCGTCCGCCAGCCTGGCCTCGATCTGGCGGCGCTCCTGCTCGAGCGTCTCGATCGCCCGTGCCGCATCAGCCTTCAGGGAGACTTCGCGCGCCGTCTCGGCGGAAAGCGCCTGGGCAAGACGTTCAAGCTCGGCAAGGCGGCGCGTCACCGTGTCACGGCGCGCTCTTGCCGTTGCAAGCTCATGGGCCAGCGTCCGCCCGGCATCTCGTTCTGCGATCGCTGCCTCGCGCCTTTGCGCGAGCGCTGCCATTGCCTGTTCCTGGAGCTGCTGCGCGACCTGCATCGCTTCCTGGAGCCTTGCCACTTCTGCTTCGCAGGCCCTGGCCTCTTCGGCAGCTTCCTGCGCAGCCCGGTCTGCGTCGGCCCAGCGGGCGTAAATGAGCTTGCCCTCGGCCAGGCGGATCCGGTCGGTAAGCGCCCGGTACCGCTCCGCTGCCCTGGCCTGGCGTCGGAGCGCAGAGGCGCGTGCTTCCTGGTCGCTCAGCAGCTCGTCAAGCCGCAGCAGGTTCTGCTCGGTCGCACGCAGCTTCTGCTCGGCATCCTTTCGCCTGGCGTGAAGCCCGGATATCCCCGCCGCTTCCTCGAGCATCATTCGCCGCTCGACCGGCTTTGCAGAGATCACCGCGCCAATTCG
>JAJJPO010000076.1:0-20962 GCA_032907585.1 Sphingomonas sp. | reverse complement strand
GGCTAAGCGCCTCATGCGTGGAAGCTTCGCCGTTCTACGTGAAGCAGTTCTCGCCGGAGAGGTGGAGCGAGCCAAAATTCCATTCCTTACAGGCTATGAAGAGCGTGGGGCACGCAATGTTACTGCAGCGCTTGTCGAACATGGGATGCTCACCTCCACTTCCCATCGAGCGCCGCTGAGGCTCGCCTTTCCCGCCGACGTGGCGGAACGATGGTTTCCTAACCTCTATCCAGCCAACGCCGGATCGCGCTCATGAGAGAATGTGCCAGTCGAGCTTGTCAGGAGGTTTGCGCCGCTTTCTTCGCGGACAGCGGAGTGGGATTTTTTCAATCCGATTCTTGGCGACCCACTGCGTTGGCATGACGCGCCAGCGAACCGGCGCGACATCGAGCAACTCGTCGGCATCGCGGCCGAGCCGGCGCAGCTCTCCTCCGCATGAGGGGGCCAGAGCCTCATTTACACAAGATATCTGACACGCTCAAAAACGACGGTCGCCGCTCAACGCCGGATGGAAAATGAATAGCTGAGGCCGGCGCCTGCCGAGAGCCGGTTGCGCGAGCCGAGTTCCCGAACGACGGGTGACCTCGCGGCGTCGCCGACAAGCCGCTCGTACCGTGCAAAGCCGAACAGCCCGACATCCTTGCTGAACTGATAGGTCAGCCCGCTTACCGCGGCGATTGCATAAGGCCCGCTACCCGGGCGAAATTCCCTGAGGCCCGAGGCGCCAGATGCTGCTGCATCGATCCCGAACCAGGCGCGCTGATAGCGTCCATTCGACAGCATCAGCCGTGGTCCGATCGAAACCAGAAACCGGTCGCCGTCGCGCCAGACATGGTCGGCGCCAAGACTGCCGACGAGGCCGCCATGGCCGCCTATACCCTTTCGGACCTCTGCGCGCATGCGGATCGACTGGCTGACCTCATATTGAACGAAGCCGCCGGCTTCGAACGTTGTGGCTACCTTGCCAATGGCGGCTTTGACGTCGCTTTCCTTTCGGCCTCCCTGGAGGTTGGCGACCGGACCGGCGGAAAATCGTCCTGTCGAAAACAGCTTGATGTCGAAATTGTCGTCAGGGGCTTCAAAATCGAACGGTCCCGGGCCGCGCTTGACTGCCACGTCCCATAACGGAGCCCATTTGTTGCTGCCGGCCCCGACAAACTCGGGGATTGTCTGGGCGCCGAGGCCGACGCGCAGCCGGATCGGCTCGCGGTCCTGTGCCAGGGCGGGAACGCTGGTGAGACCGAGCACGCCGCCAAGGACGGCCACGAGGCAGTTGCGCGGCCTCGCCAATTCCGGCCGAGGGAGAAAGGTGCCGGCGAAACTCCCGGCGAGGTACCGGTGGGCGCCCATCACGGCTGCCTCGTGTAAAGAAGGAGCGACGTGTCGTAACCGAGGCCCTGGGCCCGACCGACAAGCTCCTTGACCTTTTGCGCCGCGGGCGTCGCTTCGCGGGCAAGGATCCACAAGTAGCGCCCGGACGGCTCGCCAACTATCGACCAGCTATAGTCGTCGCCGCGGTCAAGCACCCAGTAATCGCCGTAGAATGGGCCAAAGAAGCTGACCTTGAGCTTGGCGCTGCCGTCCTCGCCTGCGACCTTCGCCCGGCCGCGCGCCATGCTGGTTGTCCCGTCCTTCCTCCGGCATCGATTGACGACCTCGATGCTCCCGTCGGCGCGAAGCGAGTAGTCGGCCGTGACACCCTCGCAACCTTTCTGGAAGCTCTGCTCATATCGTGCGATCTCGTACCAGCGTCCAAGGTATCGCTCGATGTCGACCGCTTTTGCCGGTTGCGGGACGGAAGCATTGCCGACCGGGTGCCGCGACCCGAAGGCCTGGCATGCGGACAAGGCGATCGCCGCCAGTGCAAGGCCGGTGATCGCTGCCATCCTTGCCGAAGAGTGCCGCCCTCGGCCTGCCTGCAGGTTCATCGACACCTGGATTCCTTTGGATCGGGGAAGGGAGATTTCCACGGTTGAAGCCGTCGAGCTTCGCTCGGTGAAGAACTGCCGGTCTTTACAAGGAGTTTCATGGGATCATGGCCCCAGTTCATCAGCGAGTAGCGCCAGCGCGAGGTGACCGGGTTTTCCGGCTCCTGAGCCCGGTGCCGGCGAATGAACGAGACCGTTTTTTGCATATGGGCATAGTCGTCAGCCGAGAGGTCGTGCCGCGACTTGCCGATGATCGACAGGATGTGCCGCCCGCTGGCATGTCCGACGCTTTCGCTTCGGGCGCCGTCGGCTCCTTTCCAGCCGACGGCCCAGCTCTTCTCGGTCTCCAGCCAGTCACAAAGCTCGCTTGCGGTCATGTTGACAACCGCGTCGAAGTCCCGGGCAATTTGCGCCCGATCCATGACTTTCCGGGAAGGCATTGCGAAATGCTCAGCGAGCGACGCGGGCGCGCAGCTCGTCCCGGGCGGTTACCAGCGCAAACAGCTGCCACAGCGCCGACGCTCCAACGAGGGTGTAAACGATCCGGCTGAGCGGGCTCATCTCGCCGAAAATGGCGGCGACGAGGTCGAAGTCGAAGAGGCCGACGAGCCCCCAGTTAAGGCCGCCCACCACCAGGAGCAGCAGGGTAAGCTTGTTGAGAACCGACATTGGAAATCTCCAGCAAGGAGGGAAAACTTGCCGGCCGAGCGCTCTTCCGCTCGGCCGGAGTTGGCGCCGTTACATCGGCAGGGAAACGCTATCCGTGACGTGGATGACACCGTTCGACTGGACGAGATCGGCGGCCGTGACCCTTGCGGCATTTCCCGAAGCATCGGTGATCACGACCGACCCGCCGGACAGGCTGGCCGTCAGCGTGCCACCCTGGACCGTGGTCATCGCGGCCCTGCCGCCATTTTCCTCGATAAGCTTGACCAGCTGGGCCGCGGTCACCTTGCCGGGGACGACATGATAGGTGAGGACGGCGCGCAACCGGTCGCGGTTTGCCGGCTGAAGCAGGGTCTCGACCGTGCCGGCCGGGAGCTTTGCGAAGGCCGCGTCCGTCGGAGCAAAGACGGTAAAGGGGCCACCGCCAGCAAGCGTGTCGACCAGCCCTGCAGCCTTCACCGCTGCCACCAGGGTCTGGTGATTTTTCGACTTGATTGCGCCCGCGACGATGTTCCCGCTATTGCCGCTGCCTGCGACGGCGGCAGCTGGAATGGTGGCGAGCGCTGCCGCGGCGGCCGCGGCCAGCAATCTGGACGTGTTGATCATCGAGTGAACTCCTGTGCATCTCCCCTTTTTCGGGGGGTTGCTTCAGAAGTAGGCGTGCAGCTGCGCCGCCTCCATACGGCCTTAAGACCGCATCTATAGGCCAGCCTCGACGGCGATCCTGATGGCGTCCGCCGAAGTGGCAACGCCGAGCTGCTCGAGGAGCAGCGCACGGTGCATCTTCACCGTCTTCTCGCTGATCTTGAGCTCCCACGCGATCTGCTTGTTGAGCAGCCCGCGGGCCATGTGCTGTAGGACCTGCCGGCGGCGGTCGGGCAGGGACTTGACCAGCGAAACGGCCCTGGCGCGACGGGCGTCGAACGAGGATGGAGCATCCTCTCCAAGGTCGACCTGCGACCCGAGGAACCAGGCAAGATCGCCTTCCTCGTCGAACAAGGGAGTGACCAGTACCGCGTTTCGAAAGGGACTGCCGTCGCTGCGATAGTTCAGTATGTCGACCAGCACCGGACGGCGCGAGCCAATCGCATCGCGGATGCGCTGGGTGATCCACGGCTCGGTGAGTTCTCCCGCGAGGAAGCGGCAGTTGCGACCGACGATCTCGCTTTCCGCATAACCGGTGAGCTGGCAGAAGGCAGGATTGGCGACCTCGAGCGGGTTGTCGGGGCGACGCGGGTTACTGATGACGGTGGCAATCGGGCTAAGGCCCACACTCTCCAGAAGCCGTCCGTCCGCAACCTGCATGCGCCATCATTAACAGCCCGGCGCCGCCGGTGCGAGAGGGCGCGGGGCAGGGAGACATCTCGCCAGCTCGAGATCTGCCGCCCAGCTCGTGAGCCTGCTTGCCTGGCTCTGGCGCCGGGCAATTGGACCGTGAGCAAGGCGCCGGGAGGGAGGCCGCCGTGCGCCGCTGACCTTATCGAAACGCGAAGAGCTCGTGGCGGATGAGCCTGGCGGGCAAGCCATGATCATGCGCGGCCTTGCGAATTGCATTGAGCAGGCCCCTGGGGCCGCACACGGCGATGTCGAGCGATGCAGGGTCTGCGCTGCGGACTATGTCTTCAAAACGCCGGACGAAGTCCTCCGAGCCCGGACCGGAGGATATTGGCACAAACTCGATGCCGCGCTCGAGGGCCATGGCCTCGAGCACCGCGACGTCGGGAAATGCCCGGCCCGGCGTGAAGAAGTAGAACAGGGTGACCTGGTCGAAACGCTGCTGCTTGTCGTCCCGCATCCAGGCAATGAACGGCGATATTCCAACGCCGCCGCCAACCCAGATTTCGCGAGCGCATTCCGGCTTCCGTTCGAAGCGGCCGTACGGGGCATAGACATCCGCGTGCATGCCCGGCTGCACTCCGGCGATTAGTCTCGCCGTATAGTCGCCGAGCGCCCGAATGACGAAGCTGATCTTCCCGTCGGGGGAAGGTGCCGATGCGATCGTGAAAGGGTGTGGTTCGCGCAGTCCATCGGCCCTTACGCGCAGGAAGCCAAAGTGGCCGGCGCGGAAACGGGCCCGGTGGCTCACGGGCTCAAGTTCAATTTCTGCAGCGGCCGGACCGCGGGAGATCCGGACGACCTGGTAATGGCCATGGCGTGCGATGAAGGGATAGAGCAGCAGCTTGTAGGCTGCAGCCAACACCGCGATGCCGGACAGGAAGGCCAGCCACAACCCGGCCCAGCTTCCCAGCTCGATCGGCGATTTGATGCTCAGCCAGTGCGCCACCACGATCAGGAAAAGTGGCCCCGACAGGCGATGCCACCAGCGCCATGCGCTGTACGGGATGTTCCGGTTAAGGGCGAGGACCACGATCGCCATCAGCGCCACAAAACTGGCCTGGCGCACGAACCGGGTCCAGTCCGGCGCCAAGGCCAAGATTGCGCTCGTCTGCCAGGAGGGAGCCCCCGCCTTGAACAGCAGATGCACCGAGGCAAGCGACAGGGCGAAGACACCAAGCCACTTGTGAGCCTCGTAGACGCGGTCAAGGCCGCCGAAGAGACTCTCGATCGAGGGCCAGCGCGCTGCCAGAATGGCGGCCGCGGCCATCAGGGCGAGTGCCGAAACACCGCAGACAAGACTTAGTGTTGCAGTGGTCGCCCATGTCTGAGGCGGGATCTCGGCGAGCGTGAGACCCAGACTTGCGGTCAGAATTGCGACGACGGCCTGCCAGGACTTCATTGCGGGACTCCGCATTCTGCAGCGCTAGATCACGCGCAAGACAAACTTGCAGTCGAATGGGTGCCAGGGTCAATTGGGCGGGTAAGACCTTCGTTTCCCGTTCGGGGACTTTTTTAGCAGCGCTTGCAGAGATGGGGTCTATACAATCTCCGCATTCCGCGCGGAGAAAATAATTAAATGTGCGGAGAATTGCTGTCACTTTCTCCGCGGAAAGTGCGGAGAATATGACTTACATTCATCAGCGGGCGCAGCACTAGCTACTCGCTGGTAGAGCCAGACGCATCCGAACAGGTGCCCAGCAAATAAGGCTCCGAAGTTTGACGCGTGACGGCGGGCGCGCAACGGGGTCCGTGCCAAAGACCAGCTTTCGATATGTGTCGGTCAGACCGTGAAAAGGCTGGCGGAGACGGAGGGATTCGAACCTCCCCTTCGTAGCCGGGCTAAAAATATCGCGCGATCGCTGCCGGCCTGTTCCAGGCGCCACGCTCCGGCCTTCTTGGTCAAATGATAGCTGGGTAACTTTGCCATAACGCCTCCTCATGGATGGCGATCATTCAGGGCGTGCATTCGGCACGGATCACGAATTTATGAACCAGGCTAAACAATGCAAAACCTGCATCGCAGCGGCAGACAAGTTTGATAGCTGTTGGTTGCGCGCGGAAGTCCGCCAACGGGTGGTTAGCTCGATAGCGGCCATTGGCGGCGCGTATGAACGAGCGCCAGCACCCAGACCGTTTCGTCGATGATCTCATAGACGAGCCGGTAGCTCTCGTGCGGGATCAGCGCGCGCGTACCCTCAATCAAGCCTGGCTTCCCCATGCGCGGCGTGGTTGCCAGCCGCTCGGCAGCGGCTTCAAAGAGCTCATCCATGGCGATTGCTGCCGGTGGATTGTCATGACGGATATGCAGATGGATGGCGCGGCGATCGGCCAACGCCTCTGGCGTCCAGCAGACAATCATACGGTGGGGCTGTCAAACCCGCGTTTTGTCTCTTCACGCAGCGCCGCGAACTCGGCCGACACTTTGTCGGCTGACACGCCGCGACCGGCACTAACTGATGCGCGGGCCGTCTCGATTTTTTGCCGAAGCCAAGCCTCATAGTTGGCATCTTCGCGCTGGCGCTGGACGACCTCGCGCATATAGTCGCGGAGTAGCTGTGCGCCGGTGCGATCCTGACTGCGGGCCGCCTCGGCGAAGGCTTCCTTGAGGTTGTCGTCGACCCGGAATGTGAACGTAGCTTCGCCCATGGTTCTCAAGTCCAATTGTGTTATTTGTGATGTGCCTAGTAACACACCTGCGCGATGCGGACAAGATTCAGCCATAAGACCAATGCCGTCCACTGCCGCCGGCCAATATGTACCGGCCTGCGCTTTCCCGCGTCTTGATTCGGCATAAAGGCGGTTGGGCGGGTCAGGCTCCTGGTCATTCTTCGGTTTCAGGAGAGCCGCTTGCACCCAGAAGATGGAACCTCGTGCATCGGACCCTCAAACAGGAAGCAACACTCCCCGCCGGGATGAAATATCTCCAGCAACAGTCGCGCTTTGATGACTTCGTCCGCGAGTTGGCTACATCGACTTGGAGCAAAAAACATTGCAAACCATCGACAACCCGTTCGGCACGAGGTTGTTACCTATGTCTTAGGAACAATCTGTGACCCATGTCTCCGGAACGTACAGAGGGGTGGCTGGCGGAGACGGAGGGATTCGAACCCTCGATACGGTTTCCCGTATGACGCTTTAGCAAAGCGTTGGTTTCAGCCACTCACCCACGTCTCCGGGCACGGCAATTCGGCGGGCTGTAGCGAACCCATCCGAAGCGTTCAAGCCGCCTGTGCTGGAACGTGCATAATGCCCACAGGCAACGATTCGGGCCGCCGAACATTAGGTTGGATAAGCCAGCCTTCAAGGGGCTCCTTTTGCCATGCCTGACCTACAATTTGCTCCACCCTCCATCGCCGACGCCTTCAGCGGCAATCGGCTGCTCTCGACCTTCCCTCCAGAATTGCGGGAGATGATCGAGAGCAGCTCGCAGCTCGTCGATCTCGAGAGCGGCAGTACGGTCCTGCGGCGCGGGATGGACGTCGCCCATTCACTGTTCCCGTTTGCGACGACCATGGTCTCGATGGTCGTGGAACTCGACGATGGTCGTTCCGTCGAGGTCACTTCGATAGGCCGGGAAGGAGCGGTCGGCGGGATCATCAGCTGCGGCAATATTCCAGCTTTCACCCGTGCCGAAGTGATGGTGGCCGGGCCCGCGGCCAAGGTCCCGATGGGGGTGATCGAGGAGGCCAAGGGCCGCTCGGCGCACCTTCGCAACCTCTTCTGCCGCTATTCCGATTATCTTCTCGCCCAGGTGATGCAGACCGTCGCCTGCAACAGCTTCCATCCGATCGAAGCCCGAGCCGCTCGCTGGTTGCTGCTGGCTCACGATCGCGGTGGGAACCGCCTCGAGCTTACCCAGGAGTCGCTCGCCGGCCTCCTCGGGGTGCAGCGGACCACCGTCAATGCCGTCGCCCGCGAGCTGCAGGACGAGGGCCTTATCACGACGCGAAGGGGCATCATCGAGGTCCATGACCGGGCCGGGCTCGAGCGGCGCTCGTGCGAATGCTACCGACGCGTCGAGCGCTTCTTTGGCCAGGTCGTAGGCCCGAAGGGCACCGGCGAAGCCTAGCCGAGAAACTTCCAGCCCAGCCTTTCACCGGCGTGAAACGGTACGAGCTCCTCGACCTCGTCGGGGATGTGATGGTCGGTTTTCTCAAGGGTCACATGGCCCTCGTTTAGCGGCAGTCCGTAAAATCGCGCCCCATGCTCGGAGGCAAAGCCCTCGAGCCTGTCGAGCGCATCTTCCTCGGCGAAGACCTGCGCATAGCTCTCGAGAGCGAAGGGGGCGTTGAAAATGCCCGCGCAGCCGCAGGCGGATTCCTTGGCAACGCGTTCGTGGGGCGCGCTGTCCGTACCGAGAAAAAATTTCGGGGAGCCGCTGACGGCGGCCTTCCTGACAGAAAGCCGGTGTTCCTCCCGCTTCACCACCGGGAGGCAGAAGGCATGGGGGCGAAGTCCGCCCCTGAACAGTGCGTTGCGATTGAGATGGAGGTGCTGGGGAGTAACCGTTGCAGCGACATTGTCGGGGGCGCCTGCGACGAATTGCGCTGCCTCCTTGGTCGTGATGTGCTCGAGCACGATGCGAAGGCGGGGAAAGTCCCGGACCATCGGGACCAGGATCTTCTCGATGAAGCGGGCCTCCCGGTCGAACACGTCGACCTCGGGGTCAGTCACCTCTCCGTGGATGCAAAGGACCATGCCGATCTCCTGCATCCTCTCGAGAGCGGCGTGGATGTTGCGAATGTCGGTAACGCCGCTCGCGCTGTTGGTTGTTGCTCCCGCCGGGTAGAGCTTGGCGGCGATCCAGGCACCCTCGGCATGGCCGCGCTCCAGCTCATCCGGCGCGATATTGTCGGTGAGATACGCGGTCATCAGCGGGGTGAACCCTTCGCCCGATGCGGCGAGGATCCTCGCGCGATAATCGAGGGCCTGGCCGACGCTGGTCACCGGAGGAGCCAGATTGGGCATTACCACCGCCCTTGCAAATTGCCGGGCTGTGAAGGGGGCGACGCGCTTCAGCATCTCGCCATCGCGCAGATGGACATGCCAGTCGTCAGGGCGGCGGATGGTGATGGATTGCAAAGTCACGCCGGCTCCTTAGCTAAGCAGCATGGCCGCGACCACCCTAGCAGATCGAGCACTAGTCCGGATTTCTGGCGAAGACGTGCGCGGATTCCTCCAAGGCCTGGTGACGCAGGACGTCGCCGGCGAACTTCCGGTGTGGGCCGGACTGTTGACGCCCCAGGGAAAATGCCTCTTCGACTTCTTCGTCTGGGCGGACGGCGAGGATCTCCTGCTCGACTGCGAGGCCGCCTCGGCAGCGGACCTGATGAAGCGCCTCGCCATTTATCGGCTTCGCCGGCCAATCGTGATCGAACCGGCTGAAGGGCTTTCAGTGCACTGGTCCAAAAATGGCGGGGAGGGTGTTGCCGATCCCCGGATGGCAGGGCTCGGTCGGCGCTGGCTCGCGCCGGCAGGTGAGCCAGCCGAGGGCTGGCACGAGCATCGCCTCAGCCTCGGCGTATGCGAAGGCCGCGCTGAACTCGCCGATCTTCTCTGGCTGGAATGCAATGCCATCGAGCTCAACGGCGTCAGTTTCGACAAGGGCTGCTTCGTCGGCCAGGAGAATACCGCCCGGATGAACTGGCGCCAGAAGATCAACCGGCGGCTGGTCGTGGTCAAGGGCGATGGCGGGGACCGGGCCCGGGTCAGCTATCCAGCCTTGGGCCTTTCCGTCGTCCACGCGCGGATCGACGCGCTCCCCGACGGCGCGATAATTCCCCACTGGCTGGAAGCCGCGCTGCCGGCCTGAGGGCTGCCGCATGCCCCGCGCCCGCCTGCCGGCAGGCACGGTGCGCGGCAATGCCCTAAGCGGCGAGGTTCCTCAGGACGAAGTGAAGGATCCCGCCGGAGCGGAAATATTCGAGCTCGTTATAGGTGTCGATCCTGCAGCGTGCGGCGATCTCGAGCGTCTCGCCGTTGTCGCGGGTGACCTTGACCGTCACCTGCTGGCGGGGCTCGATATCCGCAATGCCCTCGATCGAGTAGGTCTCGTTGCCATCGAGCCCATAATCCGACGCGCATTCGCCCTCGCCGAACTGTAGCGGCAACACGCCCATGCCAACGAGGTTGGAGCGATGGATGCGCTCGAAGCTCTCGGCGATCACGGCCCTCACGCCGAGCAGGATGGTCCCCTTGGCCGCCCAGTCGCGTGACGAGCCGGTGCCATATTCCTTGCCGGCCACCACGACGAGCGGCGTTCCGTCCGAGGCATAGTTCATCGCGGCATCGTAGATGGGCATTATCTCGCCGGTCTTTGCGTAGCGGGTCATGCCGCCTTCGACATTGTCGAGCATCCGGTTGCGAATTCGGATGTTGGCGAAGGTGCCGCGCATCATCACTTCATGGTTGCCGCGGCGGGCCCCGTAGCTGTTGAACTCGGCTCGCGGCACGTCATGCTCGACGAGATACTTGCCCGCGGGGCTGTCCAGCTTGATCGATCCGGCCGGCGAAATATGGTCGGTGGTGATGGAGTCACCGAAGATGGCCAGCGGCCTTGCACCCGTGACGTCGGTCAACGGCCTGGGCGTCATGGTCATCCCGGAAAAATAGGGTGGATTCTGGATATAGGTCGAGGATGGCGGCCAGTCATAGGTGTCGCCTCCCGACACCTCGATCGCCCGCCAGCGCTCGTCACCATGGAACACGTCGGCGTAACGCGAGCGGAACATGTCCGAGCTGACGTGGAGGTCGATCAGCTGCCTTACCTCGTCGTTGGAGGGCCACAGATCTGCAAGGAACACGTCCTTGCCCTCATGGTCCTGGCCGAGAGGGGTCTTGGTGATGTCGCGGGTGACCGTGCCGAGAAGCGCATAGGCGACGACCAGCGGCGGCGATGCCAGATAGTTGGCGCGGCAGTCCGGCGAGACCCGGCCTTCGAAGTTGCGGTTGCCGGAAAGGACCGAGGCCGCGACCAGGTCATTGTCGTTGATCGCCTTGCTTATCGGCTCTGGCAGCGGCCCGGAATTGCCGATGCAGGTGGTGCAGCCATAGCCGACCAGGTTGAAGCCAATGGCGTTGAGGTCGTCCTGGAGCCCGCTCGCCTGGAGATATTCGGTGACGACCTGGCTTCCGGGCGCAAGGCTCGTCTTCACCCAGGGCTTGCGGGTCAGCCCGCGCTCGCGGGCCTTGCGGGCGACAAGCCCGGCGGCGATCAGCACCGAGGGGTTCGACGTGTTCGTGCAGCTGGTGATGGCGGCGATCATCACGTCGCCGTTGCCGACCTTGTAGGTCTCGCCCTCGACCGGGACGCGCTCCTCGTTGCTCTTCTTGTACGTGCTCTCGAGCTCGGCGTTGAACAGCTCGTCGACCTCGCCGAGGCGGACCCTGTCCTGCGGCCGCTTCGGACCGGCAAGCGAGGGCTCGACAGTTGCCATGTCGAGTTCCAGCGTATCGGTGAACATGGGGTCGGGGGTCGCGCTATCGCGCCACATGCCCTGCGCCTGGGCATAGGCCCTGACCAGCGCGATCCGGTCCTCGTCGCGCCCGGTGAGCCTGAGATAGTCGATCGTGCGCTCGTCGATCGGGAAGAAGCCGCAGGTCGCTCCATATTCAGGCGCCATGTTGGCGATCGTCGCCCGGTCCGCGAGGGACAGCGCATCAAGGCCCGGCCCGAAGAACTCGACGAACCGGCCGACCACGCCCTTGGCCCGAAGCATCTGGGTGACGGTGAGCACGAGATCGGTGGCCGTGATCCCTTCGCGAAGCTGGCCTGACAGCCGGAATCCGACGCCCTTGAGGATCAGCATCGATACCGGCTGGCCGAGCATCGCGGCCTCCGCCTCGATGCCGCCGACGCCCCAGCCGAGCACCCCCAGCCCGTTGACCATGGTCGTATGGCTGTCGGTTCCAACCAGCGTGTCGGGATAGGCAACTTCCTCGCCGTGCTGGTCGCTGCTGCTCCACACCGCCTGGGAGATATGCTCGAGGTTTACCTGGTGGCAGATGCCGGTGCCCGGCGGCACGACCTTGAAATTGTCGAATGCGCTGGAGCCCCATTTTAGGAACTCGTAGCGCTCGGCGTTGCGGCGATATTCCAGCTCGACATTCTTCTCGAACGCACGGGGATTGCCGAACTCGTCGACCATTACCGAGTGGTCGATGACGAGGTGGACTGGAACCAGCGGATTGATCTTCTGCGGGTCGCCGCCAAGCGACTTCATCGCGTCGCGCATGGCGGCGAGGTCGACGACCGCGGGGACCCCGGTAAAGTCCTGCATCAGCACGCGCGCCGGCCGATACTGGATCTCCCGGTTGATCCGCCGCTCCTTCTGCCAGTCGACCATCGACTGGAGGTCGTCGCGGGTGACGGAGACCCCGTCCTCGAACCTCAGCAGGTTCTCGAGAAGCACCTTCATCGAGAAGGGCAGGCGGCTGACGTCGCCCAGGGCCGCGCCGGCCTTTTCAAGCGAATAATAGGCGTATCGTTTACCTCCGGCCTCCAGCGTCGAGCGGGTATTGAGGCTGTCCTGGCCGGTCGGGATCATTCGTAAGGTCCTCGCAGAATCTGGTGTGTATGGCCGCCGGGCTGAAAGGCAGGCGGCGCCTGGCCGCGCCCCTAGCAAGATTGGCGGGTTAAGACAAAGGGCTGGCGCTAGAGCCAGCCGCCTCGCCGTGCGAGCCAGTAGGGAATGATGGCGCTCGCCAGGATCAGGGCCAGGGCAGCAGGATAGCCCAGCGCCCAGTCCAGCTCGGGCATGTGCCTGAAATTCATCCCGTAGATGCCGGCAATGAGTGTCGGGGGCATCAGGACGACCGCGACCACCGAGAAGATCTTCATTACCCGGTTCTGCTCGAGCGTGATCATCCCGAGCGATGCATCGAGCAGGAAATTGAGATTTTCCGCCAGGAAATTGCTGTGGTCGTCGAGCGCTCTAAGATCCTCGGCGATGCTCTGGAGGTGTCGCTGCTCATTGGGCTGCGACTCCACCCGCTCCAGGGCGGCGAGGAAGCTGAGCATCCTGCTCGTGCTGACCGAGCTCTCCCGTGCGCGGTTGATCAGCCGCCCGACCGCGCCGATCCTGAGCATCAGCGCTTCATACTGCCGCTCGGAATTGCGGCGCTGGCGTATCTTGCGCTCGAAGATGTGGCCGGAAATCGCTTCCAGCTCCCGGCCACCATTCTCGAATTCGTCGGCAAGGCGATCGACGATCGCCTCGAGCAGCCTAGTCAGCACCGTGAGGCCGTCCTTCAACATCTCCTTGTCCGTCCGGCAATGCTCCGCAAAGGCGATGAAGGGGGCGGGATCAACGTAGCGGACCGTGATCAGCTGGCCCTTGTTGAGGATGAAGCTGATCGGGTCGGTGGCAGGACGCGAACCATGCACGCCGTAGAGTACCGACATGGTCATGAACGCCGCGCCATTGGTCTCGAAAAGCCGGCTCGAAGGCTCGATCTCGAGCATTTCCTCGCGGGTCGGCACATTGGTGCCGATCAGCCGCTCGACCAGCGCCTCCTCCTCCCTTGTCGGTTCGAACAGGTCGATCCAGACCGCGCCCGAAAGCACTACGTCATCATCCTCGACGTCGATTGGTCCGCTCGGACAATCCTGGCCATAGAGGCGTAGCATGGATGCGTTGGTGCGCTACCGATCGACTATTGGCAAGGCAACGGTTGCTGCTACTCATCCGGCCATGGCGGCTTCCCCGCGGCCGAGGCCGCTCACCATCTTCCTTGGAGTGCTGGCGCTGGCCGTCCTGGTCCTGCTGGTCATGGGCCGTCCGCCCATCTGCGCCTGCGGCACCGTCGACCTTTGGGGCGAGGTTGGCCCGGAGCAGAGCCAGATGCTCGCTGACTGGTATAGCCCGAGCCATGTCATCCATGGCTTTCTCTTCTATGCGTTTCTGCGCTGGGCCTGGCCCGGCGCGCCGGGGGAGCGGCGGTTCCTCGCAGCGCTGGTGATCGAGGCCGTCTGGGAAATTGCCGAGAATAGCCCGCCGGTCATCGAGCGCTATCGCGAGGCGACGATGGCGCTCGGCTACTCGGGGGATTCGGTCCTCAATTCCGCCAGCGACATCGCGATGATGGCAGCCGGGTTTCTCGCCGCGCGGCGATTTCCCACCTGGCTCAGCGTCGCGCTCGTGGTCGTCCTCGAGCTCGTTCCGCTCATCGCCATTCGCGACAATCTGACGCTCAACATCATCATGCTCCTCTCGCCCAGCCAGGCCATCCTGGACTGGCAGTCGGGGAGCTGAGGCTTTCGCTTCAGAGCTTGCCGAGGGCGGCCAGATTCTTCTCGCAGACCGGCGCTGCAAAGCTTGCCACGGGACGAAGCGTCGGGCTGGCCCCGTTCGCCTCGAACGCCCGGTGGACCGCGGCGGCGTCGCGCAGGATTTTCGTCAGCTGCGCCTTGTAGGTCGCATCGAAGCTGCTGCTCGTGGCCAGCGCGTGGAGCATCGCCTGGTGCTCGGCGAGCGGCTTCGAGGAGGGCAGCAGGTCGATCCGCCTCCCGGCGAAGTTGAGCTGCGCGCCGATGCCGCTCTGGTCCATCCCCAGCTGGGCGGCCAGTTTCCTGATCTTGCCGGTCGAGCCCCTGGCCTCGGCCATCCTCGATGCCTGGATCGCGAACAGCGCCGCGGACGCGGAAAAGGCCATGTAGCTTTCCGGGTCCAGCGCCACGGCACGGGCCACCGGCGGCACGAGCGGAGGCTGCTTCGGCGCCGGGCTGGGCGCGCAGCTGGCGAGCAGCGCAATGGCCGCAATGGCTCCCCAGCGGCCGAGCCTAGGCGAAGCCTCAGCGACCAAGCATCTTCTCCGGCTTCACCACCCGGTCGAATGTTTCCTCGTCGACAAGACCCAGTTCCAGACCGGCCTCCTTCAGCGTCAGCCCCTTCTTGTGGGCATGCTTGGCGATGCTCGCCGCATTGTCATAGCCGATTTCCGGCGCGAGAGCAGTGACCAGCATCAGCGACCGGCTCATCAGTTCAGAGATTCTCTTTTCGTCCGGCTCAAGCCCTTCGAGGGTCCGCTCGGTGAAGCTTTCCATCCCGGTCGAAAGTATGTTGATCGAGCGGATCACGTTGGCGCCGATCAGCGGCTTGAAGACATTGAGCTCCATGTGGCCCTGCAGCCCGCCGATCGTCACAGCGACATGGTTGCCCATCACCTGGGCCGCGACCATCGTCAGCATTTCGCACTGGGTAGGGTTGACCTTCCCTGGCATGATCGAGCTGCCCGGCTCGTTTTCCGGGAGCCTCAGCTCGCCAAGGCCGCATCGAGGCCCCGATCCGAGCAGTCGGATGTCGTTGGCGATCTTGGACAGGCTGACAGCGATGGTATTGAGCACGCCCGAGAGCTCGACCAGCGTGTCATGGGCGGCGAGCTCGGCGAACTTGTTGGGCGCCGAGGTAAAAGGAAGCTGCGTCAGGTTGGCAGCTTCCCTGGCGAAGGCCTCCGCAAAGCCTGCAGGGGCGTTCAGCCCCGTTCCGACCGCGGTCCCGCCCTGGGCAAGCCGCATGACCCTCGGCAGCACGTCTTCGACCCGTGCCAGATTGTCCTCAATCATCGCGGCATAGCCGGAGAATTCCTGGCCCAGCGTGAGCGGGGTTGCATCCTGGAGGTGGGTTCGGCCGATCTTGACGATCTTGTCCCACTGCTCGGCCCTGGCCGCGAGCGCCTTGTGGATCGTCTTGAGGGCCGGGATCAGCCGGCGGTGAAGCGCGATGCCGGCGGCAATATGCATCGCGGTCGGAAAGCTGTCGTTGGACGACTGGCCGCGGTTCACATGATCGTTGGGATGGACCGGCTCCTTGCCACCCTTTTTCCCGGTCAGCTTTTCATTGGCCCGCCCGGCAATCACCTCGTTGGCGTTCATGTTGGACTGGGTGCCGGACCCGGTCTGCCAGATGACCAGCGGAAACTGGTCGTCGAGATCGCCCCGGGCCACCTCGCCGGCAGCCTGCTGGATCGCCTCGGCGATATCGGGATCGAGCTTCCCTAGCCTTGCGTTTACCCGGGCGGCCGCCTGCTTCACATAGCCAAGGGCATGGACGATCTCTGCCGGCATCCGCTCACGCTCGCCAAAGGGGAAATTGGCGACCGACCGCTCCGTCTGCGCCCCCCAATAGCTGTCGCCCGGGACCTCGATCGGTCCGAAGCTGTCGGTTTCGGTGCGGCTTTGGCTGGCCATGTCGTTCCTGTCTTTCATCGTTTCCGGCAAGAGGTCTCTTACTGAATGTCCACGTCCTGCGGCGGCACCCGGTGGCGCCGGCAGCACCATGGGTCGGGGCTACTTCTTCTTGGTGAAATCGACGCTGACCACGTTCGAGCCATCCTCGTTCGTCGTCCCGACCGGCGTGTCGTTTTCCGCTTCGTCATGTTCCTCATGGTCATCCGGCGCATTTGCCTGGAACTTCAGGCTGAAATCGACCGCCGGGTCGACGAAATCGGTAACCGAGGCAAAGGGCACAACGAGGGTCGAGGGCACGCCGCCAAAGCTCAACCCGACCGAGAAGGCATCGCTGCTGACCTTCAGGTCCCAGAAACGATGCTGGATGACGATGGTCATCTCGTCGGGAAAGCGCTCCGCGAGATGCTTGGGGATGGAAACACCCGGCATCCTGGTCTTGAAGGTGATGTAGAAATGATGGCTGCCCGGGAGGCCGCCTTCCCGCTCGACCTCGTGCAGGACGCGGCCGACGACGTCGCGCAGTGCCTCCTGCACGATTTCATCATAGGGAATCAGGGACTCAGGTGCATCGTCGCTCATCGATTTTCGTGGTAGCGAGCGAAGCCATGGGGTCAAGGCCGCCGCTGGGCGCCGGCGCTCAAAGCTGGCCGATCGATTGGCGCCCCGGGTCAAGTGGCTTTGCCGCCGTCGCCCGCAACCGCTAGACCAGCCGGCGACAAGGCCAACAGCGGGGTTTTTATGCCGATCGATTCCAAGCAGCCCTATGACGACCAGAATATTTTCGCGCGGATCCTCCGCGGCGAGCTTCCCTGCAACAAGGTCCTCGAGACCGAGCACAGCCTCGCCTTCCATGACATCAACCCGCTTGCGCCAACGCACGTGCTGGTGATCCCCAAGGGGGCTTACGTCAGCTGGGACGATTTCACCGAGCGGGCGTCCGACGCCGAGATTGGCGACCTCGCCAGGGCCGTCGGCGAAGTCGCCCGAATGACGGGCGCGGACAATGGCGGATACCGCCTCCTCAGCAATGTCGGCAGGCACGGGGGCCAGGAAGTGCCGCACCTCCATGTCCACCTGTTCGGCGGTGGGCCGCTCGGACCGATGCTTGCCCGCTAGGAGCGGCAGCCCGCGACGGCTCTGGAAATGCTGCGTCCCGGTCACATCAATCGCCAATTGAAACAGGGGGATTGCGCAGCGCCAGCCAGCCGCTAGGCTGCCGGCGAAAACAGCGGGTCGCACGCACGGCCCGCGACATTTCCAAGGGGAAAAACATGTTTCTGGATCGCGTCAAACCGCTCGACGCCATTCTCGCGACGGCGCAGAAAAAATCGCTGCACCGCACGCTGGGAGCGTTGCAGCTAACCCTGTTCGGCATCGGCTGCATCATCGGCACCGGAATTTTCGTCCTGACCGCGGCAGGCGCCCAGAAAGCCGGACCTGGCCTCATGCTGGCGTTCATCATCGCCGGCGCGGTCTGCGTCGTCGCTGCGCTCTGCTACGCCGAGATCGCCGCAATGATCCCGGTCGCGGGGTCAGCCTATACCTACAGCTACGCGACGATGGGCGAGTTTCTCGCCTGGACGGTCGGCTGGGCGCTCGTCCTTGAATATGCGATCGCGGCCTCGGCGGTGTCGGTCGGCTGGTCAGGCTATTTCACGGGAACCATCCTCAACGAGTTCCTGAACTTTCACTTGCCTACCTGGCTAAGCGCGGGCCCGCTCGCGCTCGGAGGCGTTGAAGGAGGCTTCATCAACCTTCCCGCGCTGCTGATCGCGCTTCTCATCACCTGGCTGCTCATGATCGGCACGACCGAGAGCGCACGCGTCAACGCCGTGCTGGTGGCGATCAAGGTAACAGCGCTTACCGCCTTCATCATCCTCACCCTGTCCAGCGCCTATTTCGACCCCGACAAGTTCAACCCCTTCCTCCCGGCCGGCATGTTCGGCGGGTTCGGAACGGGCGTTGGCGCAGTCGGCGCCGCGGCGACGATCTTCTTCGCCTATGTCGGCTTCGACGCGGTTTCGACCGCGGCGGAGGAGACCAAGAACCCCCAGCGCAACGTCCCGATCGGCCTCATCGGCTCGCTCCTGTTCTGCACCGTCTTCTACATTCTGGTTGCAGCAGGCGCAGTCGGCACCATCGGCGGCCAGCCGGTGATGGGCCCCGACGGCACGCCCTTCCCGGCCGGTTCCGAGGAGCTGGCACGGCAGTGCGGCCTTCCCGAATATCGCGACGCGCTGGTCTGCTCGAACGAGGCACTCGCCCATGTGTTGAGGCAGATCGGATGGTCTGGCGTCGGCAACATGCTCGGCATCGCGGCCTTCCTCGCGCTGCCGTCGGTCATCCTCATCCTGCTGTTCGGCCAGACCCGCATCTTCTTCGTGATGGCCCGCGACGGCCTGCTTCCGGAAAAGCTGTCGGAGGTCCATCCCAAGTGGAAGACCCCCTACATCGTCACCGCGATGACCGGGGTGGTCGTCGCGATCGCAGCGGCCTTCCTCCCGGTCGGCCAGCTCGCCGACATCGCCAACGCGGGAACGCTCTATGCCTTCCTCATGGTGGCGATAGCAGTGATGATGCTGCGCAAGCAGGCCCCGGGCCGCGAGCGTCCCTTCAGGGTGCCCGCCCTCTCGATCATCGGCCCGCTGACGGTGGCTGGAACACTCTTCCTGTTCCTCAATCTTCCGACCGCGGCCATGCTGGTGCTGCCGGTCTGGACCGTGATCGGCTTCGCGATCTACTTCGGATACAGTCGAAGCCGCAGCCAGTTGGCCAAGGGCATCGTCGAGGTGCCGGAACTCGACCCCGATGTCCCGCCGCTCGATGCAGCGCCGATGCCCGGCGCGCCCGTCCCGGGCAGCCCGCGCGACTGAGCTCGGCCAGGGCAATCCGGAGAATGGGGGAGGCCAGTCAGCTGGCCTCCCCTTCTTCTTTCCGGCCACCGGGAATGGGGCTAGATTGTTCGCTTATGGCAGCTCCCCCCTTCAGGCTTCGCGGCCTCGACCACGTGGTTCTCCTCGTCCGCGACATGGCCGAGGCGCTGGACTTCTACGAGAAAGTGATCGGCTGCACGGTTGACCGCGAGCTCCCGCGCCTGGCCATGACCCAGCTTCGAACCGGGGCCTCGCTCATCGACCTTGTCGATATCGGTTCCGAGCATGGGCAATGGGCTCGGCCGGCCAGCGACGGTGGCCGCAACATGGACCATCTGTGCATCGCGGTGGACGACTGCGACGAGCAGGCGATGCGGGAACATCTGGAGCGCAACGCCGTGCCGATCGTCGAGGAAGGCATTCGCTACGGCGCCACCGGCGATGGCATGTCCTATTATGTGGAAGACCCGTCGGGGAACCGCATCGAGCTGAAATGCACCCCGTCCGGGTCAGCCAAGCAGGTCACCGGCGAGTAGCCTCAGGTCTTCCTCGGGGCGCGCGCCATAGTGCTGGATCACTTCCGCAGCGGCGATCGCGCCGAGGCGAAGCGAATCCTCGAGCGAACGCTTTCGCGCCTGGCCTGCAAGGAAGCCAGCGGCGAACAGGTCCCCTGCACCGGTGGTATCGACAAGTCGCTCGATCGGCCTCGCGGGAACGCTTGCCCGCTCACCGCCACTAACGGCGATCGCTCCATCCTCGCTCCTTGTCACGACCAGCGTCTCTACTTCCGCCGAGAGGGCGGCGACCGCTTCCTCGAGGTCGTTGACCATCGCCATCGACGCTGCCTCCGCCTCGTTGGCGAAGAGAATGTCGACCTTGCGGTCGCGCAGAAGCTTCCAGAACCCATCGCGGTGCCGATCGACGCAGAAGGTGTCGGAAAGGGTGAAGGCGACCTTCCGGCCGGCGCCATGGGCCGCCTGGATTGCAGCTTCCATCGCCTCGCGCGGGCTCGCCGGGTCCCAGAGATAGCCTTCGAGATAGACGATCCCGCTGTCCGCTACCGCGCCGAGGTCGACCGAGGACTTCTCGAGCAGCTGGGCCGCCCCGAGGAAAGTGTTCATCGTCCGCTGCGCGTCCGGAGTGACGAGGATCAGCGAACGGGCGGTCGCGCCCACGTCGCTTCTCGGCGGAACGAGGAACTCGATCCCCTGGGATTCGATGTCATGCCGGTAGATGGCGCCGAGCTGGTCATTGGCGACCTGGCCGACGAAAGCGGTGCGGATGCCAAGCGCTGCAAGGCCGGCGGCAGTATTTCCCGCAGAGCCCCCGCTGATCTCGCGACCCGGGCCCATCGCCTCGTAAAGCCGGACGGCCTCTGCCTCATCGATCAGCCGCATCGAGCCCTTGTGGAGGTCCTGCTTGCTCAGGAAAGCGTCGTCGGCATCTGCAATCACGTCGACAATGGCATTGCCGATGCACAGCACATCGAAGCGGGGCTTGTTCATCTATCGGGGAAATCCTGCGGGAATGTAGCTGGAAGCGCGCCTAGCGAGGGGAGCCTGCGGCTGCAAGCTTGTCACGCCAGCACCGTCCCGCCACAAGCGGGTCATGCGTCGCCTTGCCACCGCTCTCGTCCTGCTTCTCGCCGCCTGTGCCCCGCGGCCTGCTCTCCAGTCGGTGCCCGGCCCGACCCGGCCGACTGGCCCGGCGAGTGTCGACCGGCACGACCATCGAACCCTCAGTGGAATGACCGCGGGTGAGCTGATCGAGCATTTTGGACGGCCGCGAATCCAGATCCGTGAAGGCGAGGGCACCAAGATCCAGTTCGCAGGGCCCACCTGCATTCTCGATACCTATCTTTACCCGGGCCAGGGTGGAGTTGCCCGGGTCACCCATATCGATGCCCGCAACCGGCAAGGAGCCAATGTCGACGCCCAGGCCTGCGTCTACGCGATCGAGGAGCGCTGAGT
>JAJJPO010000075.1:0-4878 GCA_032907585.1 Sphingomonas sp. | reverse complement strand
GACCGGCGCAAGTTCATCGTCGCCGATACGCCGGGCCATGAGCAATATACTCGAAACATGGTCACCGGGGCCTCGACCGCCGACCTTGCCGTCATCCTGGTCGACGCAAGAAAGGGCATCCTCTCCCAGACGAGGCGCCATTCCTATCTCGCGCGGCTGCTTGGCATCTCCAGCATCGTCCTTGCAGTCAACAAGATGGACCTGGTCGGTTTCGACCAGGCCCGGTTCGACGCGATCGTGCAGGAATATGATGCCTTCGCCCGGAGCATCGGCATCGGGAGCTTCACCGCGATCCCGCTTTCGGGCCTCGCCGGCGACAATGTCGCCCGTCGCTCCAGCCGGCTCTCCTGGTACCAGGGGCAGAGCCTCCTCGAGCATCTCGAGACCGTCGCGATCTCGACCCCGGAGAAAGCCGAAGAGCCGTTCCTCATGGCCGTTCAGTGGGTCAACCGGCCAGGCCAGGACTTCCGCGGCTACGCCGGCCGCGTCGCAAGCGGCCGCGTCAGGGTGGGCGACGAGATCAGCGTTCTTCCGTCCGGCAGGTCCGCGAAGGTAGGGCGCATTGTCACCCTCGACGGCGACCAGGCGCAGGCAGTGGCCGGCCAGTCGGTGACGCTTACGCTCACCCGGGAAATAGACTGCTCGCGCGGTGACATCATTGCATCCAGCGACGCGGCAATGGCCGCCACCTCCAACCTCGGGGCGATGCTGGTCTGGATGAGCGACGAGAAGCTGGTTCCGGGCCGTTCCTACTGGGTGAAGATCGGGGCGCAGACGCTCCCGGCCCGCATCGAGGCCGTCCATTCCGTCGTCGACATCAACGAAATGGGCGAACAGCCAGGCTCCACGCTCGGCCTCAACGACATCGGCCGAGTCTCGATCACGCTCGACCGGCCGATCCCTGCCATAAGCTATGAGCTCAACCGAAAGCTTGGCGGCTTCATCCTCGTCGACCGGCTGACCAACGCGACGCTCGCCGCCGGGCTGGTCCTCTCGGGCGGCGGTGACACGAGGACAGGAGCGCGGGAGGGCTCCGGCAGCATCACGTGGATTCTCGGCGACGGCAGGGCAGACTGGGCTGAGCAGAACCGCGGCCGGCTGCAGTCGATTGGCCGGCCGGTCGCCATCGTCGACGAGAAGGTGATCGAGCGATTCCAGCCATCGTCGCGTGCGACTGCCCTCGAGCTCGCGCGCCAGCTTGCCGGGCTGATGAGCAGCGCCGGGGTTGAGGTGCTGCTGACGCTTGAAGCGACGCCAGGGGAAGCATGGCCCGGGCGCAAGGTCGAAGCAGGTGCTGAAAGCCAGGAAGGAGCGGAAGAATGGGTGATCTAAGTCTCATCGCGCCTTTCACCGCTGGAAAGGCGGGCGAATTGGCGGCGCACGGTCCCAATTCCGATGCCGCGCTCTCGCTCGAGCAATGGCAGCTCATCGAGGCCCTGGCGACTTCGCTCAACCCGAGCCAGGCGCGATGGATCAGCGGCTATTTTGCAGGGCTCGATGCAGGCCTCGCGCGCGGCGGCTCGGCCGAGCCAGCGCCAGCTGCGCCTCCCCCGGGGCGGACGCTTACAATTCTTTACGGGACCGAGACGGGGAACGCCCGCGATCTCGGCAGGGCGCTTGCAATGTCGGCCGCCGAGCGCGGCCTCGATCCGCAGCTCGTCGACATGGCCGACTACAAGGTCCGCCAACTGAAAGATGCCGAAGACGTCCTCGTCATCGTCAGCACGTATGGCGAAGGCGATCCACCCCAGCCAGCGGTCGGCTTCTTCGAATTTCTCGAGGGAAAGCGCGCGCCGAGGCTCGATCATGTGCGCTTCTCGGTCCTGGCGCTCGGGGATTCGACCTACGAGAAATATTGCGAGGCCGGGAAAAGGATCGACCGGAGGCTCGAGGAACTCGGAGCCAGCCGCCTTTCCGGACGGGTCGACTGCGACATCGATTTTGAGGAGGCGGCCGCCCGATGGGGTGGCTCGCTGGTCGACCTGCTGGCAGCCGGGTCCGGCCTTTCCGCGCCCGCCGCGCCAGCCACGCAGGCCGTCCGGCAGCAGGCGGGTGCGCGCGCCCATGACCGGAAAAATCCCTACGCCTCGGTGGTCCTCGAGAACATCTGCATCGTCGGCCGCCATTCGACCAGGGAAACCCGCCACATCGAGCTGGACCTAAGCGGCTCCGCCCTCGTCTACGAGCCCGGCGACGCGCTTGGCATAGTCGCCCAAAACGACCCGCTTGTTGTCGACCGGCTGCTCGAGGCGACGGGGCTTTCCGGCGAGGCCGAGATCGAGATCAAGGGTGAAAGGCTTGCCCTGTCAGAGGCGCTTGGAAGCCGCTTCGAGATCGCGGCCGCCAGCCCCCGGTTCATCGACCAGTGGGCGAAGCTGAGCGGGTCCAGGGAATTGGAGGCGCTCAGCGGGGAGGCCGATGCGGCAAGCCGCACCAGGTTTCTCCATGACCACCATGTCGTCGACATCATCCGGCGCTTCCCCGTTAGCGGAATAGACCCCGGGGCCCTTACCGCCGGCCTTCGACCGCTCCAGCCCCGACTTTATTCGCTGGCGTCGAGCCTTTCGGCGGTCCCGGATGAAGCCCATCTGACGATCGGGCCTGTCCGCTATGAACTCCACGGGGAGAAGCGCTCCGGCGTCGTATCGGGCAGGCTGGCCGACCGGCTGCAGGCCGGGGACTCGCTTGCCGTCTATATCCAGCAAAACCCCCATTTCTCGCTGCCAGCGGACGATGCGCCGATCATCATGGTCGGCGCCGGGACCGGCGTTGCTCCCTACCGCGGCTTCCTCCAGGAACTGGAGGCCAGGGGCGCCAGGAACAGGAGCTGGCTGTTCTTCGGCGAGCGCAACCTGCGGTCGGACTTCCTTTACCAGGTCGAGTGGCAGGCCTGGCTGAAGGGAGGCTCCCTTAGCCGAATGGACGTCGCCTTCTCACGTGATGGCCCGGCCAGGACCTATGTCCAGCATCGCATGCTAGAGCAGGCTCGGGACATCTATGCCTGGCTCGAGGAAGGTGCCCACTTCTACGTCTGCGGAGACGAGAAGCACATGGCCCGCGACGTGCACCGGGCGCTGGTCGAGATCGCCGGTTCCCAGGGCTCGATGGGACCGGAGCAGGCACGCGAATATGTCGGCCGGCTGGCGGCTGACCATCGCTACCAGCGCGATGTCTATTGATGTTTTTCCCGGGATTGCAGAACCGATGACCCCAACCGCAACCATCGATCGGAGCACCGATTTATCGCAGGCCCTCGACAGGCTCGGGCCTGACGAGACGCTGAAGCATGGCAGCGACCAGCTTCGTGGCCATATCGCGCTCGATCTCCTCGACCGCATCTCGGCCGGCGTCACGTTCGAGAGCAACAAGCTCATGAAGTTCCATGGCATCTACCAGCAGGATGACCGCGACATCCGGGACGAGCGGCGCCGGCAGAAGCTGGAGCCCGCGCACAGCTTCATGGTCCGCCTGCGCCTTCCCGGCGGTGTCTGCACTCCGGAATGCTGGCTGAAGATCGACGAGCTGGCCCGGGCCCACGGGGCCAACCAGATCCGGTTGACGACGAGGCAGACCGTCCAGTTCCACTGGGTCCTCAAGGAGGACATCAGGCCGACGATCCAGGGCCTGCACGAAGTGCTGCTCGATACGATTGCCGCCTGCGGCGATGATGCAAGGACCGTCATGTGCACTGCCGACCCGGCAGATTCGGATGTCCATGCCGAGGCGGCTGGGCTTGCCCGGGAACTGAGCGACCATCTGATCCCGAAGACCAGGGCCTATCACGAGATCTGGTACGGCGAGGAACGGGTCGCCACGTCAGAACCCGAGGAGCCATTCTACGGTCGCACCTATCTCCCGCGAAAATTCAAGGTGGGGTTCGCCATTCCCCCTTCAAACGATATCGACATCTATACCCAGGACCTGGGCTTTATCGTCATTGCGGGAAGCGAAGGCATCGAGGGCTTCAATGTGACGATTGGCGGTGGGATGGGAAGGACCGACAATGATCCCCGGACCTACCCGAGGCTCGGCGATCTCGTCGGCTTCATCCCGAAGGAGCGCCTCGTCACCGCCGCCGACGCCATCATGGGAGTCCAGCGAGACTTTGGGAACCGGGCGGACCGTTCTCGCGCCCGTTTCAAATATACGATCGACGACAAGGGCGTCGAGTGGATCAAGGCCGAGATCGAACGCCGCATGGGTGCTCCTTTTGAGCCCGCCCGGCCGTTCGAGTTCACGTCCAATGGCGACGTTTACGGCTGGCGCGAGACCGATCGCGGGACGTTCAACTATACGCTGTTCATCGAGAATGGCCGGATCCGCAATGCTCCCGGCAAGTCACTGCTCGACTGCCTCCGGGAAATTGCGAGCCTCGGCAAGGCAAGGTTCCGGCTCACGCCGAACCAGAACCTCATCATCGCCGAGGTCGCACCGGCCGACCGGGTAACGATCGATGCCATCCTTGCCAGGCATGGCCTTGGAGGGAATGGCGGCAACAGCCTGCTGCGGTTGAACGCCATGGCCTGCGTCGCCCTGCCGACCTGCCCGCTCGCAATGGCGGAAAGCGAGCGCTACCTGCCAGAGCTGGTGACCAGGATCGAGGCGATAATTACCGGCCTGGGCCTTGCCGATGAGCCCATCACCCTTCGCATGACGGGGTGCCCCAATGGCTGCGCCCGCCCCTATGTAGCCGAGATCGCGCTGACCGGGCGGGCGCCGGGAAAATATAATCTCTACCTTGGCGGCGGCTTCCACGGCGAGCGGCTCAACAGGCTGGTCGGCGAAAATATCGGCGAGGATGAGATCCTCGAGACGCTGAACGACGTCCTTGGTCGCTATGCGGCAGAACGCAATGCCGGTGAGCGGTTCGGGGATTTC
>JAJJPO010000074.1:0-4909 GCA_032907585.1 Sphingomonas sp. | reverse complement strand
TCGAACCGCGGGACCCTGGTCCCCGACGCGAGCCTCAAGACCGCGAGGCTGGAACGGGGCCTCGTCGGCGCCCGCTGCCATGATGGCTTTCTCCTGATCAGCGGCGATGTGCCGGCGATGGGACCATATGTCCTCCCCGGCAACAATTATCATGTCTATGACTATGCCCTCTTCTGGGGCTCGGTCCGGTTCGACGCAAAGCAGCGGCTGGCGGCATGTAAAAGGCGCTGATCACCACCGATGCAGGGCAGTTCGCGGCCGCGCTGCCTGGCCCCGGCGGCCGGCTCGCCGGGCTCGACGTCTGGACCCGGACGATCGGCCTTGCAACCTGCGATTCGGGCTGGAGCTTCGCGACCGCAGCCGAGACATTGCGGCGAACCAGGTTCACCGCCGACCTCGAGGCGCTGCGCTCCTTCATCGCGAGGAACGCGATCGTGGGCCTCGTCGTCGGCCTTCCGCTGAACCTCGACGGCAGCGACTCTCCAAGGACCCAGTCGGTCCGGGCCTTCGCCCGGAACCTCGCCCCGCTCGGCCTTCCGCTGCTGCTCTGGGACGAGCGCTGGTCGACGGTCGCCGTCGAACGGGTGATGATCGAGGCCGACATGAGCCGGGCCAGGCGCGCCGAGCGGATCGATGCCCATGCGGCAGCCCATATCCTGCAGGGCGCAATCGATGCGCTGGTCAATCTGCCGCGTGGAGGCTAGGTCCGGCTTTTGATGCACCTCCTATCGATTGACGACCTCGCCGACGACCAGATCACGGCCATCCTCGACGAGGCCGGGCGCTGGTTCGACTATAACCGCCAGCCGAGGCGCAACGACCACCGGCTCGACGGTCTCACCGTGGTCAACGCCTTTTTCGAAAATTCGACGCGCACCCTGCTGAGCTTCGAGATTGCCGCCAACCGGCTGGGGGCGCAGGTGGTGACGATGCAGGTCGAACATAGCTCGATCAAGAAGGGCGAGACACTGGAGGACACCGCGCGGACGTTGAACGCCATGCGCCCCGACGCCCTCGTCATGCGCCACGGCGAAAGCGGTGCGCCGGCAAGAGTCGCAAGGATCATGGACTGCCCGGTGATCAACGCCGGCGACGGCATAGGCGAGCATCCCACCCAGGCATTGCTCGATGCCGCGACCATCCGCCGACATTTCGGCCGGGTCGAGGGCCTCGAGATCGCCATCTGCGGCGATCTCAGGCACAGCAGGGTCGCCCGGTCCAACGCCAGGCTGCTTTCGCGCCTCGGCGCGAGGCTTCGCTTTGCGGCGCCACCCTCGCTGATGCCCGACGATATTCCCGGCGGGTCGATCGACGAGGCGGTCCGCGGGGCCGACGTGGTGATGATGCTCCGCGTCCAGCGCGAACGGCTCGAGGAAGATCTCGGCGATGGTCCCGGCGAATATCTCGCGCGCCATGGCCTCACCGAACAACGATTTGCGACCGCGTCTCCCGACGCCGTCATCATGCATCCGGGGCCGATCAACCGCGGGGTCGAAATTGAAGGCTCATTGGCCGATCACCCGAGCCGGTCGCTCATCGTCCGGCAGGTCGAAATGGGCGTCGCGGTACGGATGGCCTGCCTTGACCTTCTCACCGCGGAGCGGCGCGGCTCCTGATCAGCGCGAGGCGAACTGGACCGGCGCGTCGCCCGACACGTGGCGGACGAAGCAGTCACGCCCGGTGCGCTTCAGCGACTCGCAAAGCTCGATCGCCTGGCGCTCGCTCGCAAAGCCGCGAACCGACAGCCGATAGACGGTGCCCTTTGCACCGGTGAAGCGGGCCGTCACCGGCGTAAAGTCGTTGAGCCTGTCATATTTGCCGGAAACCTTGTCCCAGGCGACCGCAATCCGCTCGCGCGAGGAATAGGCTCCAAGCTGGACCACGACGCCGCTCTTGGCGCTTTCCTTCGCCGGGCGGCGGGCCGAGGCCTTGCGCACTGGCTCGGACAGGCGAACCGCAGCCGGCGAGAGAGCCGGGCGGGCGTCTCCCAGCCGGACCGGTTCGGGCAGTTTCTCGGACGCCAGCTGGACCGCCGGGAGCGGCTCGGCCGGGAATTCCGAAACTGCAATGCTTTCCCCAGCCGGGGCAGCCTGTACGGGCAAGGGCTCGGGCTGGACGACCTCGGCAAGCTCAGGTTCCGCCGCAAAAGCCGAGGGGACCGCTGCCGGGACGACCGGCTCGCTGGCGCGGGCCTCCGCGAGGCGCTCTGCCTCGTCCCTGTGAAGCGCAAGCCGGACCGGCTGGCCGGGGTCGCCGGCTACCGGCTGGACGCCGATGAATGCTGCAACCTGGCTGGATGGCTGGCCTGGCCTTGCAAGCTCCATCCACTGCTGCATCCGGACGTCGACCTGGTCGGCCGGGAGGTCCTGGGCAGCGACGGTCCGGGCCTGGAGCCAGTCGCCGGCAAATGCATGCGCAAGCGCCAGGTTCTGCCGGGTGCGGGCATCGGCGACGCGCGAACGCGCCGCCTGCTCGAGGAGCGCGACGGCTGACTGAGGATCGCCGGCGAGCGCGAGCGCAAGCCCGGCGTCGGCCGGATCGAGGATCCCGCTTGCCTCGGCAAGCAGCAGCCTCGCCTGGTCCTTCTCGCCCTGGGCAATCTGGACCAGCGCCAGCTTCAGGACCAGCTGCGGCTGGCTCGGCATCAAGCTGAGCGAATCCCTGTAGGCGGCTTCTGCCGAGGCAAAGCGGCCAGCGGCAAGGTAGCAGTTGCCGAGCAGCGCCCTGAAGCCCGCGTCGCGCGGGCTTCCCTCGACCGCCCGCTCGGCGAGCGGGATTGCGCCGGCGACGTCGTTCTGGGCGAGCGCAAGCTGGGCGCGGGTGGCAAGAGCGATATTGGAAGTGTCGACCTTGGTGCCGAAGATGGACGCGCTTTTCGGCCGGTCCCCGGGGCCCGCGCAGCCGGCGGCAAGCGCGATCAGCGAAACGGCGGTGAGTGCTGTCCCCAGATGGTTCGACTTGGTCATGGCACTTCCTCCTTGTTCTGGTGCCTCAGGCGCTCTTTCGCGGCGCCCGTTCAGCCATCGAATCGAGTTCGGGCATCCGCCCGAGCAGTTCATCGAGCGCGTCGGTCACCAGCTGCTGGGCCGAGCGGCCGGTAACCGCACAGGCAAGACGCAACTTGAGGTGGCGCGGCGGATCGAGACGAAGCGTAAAGGCTGCCTTCGACTTGCTCCCCGGAGCAGCTCTCGGGGCGCGTGCCTTGGCACGGGCACGGGTCGGCACCTTGGTGGCGATGACCGCGACCGGCGCCGGCTCGGGCAGGCTCGCGACCACCGGCTCTTCCCCGGCCGCATCGACCGGGCTTTCCGCCTCGGGATCGTAGAGCTCGGCCGTCTCGTCGACATATTCGCCGTTCTCGTCCTCGCCTTCCTCGTCGCCCGCCGCGAAGCGGCTCTCGATCTCCGCCTGCTGGTCATGGACCGGCGAGGCGATCGGGGTCAGGGCCGAAAGAGGGTTGCGAAGCGGCTGGCCAGGCAGTTCCTCGCCGAAAGCGTCATGCTCGTCGTCGCGGACCGGCGCCACCGAGGGCTTCGGCGGCTCGAAACCCATGTCGTTCCAGCCAAGATCTTCAAGTCCTGCACCGACCTGGCCGAAGCCCTGCGGGCGCATTGCCGGCCGGGCCGCGCCCTTGCGGGCCAGGAGGCCCGAGGAAAGCGACGCGAATGCCTTAGGTTCTCCCATCGCGGCCACTCCTTACTGGCCCACCACGCGGCGGCCGAAGCCACCGACGGGACGCGGGCTGGCCACACCGATGCCGGGCGCCTGGTTCGGCGCTGCAAAGACGGTGCGGCGGAAATTTTTCTCGAGCCGGTCGGAGATATAATCCCAGAGCTCGGTCACCTCGCGGGCCGAGCGACCATTTGGATCGACTTCCATGACGGTGCGGCCGTCGATCATCGATGCCGCGAAATCGGTGCGGTGATGAAGCGTGACCGGGGCGACGGTGCCGTGCTGCGATAGCGCAACCGCGGCTTCATAGGTGATCTTGGCCTTGGGCGTGGCAGCGTTGACGACGAAAATCAGGGGCTTTCCTGCGCGATCGCAAAGATCGACCGTGGCGCCGACGGCGCGAAGGTCGTGCGGGCTCGGACGCGTCGGGATGACGATGAGCTCGGCCACCGCGATGACCGACTGGATCGCCATGGGGATTGCCGGCGGCGTGTCGATGCCCGCCAGGCGGAAGCCCTGCTGGCGAAGCACCTCGAGATCGGAGGCCAGCCGCGCGACGGTCGTCTGCGCGAAAGCCGGCATGTCGTCGTGCCGCTCGTTCCACCAGTCGGCCAGCGAGCCCTGCGGGTCGATGTCGATGAGGCAGACCGGGCCGGCGCCCGACAGCTGCGCTTGCACCGCAAGATGTCCGGACAGGGTGGTCTTACCCGACCCGCCTTTCTGCGATGCCAATGCCAGAACGCGCATGTATTTCCCCTTGGACGAGACGTCTGATTTGCACCCAAGTGACAGCAAAGGCCCTAAAAACTGGTTAATGTCCGCACGACCTTGTTCGCGCTTCGCAAGGAGCGCTAGGGTTAAGGAACTGATATCCCGGGGGTTAAAAATGCGTGCGCTTTTTCTTGCCTTGATGATCGGCTCGCTCGCTCCCCCGGCCGCTGCCCAGTCGGTCCGGGACGGGATCGAGGCCTGGCAGAAGGGTGACACGGAAGCGGCAGTCGCGATCTGGAAGCCGCTGGCCGAAAAAGGCGATGCCGACGCGGCCTTCAACCTCGGGCAGGCCTACCGCCTTGGCCGGGGCGCTCCGCTTGACCTCGCCCGGGCCCAGGGCTGGTTCGAGCGGGCCGCCCGCAAGGGTCATGTCGATGCCCAGGCGACGCTTGGCCTTCTGCTTTTCCAGAATGGCAACCGGGTGAGCGCGATGCGCTGGCTGAAGGGCGCCGCCGAGGCCGGCGAG
>JAJJPO010000073.1:0-4943 GCA_032907585.1 Sphingomonas sp. | reverse complement strand
CACCATCTTGCTTGCGTCACGAAGTAACGGCCGCCTTGCGACGGCCGTTAACAATTTACCCTTGGGCTTCGGGGCCCTAGCGATTGCGCGAGCCCTGGCCATCGCCCTGGCTGTGACCGCCGCCTTGGCGCTGGTTGCGCTGTCCGCGCTCTTCCTCGCGCTCACGTTCACGTTCGCCGCGCTCGCGGGTCATCGTGTCGGATCCCTGGCTTCCCGAGCCTCCCTGGTTGAAGCTGCCGCCTCCACCGGGGTGGTTCATGCCTTGGCCGCCCTGGCTCGGCTGGTTGCGGCCCGTGTCGCCGCCGGTCCTGTCCTGATTAGCCATGATCAACTCCTTGGTACATCGCCCCTCCGTTCGATCCATCAACGGTCCAGCAACGGCGCGGTTGCGGTTGCCGTGCCGGTCCGTGCCGGTTTCCGGACCGATGGCATCTGCCTGGGAGAAAAGAAAAAATAGCAGCATGCAAACTGCTTTGTTCTCGAATCGTTCTCATGATCCTATGGGAAGGTCATGGCCACACCGAACCGTGAGCAGTTGATCAGCAGGGCGCTCGAAGTGCTGGAGGAAGTCGCAGCGCTAAGCAGGCATGCCGCCCCGGAGCATAGCCGCGGGATCGGCCTTGCGCTTGGCTTTCTTGCTCACGTCAGCGGGCCAGGAGAGCGCTGGCCGTTCGACGAGTTCTGGCGCGCGATGCGCGCGGATTGCCGGGTAGCGCGGCCCGCGAGGCTGAGCGCGGCGCTATCGGCAATCTATGCCCGGCTCGAGCGAAACCGGGATCTCGACCTCGTCAGCGCATTCCAGGAACGCGCCAATGCCATCCATGGGCCGCCCGAGGGCTTCCCCCGCTAGAATACCCCCGGTTCGTTTTTGAGCCGTCCGGTTTTCGAGCCTCTTTTCCGGACAGCACAAAGTCCATCCGTCCATCTTTCCGGCTTCCGGACAGCATCTCCAAGCTCAGATGAAGAGAGGCGCCGATGGATGACGATGAAGTCCTGCGGGCAACAAGAGCCAGGAAGGGCAGTCCCTTCCTGAACACCGAACAGGCCGCTTTTTACCTCGGTCTCAGCGCGCGCAAGCTGCAAGCAATGCGGTCGAAGGGCGAGGGGCCGCGGTTCCGAAGGCACAGCCGATATGTCCGCTATCACATCGACGATGTCGAATGCTGGTCGAAAGGCGTGACGTCCTCAGATCGCGGCAATGGCTAGCCCGGGCCGCTGCCTCCCGGGCCCGGGCGTCCGGTGCCGGTGCGCCGATGTCCCCCGGTCGCACCGGCACCGGCAACCAACCATGCAGGCCGCCATTTCGGGGACGCTGCTATTGCTCTTGTCAGGGCTGGTCGATCCCGGGCCCCGCCTGGCCTGGAACGTCTCTTCGAGCGCACCCAGGGGTCTCTACTGGATCAGCCGGGGGAATGAACATTCTCCCGGCCAGTTCGCAGCAGCATGGCTCGGACCCCAGGCCGCCCAGCTTGCCGCCCAGCGCCATTACCTCCCGCGCGGCATCCCGATCATCAAGGAGGTCGCCGCGGCAACGGGTGACGAGGTTTGCGCCTCGGGGCACGGCATCTTCCTCTTCGGGAAAATCATCGCAACGCGCCTCGAGGCGGATCCTGAAGGCCGGTCTATGCCCTGGTGGAGTGGCTGCCGACGGCTTGGCGCCGGGGAAGTCCTCCTCCTCAACGGCCGGAATCCCTTCTCCTTCGACGGGCGCTATTTCGGCCCGACGCCTTCGTCCCTGGTAATCGGGAGGGCGCATCTCATATGGCGCCGAACCTAGGCCGCGGCCTTGTTGCCGGTCTCCTTGTCGTGTCCGCGCCAGCGGAAGCTGGCACAGCCCGCTGGAACCGCGAGATCGCGGAGGCGGCGCGCCGCTTCTCGATCCCGGCAGAGTGGATCGCGCGCGTCATGCAGGCGGAAAGCGATGGCAGGACCAGGGTCGAGGGAAAGCCCATCACCAGCACTGCCGGAGCAATGGGCCTTATGCAGCTGATGCCGGCGACCTGGGATGAGATCCGCCTGCGCTACCAGCTGGGCGGCGACCCCCATGACCCGCGCGACAATATCATGGCCGGCGCTGCATATCTGAAGCAGATGTATGACAGGTTCGGCTACCCGGGCCTCTTTGCAGCCTATCATGCCGGCCCGCGAGCCTATGCCCGGCACCTGGAGCGGGGCTCGCCGCTTCCACCTGAGACCCGCCGCTACCTGTCCCGCGTTCTCGGCAGGGATGAAGTGACCGAAGTAGGCGCAAAAGCGCGCCGAAACCGCAAAAATGGCGCCATTCCTCGCGCGAGTTCGCCAATATTCGTCAAGCTCATGGGCCAGCGCTAGGCTGACCTTCCATCCATTTGGCCGGGCTCTGGGGATTTTCCTGTCATTTACCCGGAAAAATCCAGGCCATCCGCCCGTCGAAAATCCATCCCGCCTGCAATCGAAATTGTCATGCTGGACGAAGATAGGTCCAACATGGACCAAAAGGTAAAGCAACCATAACGCATCTGGTAAACAATCTAATTACCGGTCGCCTGACCCGCGGCCCCTTGGCGATTTTTAGGGTGGGAAAAGTTGGAACAGAAAAAGATCCGTACGGTGCCAGTCGACGAAGGGGGCAATGTCGCCGAGCGGGCAAGCCTCATCCGTGAACGCCTGGGCTCGGCTCTGAAGCTTGTTGACGAGCTTACAGCACAGTCGCCGCCAGCAAGGCAGGGTCGGCCGATAACCGAACAGTCGGTGCGCGCGCTTTTGAGGCTGCGCCGGAACCGTGATCGGTTTTTCAGCGCCCAGCTTTTTGCCGATCCCGCCTGGGACATGCTTCTCGAGCTTTATGCCTGCGAACTTGGCCAGCAGCGGATTTCGATCAGCAGCCTTTGCGTTGGAGCCGCCGTGCCGGCGACGACAGCGCTCCGCTGGATCTCGACGCTCGAGCAGGAAAAGCTCATCGAGCGCAGGCCCGATCCAACCGACGGCCGGCGCTTCTTCATCCAGCTTACCCGCGAGGGGCGGGAGGCCATGGACGGTTATTTCAGGACGGTGCCGACGGACATCGCGGCGATTTAGCCCTCGCGGGCCTGGAGCCATTCCCGCAGGCGATGCACTGCCAAGTCGAGATGGGCCCCGGCGTCATGGGGGCCACCATGATCATCGAGGATGCGCAAAGCGCCTTCCATCAGGTTGAGAGCCTGCTGCACTTCGCCTGGAATTGACGGATTCGATCTAGGTGCCGCGACATCGCGACCAGTTGTTGTCATTAAGGTCGCCCCCCTTGCCGGCCTCGACTTTTGTCCTTGAATAATCTCGCTGATTCCCAATGTCACCAACCTTTGTTAAATAGCAGTTAACTGTTGCGGCGGCGCACGTCCCGGCCCGAACGGCGGCCCCGGCCTCTGGTATTCGAATCGCAGCTTCCCAAATGATGAAAGGCCTGTTTTCCCCCATTGAGGTCATCTGGGATAGAGGTTGAACCTCCCTCATCCTGGTTCGCTGTAATGGGCGTGGGATGAGACTGGGACCAGCGCGCGAAGCGCGGGAGATTGAAATGGCTTCAGGCGATCGCGATGATGGCCAGCTCGAGACAAGACTCCGCCTCAGCAAGAAGGATGTCCGCGACGCCGCGCGCCTTTTCGAATTGATGGCGAGCGCCATTGAGGACTCGGCTTCCGACCTGCATTCCCCACCGGCCGCGCATCGCCACCAGCTGGTTCAGCGCGCCCGAGCGATCCTGAACCGCCGGCAGCTTCGCCGGGCCCATTTCCACCCGGCCATGTTCGGAGAGCCTTCCTGGGAAATACTGCTGATTCTCTACGTCGCGGAGTGCGAGGGCGAACGGCAGACCCCAAGCAAGCTTGCTAGCGCGACCGGGACCCCGCTTTCCACGACGATTCGCTGGATCGATTATCTCGACAAGATGGAAATGGTGGCCCGGCAGGACCACCCGACCGACAAGAGGGTCGTGTTCATTTCATTGCGCGAGCGGGCCCGGAGCGCAATGGATGCCTATCTTGGCAGCATTGAAGACATGCACGCCCACATCTAGGGACCATTCATCCGCGAGCGAAGACCCAGGGTCAGCCGCACGGGGCGCGCAGCCAAGGTCCCGAAGCTCAGAGCGGTGCGACCTGCCCCGGGGAACCTGCAAAATATTGCTCGAACGAGCGAATCGCTTCACGCGTCAACGAGATGAAGAAGCGCCGACCATCGAGCGGGTCCGCTCGCCGCTCGATCAGGCCTTCGCCTTCAAGCGTGCTGATCCAGCGAAGCGCGGTGGTGGTCGGAACATTGGCCGCGATGCAAAGGCTGGTGACGGAGACCCGCCTTTGGCCAAGGTGCGCCGCGTAAAGATCGAGAAGCATGTCCCAGGCCGGATCGGCAAAGAGGTGGGGCGGGAAGAAGCCGGTCCGGTCGAGCCGCCCCTTGAGGATGGCGCGCACATATTCCTCGGTGCACAGTTTCGTCGCCGGCGAACCGGCATCGGCCGTAACGTCAGTCGATTCAATTGCCATGGCGAGCCTTGCGGCCTGCGCCTGAAGCTGCGCGAGCTCGCGCATCATCAACTCCTTCGACGCCGGGCGCATCGAACGCCTGGGCGCGCCGTCGAACGCCAGCTGGCATTCCGGCACAATCGGGAACTGTTGCGTTGAAACTTGCATATCGCGACCTTCCGCACTTCTCGGTATTCGGCGATGGCATAGATACCAAAATGGATGCACCCGAAAAATTCGGTATTATTACTTACGGTTACGGACCATTTTTGACTAAGTAATTCTACTGATGCCGGGGAACGGTTGCGCCTCCTAGAAATCGGGAATGCAATGGCGGACTGTACGGTTTGAACTCGCGCCCACCCGCGAGTTCCCAAAAGGGTCAGTGGCCCGATGCTATTTTGTCCGCCTACCGATGGACTAGGCCGGCAAGCTCGTCGCCGACGAACTGGAAAAACACCCGAA
>JAJJPO010000072.1:0-21253 GCA_032907585.1 Sphingomonas sp. | reverse complement strand
GGCACGGCCCCGTGCCAAGGCCTGAGAAGGTCCTCGATTTCACAGGGCGCTAGATATTGTTCGCAGCGCCCACCGGACGTGCGGAGGCGGCCCCTTAGCAGCGACATCCCGGCTTTTCAAGGCGTTGAACATGGGCGGGCCCTGCGATGAACCGTTCATCGTGCGGGGCGGAAACGGGAACGTGCGGCATTAAGGTTATCGGTGATTAATCCTTTCCCCGGTATAAGGCTCCCATGAAGAGCGCGGGGAGTAATAGGTTGAATCGTAGGGAAATGTTGCGTCTTGGCGCCGCCGGTGCGGGCGGCCTCCTGCTGTCGGGTGCGGCGAGCAGCCAGGTGCTTTTGCCGTCGGCACCGCGAGCTCCGGCCACGCCTGTCGACCCGCGTGTCGCGGTCCCGGCTGCCCCGGCAAGCTACACGGCCCCGGGCGGGATCAACCCCATGATATTTTCGAAGGCCAAGGCCGCGCTCGATTCGCGTGGCTGGATTCGCAATCGCGACTTCATCGGCGTGGTCGATTTCTCGATGGGCTCGGCCGACCCGCGTTTCCACGTGGTTCACCTCCCGAGCGGTCATGTCGAGAGCTATCGCGTCGCCCATGGCAGCGGCTCCGATCCGGGCCATACCGGCTTCCTCGACCATTTCTCGAACCGGCCCGGGTCCGAGGCCACCTCGAGCGGGGCATATACGACCACAGATACCTATCATGGCAAATATGGTCTCTCGATGCGCGTACGGGGTCTCGACTGGACCAACAACAACGCCGAGTCCCGGGCGATCGTGATCCACAACGCCTGGTATGCCGAGCCGGAAATGGTCGATATCCATGGCAAGCTTGGAAGAAGCCAGGGCTGTTTCGCCTTCAGCCGCAAGGACCAGTGGGCAGTGATGCATCGGCTTGGCGAGGGCCGGCTGATCTACGCCGACAAGATCGCCTAGTCGCGACGGGCCAGCAGCAGCAGCAGGAACACCGAAGGGCCGCAGGAAATTGCGGCCCTTTTTCCTATTTTGCGGCGACCTTCTCGGCAGGCTTCCTGCCCGGCTGCTTCCCGTCCGTATCGAGCAGCGCGGCAATCACCTGGTCGTCCCGGTTATAAAGATCCTTGTAGGTTACCAGCGAACCATCGTTTAGCGCTGCAACGCTGAAATAGACGATGTGGACCGGGACCGGCGTCACGAACTTCGCCTCGACGGTCTTCTTGCTCGCCAGCACCTCGTCGATCTTCTGGCGGTTCCATTCGCCGCCGTCGTCGCTGCCGAGCTCGGCGGCGAGATCGTGGATTTTCTGGGTCCGGATGCAGCCATGGGAAAGCGCCCTGATCTGGCTGTTGAACCGGCTCTTCGCATTGGTGTCATGCAGGTAGATCGCGAGGTCATTGGGCATCACGAACTTCATCTGGCCAAGGGCGTTGCTTGGCCCAGGTGGCTGGCGCCAGCGCTGTACCTTGCCATCCTTCCCCTTGACCGCGACGTAGCCGGCCTTGCCACGAACCTCGGGCTCGATGCTCTTGGGAACTTCCCACCAGGGATTGAGAATGACGCCCGTCGCCAGCGCCGACAGCTGCGGGGTCGGCGTCTTGACCGCGCCTGCCACCGCGCGCTGTTTCCAGCGGGTCACGCCATTCTCGACAAGCGTCGCGTAGAAGGCGGGCACGTTGACGATGATATATTTCTGCCCGAGCTCACGAGGCAGCCAGCGCCAGCGATCCATGTTGAGACGGATCTTGTTGACCTTCTGGGCCTCGTTGCGAGGCGTCATGGAGAGGGCGAGCTTCAGCGCGCCATATTGCGGATGGGCCGGGAGCAACCCGTCGAGAGTCTCTGCGACCCGATTTTCGCGAAGCGCCGCCTCGAGGAGGGTTCGCTGGCGCGCTTCGTCGAGGTCCTTGTCAACGACGTGCCAGTCGACCCGGGCCTCGCCGCGGACATGGCCGAGCGCGAGGTCCGAGGAAACCAGGTTGAAGCGTTCGGTCGCTTCCCTGGCGAGCTCGGCCGGGTCGCCCGACGCGATCGCGGCAAGCAGGCCATCGGGGTCGTAATCGGCCGGGTTCAGCCCTTCACGCCCGATATTGTAGATGTAGTTGAGGAGCGCGCGGGCCTGGTCCTGCCGCCATACGGGCGGCGGAGGAGCAGGAAGCGGCGCGAGCGGCTCGGCACTGGCGTCGCCGGCCGCATCCGCCGGGACCTGCGTCCCCGCGGCCGGACCGGTCGCCGAGGCCCCGGCGGGGGGCGCCGCGACAGGCGCATTCTGCGCTCCAAGGGGCGCGAGCGGAAGTCCCGCCGCCGCCAACAGTATCCATCGGTTCCAACGCTTGATCGTCACAGCCACTGATCCCCCGCATCAACTTCCTGGCGCAATGCTACGAATTTTCACCTTAGGCAACTTGGACAATACACAGGATGAACCGGTCAAACTAGGCGGCCTGCCTGCTGAACCCGACGGTTCATCGCCTTGCCAACCAATCCTTAAGCAGTTGGGAAGCATATGATTTGCCCAGACAATGGACGGAAAAATCAATGAGTTCGCGCTATCAGCTCCACGGCCGCATGATTCCCCGCACGGTAAGGCGCATGTTCGACGAGCGTTCTGAAGACCGGCTCGACGCGGGATCCCAGACCGCCGTTCTCTCGCTCAGGGGCCGAAACCACATCGTTGGCCTGGTCAACCTGTCGAGGTCGGGTGCGATGATCCGCTTCACCGGGGACGCGCATATCGGCGAGATCGTTTCGCTCCAGCTACTCGACAGGGGCACGATTGACGGCCAAGTGCGTTGGCTGCGCAACGGGCGGATGGGCGTATACTTCGCTCGGCCGCTGGAGTAGCTGCCTCGTGGAGATGAGTTTTCGAATGATCAAGGCGCGGATCGAAGAAGCCCGTGACCCTGCTGACCGGCGGCGCAACGTTCGACGCCCGGTGGAGATCGGCGCGCGCGTCCGCGAGCTGGGAAGCGAGGGATTCGAGGCCCGCGTACTCAATATCTCCGAGACCGGTTTCATGGCCGAGGCGGACGGCGAGTTCGAAGTCGGAACGAGGGTCTGGCTGATCCTTCCGGGCCGCGAGCGCGCCAATGCACTTGTTCGCTGGATTGCCGGCAAGCGGATCGGCGCCGAGTTTGCCGAGCCGATCTCGGTGGAAGGCCTGAACAGCTAGCTGCGCTCGAGCGCCTCGCGAACCGCAGGCGTGATCCCGGTGACAATGCGCTTCACTCCCTCGAAGGTCGGGTGCATCCCGTCCTGCTGGACCATCCCCGGCTCGGCAGCGACGCCATCCAGGAAAAAGGGATAGACTGGCGCGCCATATTTGGCGGCGACATCGGGAAAGATCGCCTCGAATTTCGCGATATAGGCAGGGTCGAGATTGGGTGCGCCGCGCATGCCCGCGACAAGCACGGGTATTTCCCGGCGCCGGAGCTCGGCCATGATCGTGTCGATGTTGGCCCTGGTGAGTGCCGGGTCGAGCCCTCGAAGCATGTCGTTGGCGCCCAGCTCGAGGATCACGAGGTCGGGCTTTCTTTCAAGACCGTCGAGCGTCCATCCGAGCCGGGCCTTTCCCGCTTCGCTCGTGTCTCCCGAAACACCGGCGTTCGCGACCTCGGCCTTCAACCCGTGCCGCCTGAGCATCGCCTGGAGCTGCGGTGCAAAGCCAAGCCCCTCCTCGAGGCCATAGCCGGCCGTAAGGCTGTCGCCGAAGGCCAGCACCAGCGGGCGCTCGGCCGGGGGGGCGGCTCCTGCGAGCGTGATCGACAAAAGGGCAAGTGCAATCGACCGGCGGATCATTCGCCCAAGTTGGGGGCATTGTGACGGACCCGCAAGCTTCCTAGCTATTCCAGCCATGAACCAGCCCCTGATCGACCTTCAAGACATATGCCTCACGCTTGGCACCGGCGATGTCAGGACCGAGATACTGAAGGGCGTGAACCTCAGGCTCGAGCCTGGCGAGACGCTTGCGGTGCTGGGGCCATCGGGCTCTGGAAAAAGCTCCCTGATGGCGGTCATCGCCGGACTAGAACGACCCGACTCGGGAACCGTTCGGCTGGCAGGCCAGGACATCGGCGAGCTCGGCGAGGATGCGCTTGCGAGGCTGCGCGGCCGTTCCCTCGGGATCATCCTCCAGGCGTTCCACCTCCTGCCGACCATGACGGCCCTCGAAAATGTCTCGGTCCCGCTCGAACTCGCCGGGGTCGATGATCCCCGCGGCCGGGCGGCATTCGAACTGGAACAGGTCGGGCTCGGCCATCGCCGGTCGCATTATCCAGCCCAGCTGTCGGGGGGCGAGCAGCAGCGCGTTGCAATTGCCCGGGCGACCGCGCCGCGACCACAGCTGCTCCTTGCCGACGAGCCCACCGGCAACCTCGACAGCAAGACCGGGGCGGCGATCATCGACCTGCTGTTCGAGCGGGCCAGCAAGGCGGAAGCGGGATTGCTCGTCATTACCCATGACCCGGCGGTCGCGGCTCGCGCCGCACGAACCGTCCACATGGCCGACGGACGGCTGGCGGCGTGAACCTGCCGCTTAAGCTCGCCATCCGGGACCTGCGCGGCGGACTTTCGGGTCTCGGGCTCCTCTGGCTCTGCCTTGCCATCGCCATCGCCGGGCTTGCCTCGGTGACCAGCATCGCCTCCTCGATCGACCGCGCCATTGCCGACAACGGCAGGCAGATTCTTGGCGGAGACATGATGCTGACCGTGGCGCAGCGCGAGGCCAGCGCCGGTGAAATGGCAGCAATCGAAAAGCTCGGGCCCTCGGCCATGAGCAGGACTACCCGTGCGATGCTTGTCACCGCCGACGGCAGAAGCATCCTCTCCGAATTGTCCGGGGTGGACCCGGCCTGGCCCCTCGCCGGCAAGCTGGAACTCGCACCGGGCGGCAAGCGCCCGCATGGCGCCGAGATCGCGATCGGTCGCGAAATCGCCGAGCGGCTGGGCGTTGATCGCGGCGACCGGCTCCGGGTCGGGAAGGCCGGCTACCTGATATCCGCGATCATCGAAAAATCGCCGGCCGCGTCGGGCTTCGCGCTCGCTCCCCCATCGGTAATGGACCTTGCCGGGCTTTCCATGAGCGGGCTCATCCAGCCCGGGAGCATCAGCACGACGAGCTACCGGGTGCTCCTGGCCGAAGGCAAGGACGGTGAGCTTGCCGGAAAGGATTTCCAGCGCAGCTTCCCGGAAGGTGGATGGCGGGCGACCAGCCGCGAGGACGCCGGCGCAGGAACGCGCCGCTTCATCGACCGGCTCGGCCAGATGCTCCTCCTCGTTGCGCTTTCGGCGCTGACAATTGGCGGCCTTGGCATGTCGAGCGCGGCCGCGGCCTTTGCCGCATCGCGAAGGCCGGCGATCGCGGTCCTGAAGCTGGTCGGGGCCAGCCGGCGGACAGTGAGCTCGATGCTCTTTGCCGAGATCGGCCTGATCGCGGTGACGGCGATCCTCGCCGGCCTGCTCGTCGGCGCGGCCGCTCCGGCCATGGTTGCAGGGCTGACCGAGGGACTGCTCCCGGTCGAGCCCGACACGGCGCCCCAGTGGTGGGCGCTTGGCGAATCCGCGATCTTCGGCCTTCTCGTCAGCTTCGCAGCAAGCTGGCGAATGGTCGCCAATGCGGCCGACACGAGGCCCGCCCGCCTTCTTCGCGGCGATGTCGGCAATGGCGAGCCGATGCGTTGGCGAACCTTCCTTCTGCCTCTCGGCGCGCTGGCGCTCGCCGCCGCGCTGGCCATCACGAGCGCAAGCGATCCGGGCTTCGCAGCGGTGGGGGTGGGAGCAATCGCGTTGCTCTGCGGCATCTTCGCGCTCATCGGCATTCTCATCCGGCGAGCAGCGAGGGGGGCACGCCACCTCGGCAGCCCCGTTACCCGGCTCGGGATTGCAGCGCTCGATCGCCCCGGGGCGGCAACGGGGCGGCTCGCGGTATCCCTTGGCCTTGGCCTCACGCTGCTCGTCACTCTCGCTGGCACCGCTTCGAGCATCATTGCCGAAATCGAGACCGCTGTTCCCCGGCGGGCGCCCGCGCTGTTCCTGGTCGATATCCCAAGAGCCGAGGCGCAGCGTTTCCGCCAGCTTGCCGAAGAGAAGGTGCCCGGCGCGGAACTGAGGCTGGTGCCATCGCTTCGGGGGCCGGTTACCGCCGTCAACGGACAGCGGGTCGCCGACATGAGGAATATCCCGGAAGGCGCCTGGATATTGCGGGGTGACCGCGGTCTTACCTTTGCCGCCGAGCTTCCGGAGGCCAACAAGGTCGTCTCGGGCAAATGGTGGCCGAGCGACTATCGCGGGCCGCCGCTCGTCAGCATCGATGTCGACGCGGCGCGGGCCCTTGGGCTGAAGGTGGGCGACAAGCTGACCGTCTCGGTCCTCGGCCGGCCGGTGGAGGCGGCAATTGCCTCGTTCCGCGAGATCGACTGGCGTAGCTTCGGATTCAACTTCGCGATCATCTTCGCGCCCGGGACGCTCGAGGCGGCGCCCTACACGCTGATGGCTACCGTGGCGCCAAAGGCGGGCGGGTCCACTGCCGCCCTCGAGCGGGAACTGACCAGGCAATTGCCGATGGTAAGCGCGATCCGCGTCTCCGACGTCGTCCAGGAAGTAAAATCGCTATTGGAATCGATAGAAGGTGCGGTGCGGATCGCCACGGGCTTTGCAATCATGATGGGAATGATCGTCCTTGCAGGGTCGGTAGTGGCCACGCGCCGCCAGCGGGCACGCGAGATCGTCCTCCTCAGGCTGGTCGGGGCGACGCGCGGCGAAGTCGTCTCGAGCCAGCTGGTCGAGTTCGCGCTTCTTTCCCTGGCAGTCGCTGCTGCAGCCTTTGCCTGCGGCGTGGTGGCGGCCCGGATGATTGTCATCCGGGTCTTTGAATTTCCCTTCAGCCCGGCCTGGTCGGAACTGGCGCTGATACCGCTCGGGGCGATCGTCCTGGCGGTGCTGGCCGCCTTTGTCGCGGCAATTCCAGCACTTAATGCGCGTCCCGCGGAGGGACTGCGCTCGCTCTAGGCTGACTTTTTGGGAAACCGGGCCGGGCTTCGCTCGTTCAACGCCTCCGAAAGGAACAACCTATGGCTTACGTTTCCACGCTGAGCGAGTTGGGCATGGCCCATGATCCCGCGGCGCGCGGTTACCACGTCGTCTATCGCGAACATGAAGTGAATCATTGCCCCGGCTGCGGGAGGACACAATGGCTGATCGGGCGGGTGTCCGCCGAGTGCGCGTTCTGCTCGACAGCTCTGCCGCTGGCCGAGGCGAGCATGCGTCATCACAATCCGCCGATCGTTATCCAGCACCGCAACCGGATCATCGATTCGGCCTGGGCGGCCTAGCGTTTCGCGGCCGGCCTCACCGGTACGCCGATATTGCAAAGATCGGCTCCGCCGGCAGGACGAATGAAAAAATCGTCCTGCCGGTTTTTTCTCGCGTGGAGATAGGCCCTGAAGGAGCCGCCCGCCAGATATTCGAACCTCGGCCGCTCCCCGGCTGGCAGGTCCGATACCAGCCTCGCGCTCCTTATCGGCATGTCCGATGACCGCTCCTTGTAGAAGCCGAGGGCCTCGGTCCCACGCTCGAGCGAGCTTAAATGCTCGATCCCCTGGATGATCCGGCCGACCACCGCGATATTGCGATCAAGGTGTCTCGGCGCATGGCCAATGACGGCATAGAGCTCACCGCCGGTGCCGGTGTCCGGCGACAGGTCCCGACCGACCCCCACCATGGCGTAGCAATGGGCGAGGCTGGCAAGTGATTCGCCATCGTGGATGCCGATCGGCCAGCCGTTAACGAAACCGGCACGACTGGCGTAGGGATCGGGTGACCCCAGCGGCGTGATCTCGAGCCCGGCGAGCGGGCGCGCATATTCGGCCGGCGGATTGGCGACGACGCCCTCGGGCAGGGCCTGGTCGCCCTCGTTCTTGCCCCATTGCACCACGTAGTTGTCCTGGACCCGGTAGATCGCTGCGCCGTCCCACCAGCCGCTCCTTGCCAGTGCCCGGATGTTGGCGACGTGGACGGGTGCAAACTCGCCAGCGAGCTGCATCACTATCCGCGCGCCATTTCCAAGCTCGAAGAGGACCAGGTCCTCCGGCGCGATTTCCACCCAGTCCGAGGCCGGGGCCGCGGTCGTGATTTCGCCAGGCGTGGCAGGCTTTTGCGGAGCCTGGGCGGCGACCAGCGGAAGGAGTGCGAGGGCGGCAAGTCGGCGCATTATCGGTATTTCCTTTCGTTCCAGGCAGGTTTCGAACATTGCCGCCTCCCCTTTGCACTGCAAGCCCGCTAGGAAACGGCCCATGTATCTTGCAACCTTGATGCTGCTTGGTTCTGGCGAGCTTGGCCGCGAATTCACCATTGCCGCGAAGCGGCTCGGCTGCCGGGTCATCGCCTGCGACCGCTATGACAATGCGCCGGCGATGCAGCTGGCCGACGCGCGCGAGGTGTTTCCAATGCTCGACGGCGCGGCGCTGCGCGCCGCCGTGGAGCGGAACCGGCCCGATTATATCGTACCCGAGATAGAGGCGATCGACACGGCAATGCTGGCCGAGCTCGAACAGGAGGGCTGGAAGGTCGTTCCGTCGGCGAAGGCCGTACAGCTGACCATGAACCGTGACGGCATCCGTGACTTCGCGGCGAAGGACCTCGGCCTCAACACGTCGCGCTACCTGTTCGCCGAGAGCCGGCAGGAAGCGATGGCGGCAGCAGCAACGGTCGGACTCCCGGCGGTGGTCAAGCCGGTAATGTCGTCGAGCGGCAAGGGCCAGAGCATCGCCAGGACCGAGGAGGAGCTTGGACAGGCGTTCGACCATGCCGTCGCCAAGATGCGCGGCGACCGGACCCGGGTGATCGTCGAGGAATTCATCGAGTTCGACAGCGAGATCACCCTCCTCACCATTGCATCGCGCGATGGCGTTCTTTTCTGCCCGCCGATTGGCCACCGCCAGGAGCATGGCGATTATCGCGAAAGCTGGCAGCCCGCGGCAATCTCGGAAGGTGCGCTGGGCTCGGCTCGCCACCAGTCGCGCAAGGTGGTCGAGGCGCTCGGCGGGCTCGGCATTTTCGGAGTGGAATATTTCATTTGCGGTGACCGGGCGATTTTTTCCGAGCTCAGCCCGCGCCCGCACGACACCGGCATGGTCACGCTGATCGGCCAGAGCCCCAATGAATTCGAACTTCACCTCCGGGCAATCCTCGGCCTGCCGATTCCTGCGATCGAGCTGGCCGGCGCGTCCGCATCGGCGGTGATCCTCGCGGACCGGGAGAGCCGGCAGTTCAGCTACAGCGGGGTCGATCAGGCGCTGGCGCTTGGTGAACCCTCCCGACCGGTAGACCTGAGGCTGTTCGCCAAGCCCGAGACGCTCCCCAACCGGAGGATGGGCGTTGCACTGGCCCGCGACACGGACGTTGACCGGGCGATCGCCAGGGCGGCGGCGGCGGCCGGAAAGGTCCGGATCGACTATCATGACTGAGGCCATTGCATATTAATTCATGAAACTGCATATGGCCGACCATGATTCGAGCCGCCATCCTTGGTGCCTCCGGCTATGTCGGCGGCGAGCTGATGCGCCTCATCGCCCAGCATCCGGCGATGGAGGTCGCGATAGCCTTCGGCGCATCAAGCGCGGGCCAGCCGGTCAACGCCGCCCATCCGCACCTCGCGCTCGCATACCCGGAAACAAGCTTCGCCGCATGGGACCCGGAGCTGCTCGGGGGATGCGATCTCATCCTCGCCGCGCTCCCTCATGGCGAGACCCAGCGCCTCGCTGACGAACTACTCGCGCGCCGGACCGCGACCGTTCCGGAGAGGATCCGGGCCCCGCCGCGCTCCCCCAGGGCGAGACCCCGCGCCTCGCCGACGAGCTGCTCGCGCCCGGTCTTCCCTTCGTCGATCTCGGAGCCGATTTCCGTCTCGACAGCGCGGAGGAATTCGAACGCTGGTATGGCGAGCCCCATGCCCGGCCGGAATTGCTCGGTCGCTTCGCTTATGGCCTTCCCGAATTCTATCGCGACCGGCTCCGCGACGCGCGGCTGGTCGCTGCTCCTGGCTGCTATCCGACCGCTGCCAATCTCGCGCTTGGCCCGCTCCTGATGGCCGGGGTGGTGGAGAAGGAGGGGATCGTCGTCAACGCGGCCTCGGGCGTCAGCGGCGCCGGGCGGGCAGCCAATGCTTCGACCCATTTCTGCGCCGTCGACGGCAGCTATCGCGCCTATGGCCTCACCAGCCACCGCCATACCGCCGAGATGGAGATGGTAACCAGCGCGAAATTGCTCTTCATCCCCCATCTCATGGCCACCAGCCGGGGCATATTGGCAACCTGCCATGCGCGGGCCACTGGCCCCTGCGACCCGCTTGAAATCCTGGCGCGAGCCTATGCCGGCGAGCCATTCATCCATGTCGGCCGGACGCCCCCGGAAACCAAGTGGGCGACCGGCTCCAACGCTGCCTTCCTCTCGGCCCGCTACGACGAGCGGACCGGCTCGGTTGTGGCACTGGCGGCGATCGACAATCTCGGGAAGGGCGCCGCGGGCCAGATGATCCAGTGCGCCAACCTGATGCTCGGCCTCGACGAGACCTCGGGCCTTTCAACCATGGGAGTATTTCCTTGAGCGTAACCGCCGCCGAAGGCTTTGTCGCTGCCGGCCTCCATGCCGGCATCAAGAATGGCGGCCGCCGCGACATCAGCCTGGTCGCGACCGACGATGGAAAGCCGGTGCCTGCCGCTGCCGTCTTCACCCGCAACAAGTTTCGGGCGCCCCCGGTCGAAGCCAGCCTTGAACGGCTCGAGGCAAGCGGCGGACATGCCGCCGGCGTGATCGTCAATTCGGGCAACGCCAATGCCGGGACGGGAGCCAGGGGTCGCAGCGATGCCGAAGCGATGTGCGCCGCGGCGGCCGAGGCGGTCGGCTGCGATCCTCGCGAGATGCTGGTCTGCTCGACAGGCCTGATCGGTTACCGGCTGCCGATGCGAAAGATCCAGGCGGCGATCCCGGCTCTTGCCCGGTCCCTCGACCGCGAGGGCAACCGCGACGCTGCAAAGGGCATTCTCACGACGGATACCCGGCCCAAGGAGGCACTGGCCAGGGGCGATGGCTATGTCGTCGGCGGAATGGCCAAGGGCTGCGGCATGCTTGCGCCGAACATGGCGACCATGCTCGCCTTCATCACCACCGACGCCAGCCTTGAGCCGGCCGAACTGAAGTCGATCCTGTTCCGGGCCGCGGACGCGACCTTCAACGTGCTGGTGACCGACGGGGCAACATCGACCAATGACACGGTCATGCTGTTCGCAAGCGGCCGCAGGGGCCGTCCTCCAGACCTTGGAGAGTTCGAGGACCATGTCCGCCAGGTCTGCGAAGAGCTGATGCTCCAGATGGCGCGCGATGCCGAGGGAATGACCAAGCTCGTCGTCATCAGGGTCACCGGCGCTGCAAGCGACATGGAGGCGCGGAAGGTCGCCCGGGCCATCGGCAACAACCAGCTGATCAAGTGCAGCTGGTATGGCGCAGATGCCTATTGGGGGCGGCTTCTTGCCGAGGCGGGCTCCTGCGATGTTGCCTTCGACAGCGAAACCGCGTCGGTCAGCTATGGCGGGATCCGGGTCGCCGAGCGCGGCGTGGAGATCGCCCATGACAGCAAGGCGGTCCGCGACCACATGCTGGGCGGGGAAATCGATATCCTCGTCGACCTTGGGCTTGGCGACGGTAGCGGCCGGGCAGTCTCGGTCGATCTTGGCCCCGGCTACATCAAGGAAAATGCGGCCACCTCATGATCAGCTCGAATGACACGGCGCGGCTGCTCATCGAGGCGCTGCCATACATCCGCCGCTTCACCGGCAAGACGATCATCGTCAAGGTCGGCGGAGTACCGATGACCGACCCGGCAAGGATGCGCAGCCTCGCCAAGGATATATTGCTGCTTCACTCGGTGGGCATCCGGCCGGTCCTCGTCCACGGCGGCGGCCCGCAGATCGACGTCGAGATGGCAAGGGCCGGGATCGAGGTCAAAAGGGTCGAAGGGCTGCGGGTAACCGATGCGGAGGCACTCGAGATCGTCCGGATGGTCCTGGTCGGAAAGACCAACCGCGATCTCGTCGCTGCGATCAACGCGCTTGAGCCGGTTGCCATAGGGGTAGCGGGCGAGGACGGGCGGCTCCTCGAGGTAGAGCCGGTCGACGAGCGGCTCGGCTATGTCGGGCGGGTCGTCCGGGTCCGGGGCGACCTGCTGAGCGACTTTCACGATGACGGGCTGATCCCGGTAGTATCGACCGTCGGGGCGGACCGCTCCGCCCAGCCATATAATGTCAATGCCGATGATGCCGCCCGCGCAATAGCGGTCGCAATGAAGGCCGAGAAGATCATCTACCTCACCGGGACGCCCGGCCTACTTGCCGACCCGTCCGACCCGGCGAGCCTGGTCCACCGGCTGAGCGCCGCCGAAGCGCGGAACCAGATCGCCCGGGAGGGGGTCACCGGCGGGATGATCCCCAAGCTTCGTGCCTGCGCCGAGGCCGTCGATGGGGGCGTTGGCAGCGCGCACATGATCGATGGCCGGGTCGAACATGCGATCCTCGTCGAGCTGTTTACCGACCAGGGGATAGGAACCATGGTTACGGCGGGGGATTGCCAATGACCAAGGCCCAGCGCCAGCGGCTCATCGCCGACTGGCTGCGTGAGCATCCGGTAGGAAGCCAGGAGGAGCTGGTCGAAAGGCTGGCCGACGCCGGGGTCGCGGCCACCCAGGCGACGGTGAGCAGGGACCTGCTCGAACTCGGGGCCGTCAAGCTTAAGCGCGAGGGGATCATCCGCTACGCGCTTCCCGACCAGGTCGGGCCCGGCCATGCCGCGGCAAAGCTTGACCGGCTGCTTGCCGAATGGGTTGATTCCATCACGACGGCCGGCAACCTGCTGGTCCTGAAGACTCCCCCCGGATCGGCCAACCTCGTCGCCAACGCGCTGGACGCGGCCGGGCTGGAGCATGTCGCTGGCAGCATCGCCGGCGATGACACGATATTCCTTGCGCTATCTGACGGCGCCGACCCGGCCGCCGTTGCCAGCATGTTGCAGGCGCGCCGCTCGGGAGCATAATCGGGTCCCGACGCGTTGCCGCGCAAAGGAGTAGTCAATGAACCGAACTGCCGTGCTGATACTCGGAGCAATCACGCTCGCCTCGTGCGGCGGAGGAAGCGAGGAAGCTGCCCCACCGCTCCAGAACGACATCATGGTGCGCAGCGAAGCCCAGCAGCGACTGTTCGATCTCAATGACCTCGACCGCGCCATTGCGCTGAAGCGGGCCATCACCGACCAGGGACTTCGCTGCGCCCAGGTCGTGACGACCGGCTATGTCACCCGGTTTCGTGAAATGGACATGTGGACCGCGACCTGCAGCGATGATCGCCAGTGGTCGCTGTTCATAGGCGCCGACGACAGCGTCCAGGTCCGCCTATGCGCAGACAATGAGCAGATTGGCCTTCCTGCATGCACGATCGAGCCCGGCACCGAGGGCGGCACCGGGCTCGACAATCTGGCGTCTTCCAACAACGCCGGCTGAGCAAACCTCAGGCGGCAGCCTTGAGGGCTAGTCGCACTTGCGGGTTTCTTTATACTCGCCAGCCGCCGACTTTTCCTTGATGATCATGCACTTGCCCTGGCGGATTTCCTCGCGCCAGCTGCCGTCGGGATTGACCTGCCGCTTGCCCTTTGGAACCCTCTTGCCGTCCTTGATTTCCCAGTTGAAGTTCCTGGGGGTCGACTGGTCCTGGGCCGTGACCTGGGCATAGCCGGCCGAGGCCGGAATGGCCGTCAGCGCCAGCGCGCCTGCTCCAAGAATGAATTTCACCATGCGAGTCATTTCACTCACTCCTTGGGGGAAGGTCTAGCCCCGTCCAGCTGAACCCCCGCTGAAACCGCGCCTCCTGCCACGAGACGGCCAGCTGGCGCCGGGCAACGAGAAAAGGCCCCCGCCCGTCGAAGGCGGAGGCCTGTAAATCGCGGTCGCCGGGCGAAGGTCTCGAAAGCGACCTCCCGCGGGAGATCAGCCCTGGCGCGCCTTGAAGCGACGGTTGGTCTTGTTGATGACATAGGTCCGGCCGCGGCGACGAATCACCCGGCAATCGCGGTGACGCGACTTCAGCGACTTCAGGGAATTGCGAATCTTCATGGCCGGAACGCCTGCCTTCGTTAGTTTTATAGGTTGTAGGAGGTTGGAAAACCGGCCGCCCACCTATGGGGAACGCGCCTCCAAGTCAAGGATCAGCGCGCAGCGGCTGCCGGTGCCCGTGCTCCACCTGGATTGAACAAATCCCCGAAATAGTCGCCCGCGAGCCACATCGGCCGCTTCGGCGCGTCGGCCATTGCCCGGGCGATCCGGTAGTTGAGGAGCGCATAACGCGCGCCGGCATTCCAGTCGATCGGCAGGCTGAGGTCGTCGCCGGGAGTATGGTAGATCTTGCCGAGATAGTTATCCCAGTGGGCCTTCCCGCCGTTGGCGTGACCGGTCATCAGCAGTACGGCCGGAATGCCCTTCCTCACGAACATGTAGTGGTCGGAGCGGGTGAAGATCGCTTCCTCCGGCATGGGATCGGGACTGACCGAGATGCCCATGGAGCGGCCCGCCTCGGCCACCACTTCCCCCATGGTTGAATGATCGGCGCCAAAGGCGATCACGTCGGTGAACTGGTATAAAAGCAGCGGCATGTCGAGGTCGACCAGCCCGACGATGCTGCTGGCCGGAACGCTCGGGTGGGTGGCGAAATAGTCAGCCCCGAGCAGGCCTCGTTCTTCGCCGGTATTGGCGATGAACAGGACCGAACGCCTCGGCCGCACCGGCTGCGCGGCGAACTGGCGCGCCGCCTCGAGCATGGTGGCGACGCCGGAGGCCTTGTCGAGCGCGCCGTTGTAACTGCCGTCCTCGCCCGGCCTCACCCCGGTCCTTGCACCGAGATGATCGAGGTGCGCCATCAGCACGACATGTTCGGAGGCGAGCTCGGGGTCGGATCCCCTGAGCAGTCCGACGACCTCGGGGCTGGTGAAATCCTCCCACTTGCTTTCCGCGCTGACCGACAGGACCGGGCGCAGGGCAAAGCCGCGTGGACCGACCCGGCTGTTGGCCCTGGCTTCCCGCCGGACCTCCTCGAGCGTCTTTTGCGCCCCTTCGAACAGTCGCGGCGCCCAGTCCGGCGAAATGCCAAGCTGGAGCCTTAGCCCCGGCGGCTGGGAACCCGTGCGCCCGGACGAATCGACCCAGTCGATGAGCGGCCGCGCGGCCCGCGTCACGGGGTTGCGCCTCGATCCGCTGCTTCGGGCGATCTCGACAAAGCCGATCGCCCCCGCCGCGGCGGCGAAACCGTCCTTGCTCCGGTTGAGGTGGGCCGCGATGTCACTTGGAAGGCCGGACGGCGTGCCATCGAGGGCCACGGCGATCTTGCCCCTGAGGTCGAGGCCGCGGTAATCGTCGATCCCGTGGCGGGCATCCTTGATGCCGTAGCCGACGAAGACAAATCCAGCGGCGAGATTGCGGGACTTTTCCGTGACACTGGGCCTTATCGAGGCGTCCTTCTCGCTGTCGAGCGCATGCTGGTGCCCGTCGATGGTGATCGCGAGCAGCGGCGGCCGCTCGTGCGATGCGCGGCGGAACGGAACCTGCTGGAACCAGCCTCCATTGTCGCCAGCGGGCTCGAGGCCGATGGCGAGGAACTGCGAGGCGACATAGTCCGCCGCGATCTGGTGGCCGCGCGAGCCGGTGTCGCGCCCGTCGAGGTGATCGGAGGCGAGGAACGCGACGTCCGAGTGGACCCGGCGCGCCATTTCCTGCTCGCTCGAGCCGTGATTCTGGGCAGGCGCAGCAGCGGCAAGGATCAGCAGGGCGGCAGCTAGGAAACGCATGGCTGGAAAATCCCCTGGGGATGCAGAAAGGCTTTCGGACGACTTGGCTAATCGACCGTCCCGGCCGGCGCCAGTACTCTATCCCGCCGTTGGTCGAATCGCATTTTTTCCGGGTTTGCCCAGCGGCGCGCATCGCTTTATGGCCCCCGTTGAACGAAAACTCATCGCGAACACGTCAGGAAACTTCATGAGCATCACGATTTCGAGCGCTTTTGACGCCGGCAATATCCGCGTCGTTGGGAGCGAGGGCGACAGGATCGATCTCGAGATCGTCAAGGACCACATGAGTGACTTTCACCAGTGGTTCCACTTCCGCCTGGCCGGCGCCGGCGGACGCGAAGTGACCCTGCGCATCGTCAATTGCGGAAACTCGGCCTATCCCGACGGCTGGCCCGACTATAAGGCCTGCGTATCGATCGACCGGGAGGACTGGACCCGCATACAGGGCACGAGCTACGCCGACGGCGTCCTCACCATCAGGTTCGTCCCCGAGACCGATCTCGTCTGGATTGCCTATTTCGCGCCCTATTCGATGGAGCGGCACCACGATCTGGTCTCAACCGTCGCCGCCCTTCCGGGAGTGGAATATCGAAGCCTCGGCAAGAGCCTTGACGGCCAGGACCTCGACTGCCTGACCCTTGGCGAGGGCCCCCTCACCGTCTGGCTTTATGCGCGCCAGCATCCGGGCGAGACCATGGCGGAATGGTGGATGGAAGGAGCGCTGGAAAAGCTCACCGACCCGGATGATCCCATTGCGCGGGTGCTGCGCCGCGATTGCACCTTCCATGTCGTCCCGAACATGAACCCTGACGGGTCGCGCCGCGGACATCTTCGCACCAACGCGGTTGGCGTGAACCTCAATCGCGAATGGCATGCGCCGTCGGCGGAAAAGAGCCCCGAAGTGCTCTGCGTCCGCAACGCGATGGACCAGAATCCTCCGGATTTCGCGATGGACGTCCATGGCGACGAGGCAATTCCCGCCAACTTCCTCGCCGGGTTCGAGGGCATCCCCTCGATAACGGAGCGGCAGACCAGCCTGTTCAAGCTGTTCAGCGACACGCTCGAGAGGATCTCGCCTGACTTCCAGACCCGCAAGGGCTACGAGATCTCCGCTCCTGGCCAGGCCAACATGTCGATGTCGACGACCCAGCTCGCCGAGCGCTTCGGCTGCGTATCGATGACTCTCGAAATGCCGTTCAAGGATAATTTCGACCTGCCGGACGAGGTCTATGGCTGGTCGCCCGAGCGTTCGAAATATCTCGCGGGCGCCTGCCTCGACGCGCTGCACGCGATACTTCCGGAGCTGAAGAAGGCCAGCTCAGCCGCGCTCACCGGGGAGAAGGTGGACGCCTGATGCCAACGCTGGTCCTTCTCCGCCACGGCCAGTCGCAGTGGAACCTCGAGAACCGCTTCACCGGCTGGTGGGATGTCGACCTCAGCGAGCAGGGCATCGCCGAGGCTCGGGCTGCCGGCCGCCTCCTGGCCGAGAAGGGCCTCGAGTTCGATCATTGCTTCACTTCGCTCCAGACGCGAGCGATCCGCACCCTGCACCTCGTGCTCCACGAGCTGAAGTCGCTGTGGCTTCCGGTCGACAAGGACTGGCGCCTGAACGAGCGCCACTATGGCGGGCTGACTGGCCTCAACAAGCAGGAAATGATCGACAAGGTCGGCGCCGAGCAGGTCCAGATCTGGCGCCGGTCCTTCGACGTCCCGCCACCGCCGCTGGCAGCCGACAGCCCCTATAGTCTCGACGGCGATCGCAGGTATGAGGGCATCGCGATCCCTTTTTCGGAAAGCCTCAAGGACACGATCACGCGGGTCCTTCCCTACTATGACGCGAGGATCGCCCCTGCCCTCCGCCGCGGGGAGCGAGTGCTCGTGTCGGCCCACGGCAATTCTCTCCGGGCGCTGGAAAAGCATCTCTCGGCGATTGCCGACGATGAAATCGTCGGACTGGAGATCCCGACCGGCCAGCCGATCGTCTACGAGCTGGCCGACGACCTCTCGGTCGAGGACCGCTATTATCTGAGCGAACGCTAGAAAGAAGGGCCCGGCCCTCACCCTTTGCGGGGGCTAGGCTGCCGCCTTCACCCGGTACATTGCCTTGTCCGCACGGGCGAGAATCGTCGCCGGCGTGTCACCCTTTTCGATCAGCGTCATTCCGATCGCGACCGACATTGGAAGCGGCGCTCCCTCGAACATGAAATCCTCGCAGGCGATGCTGTCGACCAGGCGCTGCGCGGTCTCGAGTGCGCTCTTCTCGTCGGCGTGGTCGAGCAGCACGCAAAACTCGTCGCCGCCCAGCCGGGCGACGAAGTCATTGGCACGCGTCCCGGCGAGCAGTTTCTTGGCGACATGAACCAGGGCGGCGTCGCCACCCATGTGACCGAACTCGTCGTTCAATATCTTGAGATCGTTAAGGTCGACAAACAGCATGGCAGCCGGAATGCCATGCCGCTCGTGCCGCGCGATCATTATTTCCAGCTCGCGAAGCATCCCCCGGCGGTTGGCAAGCGGAACCAGCGGGTCGCGATGGGCGAGCATGTCCAGCTCGGCAACCTTTGCCTCGAGTCGCGCCACATCGGCGCGAAGACGCGTTATTTCTTCCAGCAACTCTACCGGGTCGCGCCGTTCCAGTGCGACATCGTGCATGCCATAGCCCCCGCTATTCCCGGACTCACTTAACCCAAATCAAGCGCAATGTGGATTCCCAATCAGTCGGTTGTGCCGGATTGCACCAGTCGCATCAGGCCTTTAAGCCGCCCATTCCTGGACGTGTGAGGAAATTTGCAAATGGCCGATCCGCTGGTCGGAATCATAATGGGCAGTACTTCCGACTGGGAAACCATGCGCCATGCCAGCGAGACTCTCGACGAGCTTGGTGTTGCCCATGAAGTCCGCGTCGTTTCCGCGCACCGGACCCCGAAGCGCCTATATGACTATGCCCAGTCGGCATCGGCGCGCGGGCTGAAGGCGATTATCGCCGGCGCCGGCGGCGGTGCCCATCTCCCGGGGATGGCCGCCTCCATGACCGAGCTCCCAGTGCTCGGCGTTCCCCTCCAGACCAAGGCCTTGAAGGGCATCGACAGCCTGCTCTCGATTGTCCAGATGCCTGCCGGGGTTCCCGTCGCGACCATGGCCATCGGCAAGGCAGGAGCAGTCAACGCCGCGCTGTTCGCCGCGGCGATGCTCGCCGGCCGGGACGATGCGCTTGCCGCCAAGCTCTCAAAATGGCGCGAAAGACAGACCAACTCCGTACCCGAGCAGCCTGAGTGAGCTTCCCGCCGGGTTCCACCATCGGAATATTGGGTGGCGGCCAGCTTGGCCGGATGATGGCGATGGCCGCCGCGCAGCTCGGCTACAAATGCCATATCTTCGACCCGCACGAACATCCCTGCGCCGCCGAGGTCGCTGCGCATTTCACGCGCGCTGACTTTAACGACCGTGAAGCGCTGAGGCGATTTGGCGAGCAGTGCGACCTCGTCACCTACGAGTTTGAAAATGTGCCGGTCGGGCCGCTGGAGGTGCTGGCCGGCCTGCTCGCACCCTCCACTCGCAGTCTCGAGGTCGCCCAGGACCGGGCAATCGAGAAGCGCTTCATCGAGCAGTGCGGCGCGGCGGTGGCGCCCTGGCGCGAAGTCAATTGCGCGGCCGATGTCGCCGAGGCGATCGGGGCTCTCGGGTGGCCGGTGCTGCTCAAGACCCGTCGATATGGCTATGACGGAAAGGGCCAGGCCTGGTGCCATGACGCCCGCGAGGCCGAGGATGCATGGGAAGCCATCGGGCGCCAGCCGGCCGTGGCCGAGGCGAGGGTCGACTTCGACGCGGAGTTCAGTGTCATTCTTGCTCGCGCGGCAGGCGGCGAGTGCCGCGCGTTTCCGCTCACGCGCAATGATCATGCAGGCGGCATCTTGAGGCATTCGACCGTGCCGGCCGGCCCCCGCATCGCTGCCCTGGCGGCCGGGGCGATCGACGCGGCCCGGTCAATCGCCGAAGCACTGGGCCATGTCGGTGTGCTGACCGTCGAATTTTTCGCCGCCCCAGCCGGGGCGGTCGTCAATGAAATTGCGCCGCGCGTGCACAACAGCGGCCACTGGACCATCGAGGGCGCGCGCACTTCCCAGTTCGAGCAGCACCTGCGAGCGATCATGGGACTGCCGCTGGGCGACCCCTCGCTCGTAAACGGGGGCGCGACGATGGAAAATCTCATCGGCAGCGACATCGACCGGTGGCACGCCTTCCTGTCGGAGGACGGCGCCAGTCTTCACCTGTACGGCAAGGGCGAAGCGAGGCCCGGCCGCAAGATGGGCCATGTGACCCGTTTCACTCAAGGGTCATAGAGGCCGGGCGCGATCAGGCTTCCCGGCCGTCCGGCCCTTCGAGAAGCGGGAAAATCAGTTCTTTCTCGAGTGACAGGTGGTTCGACATGTGGCCCCTTATCTCTCGGGAGGCCCTGCAATAGCCCGCCCAGTCCGCGGTGATTGCCTGCACCGTCCACTCGCGGACGTGCTCGGCAGAGCGCTTAATCATCTGGCAGTCGGCGGCCCGGAAGGCACCGACCGCTTCTGACCCGGCGGTATCGGGCCGCCTGCACAGGAACTGGATGGTACGCGCGGACAATGTCCGCCTCTGGAGACTGGCCTTGCTCAGCCGCCAGCGCCCGGTTGCGAGGCTGGCATGGCCAGGTAGAGGCCCGAGCGTGACGTCGTTGAATTTCGCCATTTCGAGGAAGAGGGCGTCATGGGCCTGCCGGGCCTCGGCAAGCAGCGACAGGAACGGTGCCTGCTCTATTGGCGATCGAAATTGCCGCTGATTACCTGCCCTGCCCACGCGATGCTCCCCGGTTACGAGGGAGGTGCGTCTGCCGCCGCGCTCTTTTCGTGGCGGTTACGCTTTATTCCGGATTGGCAGCAATTTCCTGTCGGCAGGGGGCGGCAGCCTTCATCGCCGCCGCCCCCCTCGATGCCTAGCGAGCCTCGACCACCTCGACCGGGAGGCCAAGCTTGTCGAGCTGCGGCTTCACCTTGGCGCCGTCTCCGACAACCACCCAGGTGAAGCTGTTGGGATCGATGGCGCTGCGCATCGCCTGGTCGAGGCCGGCCTGCGTCAGTGCGCGATATTTGCCGGCCAGCAGCTCGTAATAATTGTCCGGCCGGCGATAGAGCGAATTGCTCATCATCGCGCCGAGCACCGCCTGGCTGGTCTCGAACCGGCCCGGAAGCTGCTGGGAGAGGTTGGCAATGGTGCGCTGCAGCTCTTCCTCGGTCACGCCCTTCTTGCCGAGGAAGCCGCTGATCTGGTCGCTCAGCGCCTTGATCGAATCCGCAGTGCGGTCGGCCTGTACCGGAGCGCTCACGATATAGGGAGCGGCGTGGACATTGAGGCCAAGCGAACCGCGCACG
>JAJJPO010000071.1:0-4995 GCA_032907585.1 Sphingomonas sp. | reverse complement strand
ACACCGGAACAGGTGGTCAATCTGCCAGAGCCGGTGCCGGTTTATCTGACCTATATGACGATCTTTCCCCAGGATGGGCGGATCGTCGAACGGCCTGACGTCTATGGTCGCGACCGGTTGGCGATCACTGCGCAGGAGCGTCTTCGTGCAGGTGCTGGATAACCCGTTGCAGCCGTTCGCGCACCTCTGAGGCCGCTGCTGCCAGCCGCTGATTCTCGATCGCCTGCATCGAGGCTACCGGATCGATCGCCGCAACTTCCGTCCTCCCGTCCGCCGTCGACTGGACGACGACATTGCAGGGCAGCATCGTTCCAACCTTGTCTTCCAGCTGAAGCGCTTCGAAGGCGAGCCTGGGATTGCATGCGCCAAGAATGACGTAGTCGCGAAAGTCGACGCCGATCTTGGACTTCAACGTCTGGGCCATGTCGATCCTTGTGACGACGCCAAAACCTTCATCTTTCAAGGCGGCCTCCGTGGCCGCGATGGCATCGTTCAAGTCAAGGTCAAGCTGCGTGGAGATGTAATAGGTCATGTGAATATCCCGTGGAAGAAGCTCGGCATATCAACAGCCAGACCGGCCCGTTGGCTCCATCTCAAAGTGCATCCCGGTCGATAATTGTCAGAATCCCAGGTCATCTTCCTCCACTGCCTGCCACCCTGACAAGCATGTCAGCTGTCAGGATCTGCGGAAGAATTTTGCCGCCTTGGCCGGGCGCATAATAAACATAGAAGGGGATGCTGTTGCGCTGGTGCCTGGCGAGGAAGGCGGTGATCGCTGGATCGCCATTGGTCCAGTCGCCGACCAGCGTCACGACACCGGCGCGGCGGAACGCCTGCCGGGTGGCATCGCGATCTATCGCGACCTTTTCATTGACCTTGCACGTCAGGCACCAGTCGGCAGTGAAATCGACGAAGACCGGAATTCCCGCTGCGCGCAATTGCGCCAGCCGCCGCTCCGAGAATGGTTCGACATTTTCGTTTCGGATGATTTCGGACGGCGGCCCGGGGGCGGCTGGAATAAGCGTGGCCGCACCAGCGGCCGCCAGCAGGGCCGGACCCAAGGGCAGCCAGCTCCGGCGCTTGCCGTCGCGCTGACGGGCACCGGCCCACCACAATGCAAGTCCCAGAAGGATGGTCGCGCCCAGCCCGATAGCCATGCCATCGGCTCCGGATTGACGGCCAAGGATCCAGGCAAGCCCCAGCGCGGTCACGAACATCGGGACGGACAGGATCCGCTGCAGCCGCAGCATCCATGCCCCCGGCCGCGGCAGTCGCTCGCGAAGGCCCGGCAGCCAGCCTATCAGCAAGAAGGGCAGCGCCAGGCCCAGCCCCAATGCTCCAAATACCAGCAACCCATACCAGCCCGGCAGGATCATCGCCGCGCCGACGGCGGTCGCCATGAACGGAGCGCTGCAAGGTGTGGCGACAAACGCCGCCATCGCACCTGTTCCGAACGAACCGGAATGACCCGGGCGGGAGCTCCCCCCCAGGGACGGAGTAGTTACGTGAAATAGTCCCGCCAGGTTGAGGGCAATTCCGGTAACGAGAAGCAACAGCGCGAGGATGACGTAGGGATTCTGCAGCTGGAAGGACCAGCCCACCGCCACGCCTGCATTGCGCAACCCCAGAATGGCCAATCCCAATGCGAGGGATGTCGTCACCGCGCCGGCGGCATACGCAGCAGAATCGGTCCGCGCGGCGACTACCGAATGCCCGGCACGGGCCAGGTGCATCGCCTTGAGGCTCAGAATTGGAAAAACGCAGGGCATCAGGTTCAGCACGAGTCCGCCGACCAGAGCACCAATAATCGCCCAGCCCAGGCCAAGGCTTTCGCCGTTGCCGACCGGGTAGCCATCCGTTGCCGTTCCGGCGTCCTCAGGCTGATCGCCAGCGACAGTTGGCAAGCTGACGGCGGCCTCGCCCGCGCCTTCGCCCTCCTGGCTGTCCGGGCGCGAGGCTGCCGGCGCCGCAACTTGTGTAAAACCGACCCGGATCGCCCTCGTCCCGTCGCCAACGATTCCGGCGAGCCTGGTCGTCGCTCCAGGAGCCATCGTGCCGATAATCTGCAGGCTGCCATCGTCCAGTCGCCTGGCGCCGCGCCGCTCGAACACTCCATCGCCCGATGGAAAGAAATTGGCGCGGGCGATGTCCAAGTCACCGGCAGACGCAATCCGAAGGGTTAGCTCGCTCCCGTTGCGAACAAAGCTGCCCTTTGTCCTGGATTGCTTGGGCAGTGCGCGCGTGGCGGCCGCGAACAGGGATGCTTCATTGGGCGAAGCCGCTCCGCTGCCGGCCACGAGGTCAAGTCGGACGCTCGCCGACTGAGGAACGCACAGCGAGTCAGAGCATGCTAGAAAATCGACTTTGCCTTCGACCGGCAGGGGGTCGCCAGGCCGGACCGATGACGCAACCTGCATCGGTGCCAGCAAGATATGTTCGCCGCCGTGGACGAAACTGGTCATGCCGGCAACCCGAAGCAGCTGCGGCGCGGGGTGCTGCAGTTCGCCAACCGTCACGCCGGCGGGCAATGTCCAGCGAACCTTGGGCGGCAAGCCGCTGTCGCCAGGATTGGACCAATAACCGTGCCAGCCGGGCTTGGGCACCATCCTTAGTGCCAGCATCACTGTCTTGCCCGGCGCAGGCTGCTGCGACCGGGCGTGGAGCGATACTTCGATCCGCGCTGAGGTCGCCTGGGCCGCCATGGGGAACAGCAACAGGCCAACGAACAGGACGAGCCGGTGAACCATGGCGGTCATGACGCGCCTCAAATTCCTTCGGGCTCGGCCGAGGGCTCCAGGTCCGGTTCGGGCGTCGTGCGCGCCTTGTGCACTGCCGCCTTCAGCGCCTCATAATCCAGTCCTCCCTCGACGAGATAGTTTCCGATGAGAAAGGCGGGCGTCCCCTGCAAGCCAAGCGCTTCGGCCTGCTTGCCGTTCCGATCGAGCAGCTCATCAATCTCCGCCTTGCGCGCCTTCAAGTCCGCCTGCAGGCGGTTCCAGTTGACGCCGGCCTTGATCGCGGCGTTCTTGATCGCGGCATCGTCCATCGGCCGGGGAGTGTTCATCAGCCTGTCGTGAACAGCTGCGTGCTTGCCCTGCCATTGGCTGGCGATCGCGACACGTGCCGCCGCTACCGATGCATCGCCGAAGATTGGCCAGTCGCGATAGATGATGCGCACTTTCTTGTCCGCCGCAGCGAGGCGCTTCAATTCACCATGAACCTTGCGGCAGAACGGGCACTGATAGTCGGTATATTCGACGATAGTGATATCATAGGCCGGCGGCTTCACCGTCGGCGCCAGCTTGTCCTCGGTAAACATTTCGCGGGTCAGTTCCGGTGCTGGAGGGGCAGTTGGGCCGGCATCTGACGCGGACTGGCTTGCGCCAACGTGCATCACGGTCGCCACCGACGCGGTCGACAACAGCAGCAGCGCGAGCAGGGTCTTTTTCATTATCGGATCTCCTTGATCTTCCTGAGCTGGTCAGTCAGCGCAGCGCGCGAGATTGCGCCTTGGTGCACCGATCGAACGGTTCCCGTGGAATCGATGAAGATGGTGGTCGGCAGGGCGCCCCCATAGGATGCAGACAGCCGCGCCCCTGGATCGAGCACGACCGTTGCAAGGTCGATCCCGGCCTCGCGTGGCAATTGCGCGGCGAGGTTGGGACTGTCGCCCTGGTTGACGAACAGGAAGTCGACATCGCGGTTGGCGGTAGCCGCATCGGCGAATGCCGGCATTTCCCGCCGGCACGGCGGGCACCAGTCGGCCCACAGGTTGACGACCGTCGGACGGCGGCCGGCCTGCTCCGGCTTGAACGGGCTGCCGTCCAACTTGACGAGCTCGGTGCCGGCGATGGCCAGGGGCGAGGCGACGCTTGTCACGAGCAGGCGGTCGACCGCAAACCAGCCAATGCCCATGACCGCAGCCAATGCGAGCAACCTCGGACTGACCCGGCGCGGGGCTCGCCAAAGCAGAAGGATGGCAGCCGCAACGACCCCCGCCAAGGGAACGAACCCGCCCTCCCACACTGCGAACGTGGCGAGCGGGTCCTGTCGAAAAGCGTCCAGATGGCTGGCCACATAAGCTAGCCGGGCGGCGAGAAAACCGCCTCCGGCGGCAACGAACGCGGCGTTGCTCCCTTCGGCGATGCGTCGATGCGTCCCGATCATGATGAAAAGCCAAAGCGCCGCGACGGCGATCAGCCGGTCACCGGCAAATGCCAACGGACCCATCTGAAGGACAGGGCTCAACTTCTGCGCCCTTCGGCGAGGGCGTGGGGTCCATATGCGCTCATGCCCAGCGCAAATGGGCCGGCCAGCTTAAGAGACGCTTAGGCTGGCAAGGACCGTGATAAGGCTGGCTTAAGCTGGTGGCGCGAGTAAACCTCCGACAAGATGCGGATTCTGGTAATCGAAGATGATGCTATCCTCCGCGCCGGGATCCGGACGGGTCTGGCGCTCGATGGATTCACCGTCGATGCTGTCGGGACCGCTGCGGATGCGAGCGCCGCGGCTAAGGCTTCCCACTATGATGCTCTGATACTTGATGTCGGCCTTCCGGATGGCGACGGCATCGAGTTGCTCAAGACATGGCGGCGCGAAGGCGCGACCGTTCCGGTACTCCTGCTGACGGCGCGCAACTCGGTCGAACACCGGATCGAGGGGTTGAACAGCGGCGCGGACGACTATCTCGGCAAGCCTTTTGACCTCGACGAACTAGCCGCGCGGGTCCGGGCCATTGCGCGCCGGTCCAAAGGCAACACCGCGGCTGCCCTGCAACTTGGGCCGTTCCACCTGGACAGCGCGGCGAGGGAACTGCGCCGCGATGGAACCGCAATCCCGCTGTCCCGCCGGGAGTTCGCGCTGGTTGAAACTCTGTTCGAGCAGCCGGGCCGGGTGTTCTCTCGGAGCCAGCTGGAAGACCGGCTGTACGGCTGGGGAGAAGAAGTCGGCAGCAACGCGATCGAGGTGCACATCCACAAGCTGCGCGCGAAGCTT
>JAJJPO010000070.1:0-21708 GCA_032907585.1 Sphingomonas sp. | reverse complement strand
TGATGGAGGACATCAGCCAGGGCCAGGTGACCCAAAGCCCCGAGGGGGCTTTCGAACTTGGGCGCGACCTTGCAACCACGCCGGGCAAGGTCATCTACGAGACACGCCTCTTTCAGTTGATCCACTATGCCCCGGTGACAGAGCAGCTGCTCGAAACGCCCCTGGTGATCTTCCCGCCGTGGATCAACCGCTTCTACATCCTCGACCTTACCCCGAAGAAGAGCTTCGTTCGCTGGTGTGTCGGGCAGGGCATCAGCCTGTTCATGGTCAGCTGGAAATCCGCCGACGAGAGCATTCGCGATATCGGGATGGACGATTATTCCGCGGCGCAGGAAGAGGCGATCGATGTCGTCTGCGACCTGCTCGGCGTCGAGGCAGCCCACACCATCGGCTATTGCGTCGCCGGGACGACGCTTGCAGCGACGCTCGCCTACCTGTTCGCCGAGGACAAGGCAAAGAAGGTCGCGAGCGTTACTTTCCTGACGGCGCAGGTCGCCTTCGAGGATCCGGGCGACCTCAAGCTGTTCGTCGGCGACGATGTGATGGCGACCCTGAAACAGCTGACGAAAGACAGCGGCGTGCTCGACGGCCGGGTCATGGCCGCGACCTTCAACCTGCTGCGCGGCCGCGACCTCATCTGGAACTATGTCGTCAACAATTACCTTCTCGGCAAGGAGCCGGCGCCCTTCGACCTGCTGCACTGGAACAGCGATGTCACAAACCTTCCGGGCGAGTGGCACCGCGACTATCTCGACCGGCTCTACCGCCAGAACCTCCTGGTCAAGCCGGGCGCGATCAGCATCAGGGGCGTGCCGATCGACCTTCGGACGATCACGACCCCTGCCTATGTGCAGGCCGGCCGCGAGGATCATATCGCGCCCGCGCCGAGCGTCTGGAAGCTGATGAACATACTTGGCGGTCCCAAGCGCTTCGTGCTTGCCGGCTCTGGCCATATCGCGGGCGTCGTGAACCCGCCGGAGGCCCATAAATATCAGTACTGGACGAGCGAGGAACCGGCTTCGACGCTCCAGGAGTTCATCGCCTACGCCGAGGAGCACAAGGGAAGCTGGTGGCCCGACTGGATCGCCTGGCTGAAGGGCCTCGGGAAGAAAATGGTGAAGGCCGAGGGCGCCAGGATTCCTGGGGAAGGCAAGCTCGAGCCGATCGAGGATGCTCCCGGCCGCTATGTCAGCGCCCGCTGAGGTCCTGATCACGGTCCGCCGCGCCCGGCCATCGGAATGGCAGGAGCTGCATGCCATTCAATGCAGGGCGTCGCTTGCGCTCGAGGAATATCGCGAACAGCTGATTGCGCATCCGGACGCGATCGAGCTGCCATTTGAGCAGGTCGAAAATGGTTCGGTCATGGTCGCCGAGCTGGATGGCCGGCTGGCGGGCTTCGCCGCGGTGCTGGTCGAGCATGGCCATGCCGAGCTCGACGGGCTGTTTGTCGAGCCAGACCTCTGGGGGAGGCATATCGGCACAGCGCTTGTCACCGCCGCGGTCCACGAGGCGCGGCGGCATGGCCTTGCAATGATGGTGACCGCGGGCCCGTCGGCGCGGGGATTTTACGAGAAGTGCGGCTTTGCGCTCGAAGGCGAGGCCAGCACCCGGTTCGGTCCGGCGCTGCGCATGTCGAATTAGCGAACGGGCAGGGCCTGCAACGTCAGCAGGGCCGGTGCTCCCCACTTGATGTCATCCTCGGCGTCAGGAGCCGCCTTGCGTACTCGTTCGCGGATCTTGTCGAGGATCGGGCGGGCCAAGGGCTGGGCCTTCGCGATATAGGCGCCGATCCGTTCCCGGCTCAAATAAAACCCCCGCCGAGCATCAGCCGGACCACGCCGATCACGATCACCAGGAGGTTGAGGTTGCGCCCCGCGTTGCCCTGCGAGGCCTGGCCTACGCCGGCGCCGATGATCGCCAGCGGGATGATGAACCAGTTTACCCAGCCGAGGAAGGGTATGAAGGCAATCGCCGCGCAGACCAGCGCGATCACTCCGATCACCAGCGAAACGAAGTTCAGCATTTCCTGTCCCCATAACCGTGGGTGGGCGGCTTAGCATCAAATGTCATTCCTGTCCCAGTCTCGCGCGCGCTACCTTCACGAGCCAGCCCCACCCATGGCCCGCTGCGCATGACGAAAGCCGTCCGGATCGGTTTGAGCTTCGCCGATGGCCGCGCTAGAGCGCCCGGCATGAGCAAAGCACCGACACGCCAGCAATGGGAAGAACTTGCCTCGCGTGAGGCACGGGGGGCAGACCTTTCGCGCGAGACGCCCGAGGGCGTGACACTGAAGAATGTCTATGGGCCCGACGACGTCGCCGGCATCGACAGCGGCTTTCCGGGCCTGCCGCCCTATACCCGGGGCCCTTATGCGACGATGTATGCCGGGCGCCCCTGGACCATTCGCCAATATGCCGGCTTTTCGACTGCCGAGGAGAGCAATGCCTTCTACCGGCGCAACCTCGCGGCCGGGCAAAAGGGTCTTTCGGTCGCCTTCGATCTGGCGACCCACCGCGGCTATGACAGCGACCATCCGCGGGTTGCCGGTGATGTCGGCAAGGCGGGCGTCGCGATCGACAGCGTCGAGGACATGAAACTGCTGTTCGACGGCATCCCGCTTGGCGAGATGTCCGTCAGCATGACGATGAACGGTGCGGTGCTGCCGGTAATGGCTTTCTACATCGTCGCCGGCGAGGAACAGGGCGTTCCGCTCGCGAAGCTCAGCGGCACCATCCAGAACGATATCCTCAAGGAGTTCGCGGTCCGCAACACCTATATCTACCCGCCCTCGCCCTCGATGCGGATAGTTTCCGACGTCATCGCCTACTGCGCGAAGGAGATGCCGAGGTTCAATTCCATTTCCATCTCGGGCTACCACATGCACGAAGCCGGTGCGACGGCGGTGCAGGAGCTCGCCTACACGCTTGCGGACGGCATGGAATATGTCCGCTGCGCAATTGCCGACGGGCTGGACATCGACGATTTCGCGCCGCGGCTCAGCTTCTTTTTCGGCATTGGCATGAACCTCTTCATGGAGGTTGCAAAACTGCGGGCCGCCCGGACGCTCTGGGCACGGATCATGACCGATCTCGGCGCCCGCACGGAAAAGTCGCGGCTGCTTCGGACCCATTGCCAGACCAGCGGCGTGTCGCTGACCGAGCAGGACCCTTACAACAATGTCATCCGCACGACGATCGAGGCGCTTGCGGCGGTCCTCGGCGGGACCCAGTCGCTTCATACCAACAGCTTCGACGAGGCAATCGCGCTTCCGACCGATTTCTCGGCCAGGATCGCGCGCAATACCCAGCTTATCCTGGCCGAGGAAAGCGGCATCACTGCAGTGGCCGACCCGCTCGGCGGCTCCTGGTATGTCGAGGCGCTGACCCGCGAACTGGAGGAAAAGGCCTGGGCGCTGATCGAGGAGGTCGAGGCCCATGGCGGGATGACCAGGGCTGTCGCCGAGGGCCTCCCGAAAATGCGGATCGAAGAGGCCGCCGCCCAGCGGGCCGCCAAGGTCGATACCGGCGAGACGGTGATCGTCGGGGTCAACCGCTACCGGCTCGAGAACGAGGCGGAGATCGACATATTGGAAGTCGACAATGCACGGGTTCGAAGCCAGCAGATCGCACGGCTGAAAGCGATGCGTGAAAAGCGTGACGAGGCAGGGGTGCGCCAGGCGCTCGACGCGCTGGAAGCCGGCGCCCGCGGCAATGGCAATCTCCTCGCGCTATCCGTCGAGGCGGCAAGGGCCCGCTGCTCGCTCGGCGAGATATCCGACGCGCTGGAGCGGGTATTTGGCCGCTATCACACCGACCCGCAGCCGGTGAGCGGGGTCTATGGCAAGCGCGACGACCGGCACTGGAAGCAGGCGGTCGAGGGAACGAAATCGGTTGCCGAGCGCATGGGTCGCAAGCCGCGCATACTAGTCGCCAAGATGGGCCAGGACGGCCATGACCGGGGCGCTAACCTCGTCAGTTCCGCCTTTGGCGACCTGGGGTTCGAAGTCATCGCCGGGCCCTTGTTCCAGACGCCCCGCGAAACCGCGGAAATGGCCGTGGAGCACGATGTCGATCTGGTCGGCGCGTCGAGCCTCGCGGCTGGTCACAAGACGCTGATCCCGGAGCTGATTGCAGCGCTGAAGGAGGCGGGCAGGGCCGACATCAAGGTCGTCGCCGGCGGCGTTATCCCGCCGCAGGACTATGCAATGCTCCGCGAGGCGGGGGTGCAGGCCATATTCGGGCCGGGAACGAACCTTGCCGATGCCGCGGACGAGGTGCTCCGCCTTCTCGGTCACAACCGCCCGCCCGTCGAGGACGCCGCGTGACCCGCGGGCCGTTGATTGCCGGGCTTGATCCCCGGCCGCTCATGTACTTTGTCGATCGAAACAAGGCCCGCTTATCCTGGCGCCCCGCCAGGACCGGCCAGTCAAGGGCATCCTGATGTTCAAGAAAATACTCATCGCCAACCGGGGCGAAATCGCCTGCCGGGTCATCCGGACGGCACGGCGCATGGGGATCGCCACGGTCGCGGTCTACTCCGACGCCGACGCAAGGGCTCCCCATGTTCTCCTTGCCGATGAAAGCGTCCGGCTTGGACCGGCGCCAGCTGCCGAGAGCTATCTCAAGGCAGAGCTCATCATCGATGCCTGCCGGGCAACCGGCGCCGAGGCAGTGCACCCGGGCTACGGCTTTCTCTCCGAGCGGACCAGTTTTGCCGAGGCGCTGGATAAGGCCGGGATCGCCTTCATCGGCCCGCCCGCTGCCGCGATCGCTGCAATGGGCGACAAGATCGAATCCAAGAAGCTTGCACGAGACGCGGGCGTCAATGTCGTTCCCGGCTATCTCGGCGAGATCGCCGACACCGAAGAGGCAGTGAAGATCGCCGCGGAGATCGGATTTCCGGTCATGATGAAGGCCTCGGCCGGCGGCGGCGGCAAGGGCATGCGGCTCGCCTATGACGAGAAGGACGTCCGCGAGGGCTTTGACAGCGTCAAGCGCGAGGGCCTCAATTCGTTCGGCGACGACCGGGTATTCATCGAGAAGTTCATCGAGGATCCGCGCCACATCGAGATCCAGCTGCTCGGCGACAAGCATGGAAACATCCTCTATCTGAACGAGCGCGAGTGCTCGATCCAGCGTCGGCACCAGAAAGTCATCGAGGAAGCCCCGTCGCCCTTCGTCAGCCCCGAGATGCGCCGGGCGATGGGCGAACAGGCCGTCGCCCTGGCCAGGGCCGTTGGATATTATTCGGCCGGAACGGTGGAACTCATCGTCTCGGGCGCGGACCCGACCGGCAAGAGCTTCTACTTCCTCGAGATGAACACCAGGCTCCAGGTGGAACACCCGGTGACCGAGGAAGTGACCGGGCTCGATCTCGTCGAGCAGATGATCCGTATCGCCGCCGGCGAGAAGCTTGCATTCAGCCAGGACGACGTGAAGCTCGATGGCTGGTCGATCGAGGCGCGCGTCTATGCCGAGGATCCCTACCGGGGATTTCTCCCTTCGACCGGGCGGTTGACCAGCTACCGACCGCCAGTCGAGCACCGCGACGACGAAAGCGTGATCAGGGTCGACGACGGCGTCACCGAGGGCGGCGAGATCAGCATGTTCTACGATCCGATGATTGCCAAGCTGATCAGCTGGGCGCCGACCCGCGAACAGGCGATCGACGAAGCGGTCCAGGCACTCGACGCCTTCCAGCTCGAGGGTATCTCCGACAATATCGATTTCCTTTCCGCGCTGCTTCAGCATCCACGCTTCAGGGCAGGGGAGCTGACCACCGGCTTCATCGCCGAGGAATATCCGGAAGGGTTCAGCGGCGCGCCCGCCGACGATGACCTGCTGACCGATCTTGCGGCGCTTGCAGCCATCGTCCAGCTGACCATGGACACGCGTGCAGCGCTGATCGACGGCCAGCTTGGCGACCCGGTATTTCCCGAGCCGACCCAGGTTGTCCGGATCGGTCCAGCCGCCGGCGCCGGGGCACGCCACTTCACGGTCACCATCGCTCCCTATGACGGCGGCAACCTGGCCTTCGTGGACCAGCGCGATCCGATTGACGTGGTCGGCGACTGGACGCCGGGCGACCGGCTACTGGTGGCGAACATGGATGGCCGCGGGAGGATCGTCCAGGTGGCGAAGAACGGCCGCGGCTGGAAGTTCGCCACCCGCGGCGCTGTCCACCAGGTCCAGGTCATGCCGCGGCATGTCGCGGAACTTTCAAAGCATATGCTCGAGAAGGTGCCGCCTGACATGAGCCGGTTCCTCCTGGCGCCGATGCCGGGTCTGCTGACGAGGCTCGAGGTCAGCGAAGGCGACCGAGTCGAAGCGGGCCAGCCACTGGCAGTGGTCGAGGCGATGAAGATGGAAAATATACTCCGCGCCGAAAAGGCAGGCACGGTGAAATCCATTGCCGCGAAAACCGGCGACAGCCTCGCCGTCGACCAGCTGATCGTCGAGTTCGAATAGCCCGGAGCGGCGCTCCCACGCCGGCCTGCCGTCGACTAGCGGTTGCGCAGTTCCACGCGCCGCAGCTTCCCGGTCGCGGTCTTTGGCAGCGCGTCGACGAACTCGATCTCGCGCGGATATTTATATGGCGCAATATTTGCCTTCACGAAACTTTTGAGTTCGTCGATCAATGACTCGCCGGGTTCGATTCCGGTGGCGGCGACAATGAAGGCCTTCACCTTCTGGCCGCGCTCGGGGCAGGGGACGCCGACAACGGCGCACTCGGCGACGGCCGGGTGGGCCAGAAGCGAGTTTTCGACCTCCGGCGCGCCGATGTTATAGCCGGAGCTGACGATCATGTCGTCGCTCCGGGCGACGTACCAGAAATAGCCGTCACCATCCTTGCGATAAGTATCGCCGGTGATGTTCCAGCCATGCTGGACATAGTCCAGCTGCCGCTTGTCATCGAGGTACCGGCAACCGGTTGGACCCTTGACCGCGAGCCTCCCTTCGCCCTGGTCGAGCTCTCGGCCCGCCTCGTCAAGCACGGCCGCAACATAGCCGGGTACGGCGCGCCCGGTGGCCCCGGGGCGGATGTTCTCGCCGCTCTCGGCGATGAAGATATGCATCATCTCGGTCGAGCCGATGCCGTCGACGATGGCGATGCCTGTCCGCTCCTTCCACGCCTCCCAGGTCGACCGGGGCAGGTGCTCGCCCGCCGAGAGGCAGGACGTCAGCGTTTCCAGTGCCTGTTCGAGACCTGGCTGGGAAAGCATGGCCTTGTAGGCAGTCGGAGCGGTCGCAAGATGGGTGACCCCGTGCCGGGCGATGGCCTCTGTCATCGCCCGGGGAGACGGCTGCTCGATGGTCGCGCAGGCCGCGCCGGCGCGCAGCGGGAACATCAGAGTTGCTCCCAGCCCGAAAGTGAAGGCGATTGGCGCGCTGGCCATGACGATGTCGCCCGGGGCCATCGGGAAATGGCGGGCGGCAAAGCTGTCGCAGGGCGCGAGGATGTCCCGGTGGAACTGGACACAGCCTTTGGGAAGACCGGTGGTGCCGCTGGTGAACGCGATCATCGCCGGGTCGTCGCGGCCGGTTTCGACGGCGGCGAGGGGCTCCAGTTCCGAGCAGCGCGTCTCCAGCTCACCCTTGCCATAGTCGCCATCATATTTGGCGATGTGGCGGACCGAGCAGGTCTGGTCGACGGCCTCGCGAAAATCTCCAATGAAGCGGCTGTCGACGATCGCATGGCTTATCCGTGCCCGGTCGATGACCGTCGCGAGTTCGCCCGGGCGAAGCAGCGGCATGGTCGTCACCGCGATGCCGCCTGCCTTCAATACCCCGAGCCAGGCGGCGAACAGCGTGTATCCATTGGGCCCCCGGAGCAACACGCGGTTTCCGGCCACGAGCCCTTCCTGCTCGACCAGAAGCCGGGCGATGCACCCCGAGAACCGGTCGAGTTCGGCATAGCTCCAGCGGCCATGGTCATTGATGACCGCGAGATCGTCGGGGCGGCCTCCCATCAGGAGCTCGGCTGCTGCGTTCAGTCTCTCTGGATAGTCGAACAGCAGGAACTCGGGGAGCTCGTCATCTCCCGGCAGCCGGTCTGCCACGAAGGGATCATAGCTCATTCTTCGACCACCGCCGTCGCTTCGATTTCGACCATCGCCTGCGGCTCGACCAGGCGGACTACCTCGACCAGCGCGATCGCCGGATAATGGCGCCCGATGACCCGCTGCCATGCTGCGCCAACCTCCGGGAGGGAGGCCAGATAGGCCTCGATGCTGGTCACGTAGCAGGTGAGACGCACCAGGTGCTGGGGCCCGGCTCCATCCTCGGCGAGGATCGCCACGATATTGCTCAGAACCTGTTCGAACTGGCCGGCAAGCGTGTTGGACGTGAAATGCTCCTGTTCGTCCCATCCCACCACGCCGGCGGTGACGATCAGCCGGCCGCTCGCGCTTATCCCGTTGGAATAGCCCTTGGGCCGGGGCCAGCCGGGCGGAAGAAGGCTCTTCATGCGCCGCGCTCCTTGAGCAGGTCGCGGGCAATAATCATGCGCTGGACCTCGCTTGCACCCTCATAGATGCGAAGCGCCCTGATCTCGCGATAAAGCTCCTCGACCTTGCAGCCTTTCGTAACCCCGAGGCCCCCGTGCATCTGCACCGCCATGTCGATCACCTTCTGCGCCTCCTCGGTGGCGTGGAGCTTGGCCATGGCGGCCGCGCGGCGGTTGTCCCCGCGCACGCGCGATGAGCAGTGCCGAGGCATCGACCGCGAGGGCCATCTCGGCAATGCGCTCCTGGGTTACCGGGTTGTCGGCCAGCACCCCGCCGCCGAGCCGGCGCGCGCCCGCGAAGCGGATGGCTTCCTCCATGGCGCGGACCGCAAAGCCAAGGGCCGCGCCGCCGACGGTGACCCTGAACAGGTTGAGCGTCTGCATGGCGAGCCGGAAGCCCTCGCCTTCTTTTCCCAGCAGTTCGGCCCTGGCCTCGCGAAAGCCGAGCCGGGCGAGCGGGTGGGGCGCAATCACCTCGATCCGCTCCTCAATGGAAAGCCCGGGATCATCGCCGCGGACGATGAACGCCGAAATGCCGCGCGCGCCTTCCTCGGCGGTCCCGGTGCGAGCGAAGACCGTCAGTACATCGGCGATGGTACCGTTGCTGATATAGGTTTTTTTGCCCGACAGCCGCCATCCATCGGCCCCTTTTTCAGCGCGAAGGCCGATGTTGGCGGCATCGCTGCCGGTATCGGGCTCGGTGAGCGCAAAGGCGGCAATGGCCTCGCCGCTCGATACGAGCGGCAACCACTCGGCCTTCTGGTCCGCCGATCCTGCTATGCTGATTGCGCCGGAGCCAAGCCCCTGCATGGCGAAGGCGAAATCGGCGAGGCCCGAGGTCGCGGCAAGGCTGAGCCGCGCGAGAGCAAGGCTCCTGACGTCTGGAAGCAGCTCGCCTTTCGCGACGCACAGCTCGAGCAGCCCGGCATCGCCGAGCGAACGCACCAGCGAACGGCAGTGACCATCGATGTCATCGTCATGGGGCTCGCCCCCCTGGTCGGCGCACCACCGGCGAAGCCGCGAATATAGGGCACGGTGGCGGTCCTCGAAGAACGGCCAGTCGAGCCATTCAGTCACCCTGGAACTCCGGCTGGCGCCTCGCTGCAAATGCCTCGTAGGCCCGGCGGAAATCGGCGGTCTTCATGCAGTCCGCCTGGGCTTCAGCCTCCATGTCGAGGGCGGTTTCGATCGAGACGTGCCATTCCGCGTCCAGCTGCCGCTTGGTGATGTAATGGGCCTGGACCGGTCCGCGCGCCAGCATTCGCGCCAGGGACAGGGCTTCACCTTGTACATCGTCCACGATACGGTTGAAGAAGCCCCATCGTTCGCCTTCTTCCGCGCTCATCGACCTGCCGGTGAAGAGCAGCTCCGCGGCCCGGCCATGGCCGATTATCCGCGGCAGGATGGCGCAGGCTCCCATGTCGGCGCCCGACAGGCCGACGCGGCTGAACAGGAAGGCCGTGGTCGCCGTCGGCGAGGCAAGGCGAAGGTCGCTCGCCATGGCGATGATTGCGCCGGCCCCTGCGCAGGTTCCCTCGACCGCGGAAATGATCGGCTGCGGGCAGGCCCGCATTGCCCGGACCAGGTCGCCGGTCATGCGCGTGAACTGGTCGAGGCCGCTGTCGTCCATCCGGGTGAGCGGGCCGATGATCTCGTGGACATCGCCGCCCGAGCAGAAGTTCCCGCCGGCGCCGGTGATGATAATGCATCTTACCGCGAGAGTATGTTCAAGCTCGTAGAAGAGATCGCGAAGCTCGGCATAGCTATCGAACGTCAGCGGGTTTTTCCGTTCCGGCCGATTGAGCGTGATCTTCGCTACGTCGCCGTCATAGTCCCAAAGGAAATTGGTTGGTTCAAGGCCGTTGGGATCGATACTCATGCCATCACTCCGCCATCGACGGTCAAACATGCGCCGGTAATCGACCGGCTGAGTGGATTGCAGAGATGGAGGATGGAAGCCGCCACCTCCTCGGCCGTGACCAGCCGGCCATTGGGGTGAAGCTCGGCGAGGGCCTGGCGGGCCTCGGCCTCGCTCCTGCCGGTCTTCGATGCGATCCGGTCGGCCGAGGCGTCGGTCATCGGCGTGTCGACAAAGGCCGGGCAGACCGCGTTTACCGTCAGATTGGTCTTTGCAAATTCGAGCGCCAGGCTTCTTACCAGCCCGACCGCGCCATGCTTGGACGCACTGTAGGGGGCGGCGAGCGGCGTCCCGCGAAGGCCGGTGACCGAGGCGACGACCACCAGCCTCTTGTCCTCGCCCTGAAGCAGGTCCGGGAGCGCGAGCTGGGCGCCATCGAACAGGGCGGTGAGGTTGGTGGCGATGATGCGATCGAAGGTCTCGCGGCTGGTCGCTGCAAATGGCGCGCTGTCGGCAATGCCGGCATTGAGAATGACATAATCGAACGGCCCGTTGGCAGCCCGCGCTTCTTGGAAGGCTTTATCGAGCGCGTCGCGATCAGTGATGTCGCAGGTGACCACCGTGCCGCCGACTTCCGCGGCGACCGCTTCCAGCGGCTCCCGCCTCCTGCCAATCAGGCTGATCCTCGCGCCTTCGCTGGCCAGCATCCTTGCCGTTGCGGCACCGATCCCGGTGCCTCCGCCGGTGATCAATGCATGCCGTCCGTTTGCCCAGCCCATCTCATCCCCTTTTTTCCATGCTTGGCCGAAGCGATGAGAGGTGGCAAGGCGGCGCGTAAAGAAGGAAGGAAATCAAGCCATGAAGACCCGCGCCGCCGTCGCGTTCGAAGCGAAAAAGCCGCTCGAGATCGTCGAGCTCGACCTGGAAGGGCCCAGGGCGGGCGAAGTGCTGGTCGAGATCATGGCAACCGGCATCTGCCACACCGACGCCTATACGCTCGACGGGCTGGACTCGGAGGGCATATTCCCCTCGATCCTCGGCCACGAGGGGGCAGGCGTCGTGCGCGAGGTCGGCGCAGGTGTCACGAGCGTCAGGCCCGGCGACCACGTCATCCCGCTTTACACGCCCGAGTGCCGCCAGTGTAAATCCTGCCTCTCCGGCAAGACCAACCTTTGCACTGCCATCCGCGCAACCCAGGGCAAGGGCGTGATGCCCGACGGGACCAGCCGGTTCAGCTACAAGGGCCAGACCATCTACCATTACATGGGCTGTTCGACCTTCTCCAACTTCACCGTTCTTCCGGAGATCGCGGTCGCCAAGATCCGCGAGGACGCTCCGTTCAATAGCAGCTGCTACATCGGTTGCGGGGTAACCACCGGGGTCGGCGCCGTCGTCAACACCGCCAAGGTAGAGCCGGGTTCCAACGTCGTCGTGTTCGGGCTCGGCGGCATCGGGCTCAACGTGATCCAGGGCGCCAGGATGGTGGGCGCCAACCGCATCGTCGGGGTGGATATCAACCCGGCCAGGGAAGAATGGGGCCTGAAGTTTGGAATGACCGACTTCATCGACGCGAGGAACAAGGATCGCGCCAGCATCATCGAGGAAGTTGCAGCGCTGACGGACGGAGGCGCGGATTATTCCTTCGACGCCACCGGCAATGTCGAGGTCATGCGGACCGCCCTCGAATGCTGCCACCGCGGATGGGGAACCAGCATAGTCATTGGCGTCGCCGAGGCAGGCAAGGAGGTTTCGACCCGCCCGTTCCAGCTCGTCACGGGGCGCAACTGGCGCGGGACGGCATTCGGCGGGGCTCGCGGCCGGACCGATGTTCCCCGCATCGTCGACTGGTATATGGACGGGAAGATCGCGATCGACCCGATGATCACCCATGTCCTTTCGCTCGAGGAGATCAACAAGGGCTTTGACCTGATGCACGCCGGGGAGAGCATCCGCAGCGTGGTGGTCTATTGACGCGAGATTTGGTGGACGAGGAAAGGGCCGTCTGCGCCCAACGGGACACGAGGAGGAAAAGGCGAGAGATGTTCAGCCATGTCATGGTCGGTTCGAACGACCTGGAGCGATCAAAGTCTTTCTATGACGCGCTGTTCGGCAAGCCGGCGCGGGTCGATGACAAGGGCCGGCTTTCCTATGGCCGCCGGGGATCGGTGTTCATGGTCTCGAGGCCGATCGACGGCGAGGCAGCAACGCGCGGCAATGGTTCGACGATCGGCTTCGCGTTCGACAGCCCCGAGGAAGTCGATGCCTGGCACAAGGCGGGCTGCGCCGCCGGCGGCAGCAGCTGCGAAGATCCGCCTGGCTATCGCGAGAACGCATTCGGCAAGCTCTACCTTGCCTATCTGCGCGACCCCGACGGTAACAAGCTTTGCGGCCTCCACCGGCCAGAACAATGAGGCTCGAGACCGTCAGCGAGGCGAAGAGCCACGGCGGGGTCCAGGGTGTCTATCGCCATGAATCGCCCAGCACGGGGACCGAGATGCAGTTCAGCGTCTTCGTCCCTGCCCACGAGCAAGGCGCGAGGCTTCCGGTGCTGTGGTATCTATCCGGCCTGACCTGCACCCACGCCAATGTCACCGAGAAGGGCGAGTTCCGGTCGGCCTGCGCCGAGCATGGCATCATCTTCGTCGCCCCGGACACCAGCCCGCGCGGCGAGGGCGTCCCTGATGACAGCGAAGGGGCCTGGGATTTCGGGCTTGGGGCTGGATTTTACGTCGACGCGACCGAGCGTCCCTGGTCGACCAATTACCGCATGTGGACCTATGTCACCGCCGAGCTTCCCGGGCTCGTCGGCGAAAATTTCCCGGTGGACAGCGACCGGCAGTCGATCACCGGCCATTCCATGGGCGGCCATGGCGCGCTGACCATCGCGCTGCGGCACCCCGGGCGGTTCCGCTCCGTTTCGGCCTTCGCACCCATCGTCGCGCCCAGCCGGGTTCCCTGGGGCGAAAAGGCGCTTTCCCGATACCTCGGGATGGACAGGGGTCCCTGGCGCTCCCATGACACGGTCGCGCTCATCGAGGACGGTGCGCGGGTCGACGAGCTGCTGGTCGACATCGGCGAGGCCGATCCCTTTCTCGAGCGCGAGCTTAGGCCCGAGCTGCTCGAGCAGGCCTGCAGCGGGGCGGGCATATCGCTGACGCTGCGCAGGCATGCGGGCTATGACCATAGCTATTATTTCATCTCCAGCTTCATGGCAGACCATGTCGCCTGGCACGCGGAGCGGCTGAAGCGGTGATTGGGGGGCTGGAGTCCTGGGCACGAGACGCGATTGCTGTCGGTGCCGGGCTTGCCGCCGGCAGCCTCATTGGCCTTGAGCGGGGGTTCAACCTGCGCGGCGAGCGCGAGGGAACCAGGGTTGCCGGCATCCGGACATTCAGCCTGCTCGGGCTTTCCTGCGCCATTGCCGGCCTCGTCTCGGAGACGCAGCCATTCGTGGCCGGCGCCATCGCGGCTGCCGTGCTCGCCATGCTGGCGATCGCCTATGCGCCAAAACTGAAATCCCGGGGGGATGCCACCAGCCCCGTCGCCGCAGTGGCAACGGCGGCCATCGCCTTCCTCGCCGGGTCGGGGGCGGTCGGCCTCGCGCTGGCAGCGGCCGCGGTCGTGGTCCTCATCCTGGCCCTGAGAGAAGAGCTTCACGGTTTCGTCGACCGGCTGGACGAGCGCGACATCAAGGCGCTGGCGCGCTTCGCGGTGATTGCCCTTGCGATCCTGCCCTTCCTGCCGGACGAGCCATTTGGTCCCTATGACGCATGGAACGCGGCGACGCTCTGGTGGGTCGTCATCCTGGTCACCGGCTTTTCCTTCGCCGGCTACATCGCCAATCGCATCTTTGGAGCCCGTCACGGAACGATTGCGACTGCGGTGATTGGCGGCGCCTACAGCTCGACCGCGGTTACACAGTCGCTTTCCCAGAGGCTGGGAAGCAGCGAAAGGAGCGGCGCCGAACCAGCTGGCATCGCGCTCGCAAGCGCCGTCATGTATTTTCGGGTCCTGCTGCTGGTCGCGCTTCTCGCGACCAGCCTGCTTGCAGAATTTGCACTGCTATTGTTCCCTGCGATCATCGTCGGCCTTGCAGCCGGCTGGCTGCTCTACCGCCGTGCTCCGACTGCCGAGGGGCCTGCTCCGCCCGGCAACCCGATCGCGCTCGTCCCGGCGCTTACGTTCCTGGTCTTCCTCGCCGTCGCGGCGGTCGCGGCCCGATGGGCGGAAGCGCGGTTCGGCCAGGAGGGCATTGCAGTTCTTCTCCTCATCATGGGAAGCCTCGATGTCGATGCAGCGATTGTCACCGCCGGCAATCTTCCGCCTGACGCGATTACCTCGAAGCTGGCTGCGCTCGCGCTCGGCGGCACCATCCTCGCCAACATGCTGGTGAAGCTCGGGATCACGCTCGTATATGCCCGCCGTGCGGGTGTCGGCGCCGCGCTGGCGCTCGGCTCGAGCATGGTGGTCTTGGCAATCAGCCTCCTGGTCGGCTGGTTTCGGCTATAGGCGGGCCAACCCGGAGCTAGAACCTTCGTGCGCCAGGCTCAGCCCTGTGGGTCGGCATTGTCGAATTTCCGGACCTCAACCGCGCTTTCATCGAAACCATCCAGCAGGCGGGCGTTGATGCCCATCCTGCCGAAATCCTCGCCGAGGGTTTCCCAATGCGTCCCGCAGCCGCAGACCGGGCAATGGTGAATGCCGATCATTCGATCGCCCCAGACATAGGCTGTCGTCTGGCCTGTAACTCGCACCTGCTCCGGCGGGTAATAGGCCACGCGCCAGGCCAGGCGCCGGCACAGGGAGCAGTTGCAGTCCGCGACCCACTCGGGGCTCGCGGGCACGCTGATCTGCACCCGGCCGCAATGACAGCTTCCCTCGATGCTCATGACGCCCCGACAATCCTCCAAGAATTCATCCGGGTGATGATGTGGCCTGGAAGCATGCCCTGGCTCACGCCCATTTGCTATCACCAAAGGCCAATTTTGCCGCACATGCATGCGCTCGCTGGCCCGAATTTCGCCGGGGCCGGGCGGTCAAGCGTCGCGCGGCGGGCATGCGCCAACGGTTTCGCGGCGGCTTTTGTGAAAGGCGCCGAGTAGACGAGCGGCACTTCATGGCGTTACTCACCTCGCCCATGAAGCATGAGCAGGAAGCCGATCTCCCCTATCTGAAGAAGATCGTCGGGGCGTCGATGGCTGGCACCGTCGTCGAGTGGTACGAGTTTTTTCTCTACGGCACCGCCGCGACCCTGGTGTTCGGCAAGCTCTTCTTTCCTGCCACCGGCAATGAACTCGACGGCATTATCGCTGCTTTTGCGACTTATGCCGTCGGCTTCCTCGCCCGACCGCTTGGCGGCGTCGTGTTCGGCCATGTCGGAGACAAGATCGGACGAAAGTCGCTGCTCCAGTTCAGCCTGCTGCTGATCGGCGTCTCCACCTTCCTCATGGGATGCCTGCCGAGCTTTGAAAAAATCGGTTACTGGGCACCGGCGCTCCTCGTCCTTCTTCGCTTCGTCCAGGGTTTCGCCCTGGGCGGGGAATGGGGAGGGGCGGTGCTTCTCGTCACCGAGCATAGCCCCAACCGGTCGCGCGCCTTCTGGGGGAGCTGGCCCCAGGCCGGCGTTCCGCTCGGCAATCTCCTCGCTACCGCGGTACTCCTGCTGCTGTCGGCGACCCTGTCCGAATCCGAGTTCCTCGCCTGGGGCTGGCGCGTCGGCTTCTGGCTGTCGGTGATCATCGTGGCCATTGGATACTACATCCGTACCCAGGTTTCGGATTCCCCGATTTTCACGGCGGCGCGCGAACAGGCCGAGAAGGAAGCCGCCACCGGCTATGGCCTGACCGAGGTGTTCCGCCATTATCCCCGCGGCGTCTTCACCGCGATGGGCTTAAGATTTGGCGAGAACATCATCTATTACATGGTCGTCACCTTCTCGATCACCTACCTCGCTTATCGGGAGATCGACACGACCGAGATACTGGCCCTGCTCTTTGCGGCCCATATATTGCACGTCGTCGCGATACCGCTGGTCGGAGCGCTCGCCGACCGGGTCGGCCGTAAACCGGTCTATATCGCAGGCGCCCTGCTAACCATGGCCTGGCCCTTTGCCGCGTTCCCGATGTTCGACAGCGGGAACGCCTACGCAATCCTCGCGGCGATCATGCTCGGTCTTGCGGTTCATTCTCTCATGTACTCGGCCCAGCCGGCGATCATGGCAGAGATGTTTCCGACACGGATGCGCTATTCGGGCGTATCGCTTGGTTACCAGGTGACCGCGATCGTCGCTGGAAGCTGGGCGCCACTCATCGGAACGGCGCTACTGCGCGAATATGGGGACTGGCAACCGATCGCCCTTTATATCTGCGCCTCGGCCGCGGTCAGCCTCGTTGCAGCGCTTGTCATGCGGGAAACCAGGGGAAGCTCGCTCCTCGCGATCGACGAAGAAGACCGGACGAGAGCGATCGCCTGATTTTCTGCCGCCAGCCAATCGGCCACCCAAGGGGGCGGACGGCGGCAGGACATGCTGGCAGGTAACAGCGTCGGGCTGGACCTGGATGAGGCTCCCCACGCAACGCGGGGAGCCTCACCTGTTCAGTCCGATTCGATTTCGATGCGCTTCCGCTGGGCGGCTGCTTCCGGTTTCTTGGGGACGTTGATCTCCAGCACGCCTTTACGCACCTTGGCCTTGATACTTTTTTCATCGGCTCCCGGCGGAAGTTCGATGCTGCGCTCGAACGCGCCATAGTAGCGTTCGGAATAGGCATATCCCTTCTCGTCTTCTTCCCGCCGCTCCTTCTTTTCCCCGGAGATCAGGATGTTGCCGTCATGGACGTGCATTTCAATGTCGGTGGCATCCATGCCAGGGACTTCGACGCTGAGCTTGAAAGCCTTCTTTGTCTCGGTCATCTCGACAGCCGGGACGAGCAACCCGCCTGGCGGGCTGAATTTCACCGCCGGCCAGCGGGCAGGGAAGTCGTCGAACAGTCGGTCAACTTCGCTGCGAAGGCGCGCGAATGGCTCAATCAGGGTTTCGGTAAAGCTCGGAACGCCGCGGCGAGCTAGCGGCTTGTCCAGGACATCGTTACGTCGCATTGGATCCTCCTTGCTATCTGGAGCGTCGGCGACAATGGCTCCGGGACCCGGTCCATGGCGATAAGGAAAGATCCGTAGGCGAGCGGCGCGAGCTAGGGAGAAGCGTTGGGCATCCCGGCCCTGAGATAGGCCGTCACCGCCCAGATTTCATTCCTCGAAAGCGTCCGCTTGTACGCTGGCATCTCCGAGTCAAATCGGCGCCCACCTTCCGCGATGCTCCAGTAGATATATGCCTGCGACCGGGCTTTCGGCTTTCGTGACAGCCATTCCAGATCGGCGGGCGCCGGCACCAGCGCGAAAGCATCCGGCCCGGTGCCATGCCCGCTCCAGCCATGGCACGAGGCACAGTGCCGGTCGAACAACGTGCGGCCTTGCCGCAGCTTTGCCTGCGTGTCTTGCAAGGGGTCGCTCATGTTCGCATAGGGGCCTGGTACGCCGTACATGATGACATGCTGCTTGCGCGCCATGTTTGCCATCCACCGTGGCAGATCGAGGTCAGACTGGCCGACCGCCGCAGCAACCGGAAGGCAAGCGATTGCCACGGCAAGTCCACATCGTTTCCATCGAGCCATTTACATCCGCTCCCCAAGCGCCTGCCTAACCTTACTGGCATGACCGGTGCCTTTCCAAATCTTTCGAAGGCAGCCTCCACGGCCAAACAGGAACACCATCCCGTCGACTGGATATAGCCGGTTTTGCTTCCCGGAGGACGAGTTGAACGCAGCCCAGGCTCGTTCGCTATCGACTGCCAGCGCCACGCGGCTGGCAGGAGCCCCCGTCTCTGGGCTGCAAACTGCCACCATATAGGCGTCGTTGAACGCCAGCCCGTCGGACAGTGCATTATATTCTGCAAGCTCTCGCGCCGCCGCCTCGGGATCCGAAGGACAGAAAAGCACGACCAGGTCGTGCCCAGCGAAATTGGCGGGGTTCACCATGTGGCCATGGAGGCCGGGCAGTTCGACATCTGGGGGGCCGAAGGCCCTTTGTTCCGGCATGGTCCAGCTCCGGAATATTTAACGCCCCTACATAGCGGCAAGCTTCACGTCGCGGCATAAGTGAGTTCCCGTAGACGGGCCTCCCGGCTGTGATAACAAAGTTTCCGGGGTGGATCATTTAAACTATCGATGACGAGATGGGCTCGGACCGCAACAGGGTACCCGCCGCGCTCGCGGCCACGGGCACGTCGCTCAAGACCAGACGGATCGGGCTGCATACGCAGCGCGAACCGGTACCGCCAGGAGAGTAACCGTGGCCGCTGCAGCGAGCAGGCATTTCCATGCCCGCGCTCTGTCGACCCTGGCTCCGGACTAGTGACCCATCAGGAGCGGTATGTTGCTGCCGGCCAGTACCGAGCGCGTCACGCCGCCGAACATATATTCGCGGACGCGGCTATGACTATAGCCACCCATGACGACATATGAGGCATTGAGGCGATTTACTTCCGAGTTCATGCAGGCGAACAGGAAGTCCGTGTCCTTGGGATCCGGGTGGGCCGTCTCGACCTTGAGCTCGGCATGGATTCCATGCCGTGACAGATACTGGAGCAGGGCCGTCGGCGGGAACGCCTCTTCCTTATGTTCTTCTATCCGCAGAACATGGACGTCCGAGGCGAGTTTCATCAGCCCCACCGCCGAGCGCACGGCGTTCGCTGCCTCGAAGCTGCCGTTCCAGGCGATCAGCACGGGGCCAGTCGGGTCTGGTACCTTGCCGTCATCGGCCGCGATGAACAGCGGAGTGCGCGAGCGGTGCAAGAGGTCGCCAAGCAGGCCGATCGTTGATCCCTGGAACTCCGTGCGGTTCGGCTGACGACCAGTGACGACCAGGTCGGCCAGTGCAGACTTGCTGACGACCTGGCCCGGGATATTGCCGGTAACCTGCTTATAGTCCCAGCTGACATCTTCGTTATCGAGCTCGGCGCGAAGCCGCTCGCCGAGAAGCTTTTCCTCTTCGTCGATGGCCTTGATGACATCATTCATGACGAAAACGCCCCCGAACCCGTCGAACGCGACATAGGCCTCGATCGGCGTGACGTGGAGACAGCTCAGGTGCGCCCCGCAGGCCCTCGCGAGTGACAATGCGGTTTCCAGCGTCTGGTCGAGCGCCCGGTCATTCTGCACGTGAAGCAGGATCGTCTTCACCCCGGCGTTCGCGCGGGCTTCCGGTCCTGATCTGGTTACCGCTCCTGGAGCGGGCTGCTTGGCGTCCATGAGATCTTCTCCTGCACGCGCCGGCCGCGGGCGGCCTGCGAATTTCGTTTAATGAGGCTTAGGTCGCTGACCACCAAGCGATAAATAGGTAGACTTGCGTAGCGTCCGGGAATTGCCGCTGTGCAATCGAATTCGCCTGTGCCTGCTTGAGCCTCGCCACAACCATGGACGCGACCTCCTTGCCAACACCACTCTTCAGGGGCTGACTTTCGAGGAGGCAAGGGCCTTGTTGGCAAGGCATGACCTCATCCATGCCCCCAAATGGATCGTGGCCCGGGCATCGCGCTATGGAACCCGGTGCCGGGCGATGAGCACCGAGCAGGATGCCCTGCGGGCAATGCGAATGGCATTGGCCGCGATGACATGATCTCGCTTTCCCGGCTGGTGCGAACCCGAGACGATCAGGTCCGCTCCGATACGCTGCGCGACCTCCAGCACGCCGCCGGCTATGGTGCCCGCGGCAATCTCTATGCCGCACTCCAACTCATCGATGCTAGCAGCGATGCCCTCGAGACGTGCCCTTGCATCAAACAGGAGCTGCTCGACGCTTATTGGCAACCACTCGCCTCTCTCGATCGCCTGGACATCGGAAACAACGGTGCACAGCGTCACGCGGGCGGAAAAGCATTTGGCGATTGACTGCGCAGTGGCGAGCGGCCCGGCCCAGCTGCCTGGCTCGTCGAGATCTATCGGGACGAGGATGTTTCGGTACATGGATCACTCCCTGGCCTTGCCCGATGGCTCGTCCTCGATGACAGTTACCGGGGCACCGGCATTGCCGGAACGAAGAGGCTCGGGCGTGACCACGATGATGCTGCCGGGCCGAAGAACCTCGAGCACCGCTTTTCGAAAGCCCTCCGGAAACCGGAATCGGCTGGCCTCGCCGGGCGATAGTTCCATTCCCCCGGACTTGCCGTCGAGCTGCAGCTTGAGCCATTGCCGCCCATCGTCGTTCCAGCGATGGAGCAGGTAGGCAAAGGCCATATCCGCCGGCGCTTCGACCCGAACCGGGGCGGAACCGATGATCTCGCCATTGCGCAGCACGATCGCGCGCTGGTCGGCGATGCTGACGATGACCGAAGCAATTCCTCGCGAAGCCCGCTCGGGATGCCAGTCGAACGAGGCGTCGGTGATGTCCCTGTCTGCCGGCAACCTGACGAACAGCGGCAATTCGTCAGTCCGATCGAGGCGGGCGGGCAGCCTGGTGATGACGACGGTCATTCCAAGCTTGGTAGCGCCGTAGAGCAGCCGCGCGAATTCCTTGGGGAGACGGATGCAGCCGTGGGAGGCGGCATAGCCGGGAAGGTGGCCGGCGTGGATGGCAACGCCCTTCCAGGTCAGTCGCTGCATATATGGCATCGGCGCATTGTCATATGTGCGCGAATAATGCTCGACGCGCTTCTGCAATATGGTGAAGACGCCCGTGGGCGTTTCATAACCGGGCCGGCCGGACGACATGGTCGAAGCCGCGATCGGGACTCCATTTCTAAACAGGATGGCGCGCTGGGTATCGAGGTTGACGACGAGGAGGGCAGGGCCGGTGGGCGACCTTTCCGGCGCCCAGATAAATTCCCCGGTCTTTAGCGTCTGGGCGACCTCGAGCACGGCGCGGCCGCCGAGATCGACGCGGGGCGATGCGCTTGCTGCCCCAAGGGGCATCATTACCAAGATCAGAAGAATGATTAGCCTCGTCATGTCGCGGCTGATCGCCCCATTGGGCTTGCTGCGACATTCGGAAATCTCCTTATGCCGTCATGGCGAAAGCCCGTGCCGAGGCTAGCTGGGGATGCAGCGCGCCGATGACAAGTCGTGGAGAAGCGGACCAGCTGATGCCGCGGGGCCGATAGTTTGCTCGAGGGGTCCGGAAGCCGCCCCGTTTCATGTATGCTGATGTTCGCTAAAGCCCCAAGGATGGAGCAGGACGGTGAGAGCTGAGATTACGCATCCCGAGAGACATGCGACGGAACGTATTGGCTGGCTGCGGGCGGCCGTGCTGGGCGCCAATGACGGCATCGTCTCCACTGCCAGCCTGAGCGTCGGGGT
>JAJJPO010000069.1:0-5056 GCA_032907585.1 Sphingomonas sp. | reverse complement strand
GTACGCCGTCCCCGGCGGAGCATGGCCCCAGGACGCAGTAGACCCGGCGTACATCAACCCGCGCTGGATACCCTTGACCCATGACGGTTCAGGCAATCACATCGGCCTCGACTTTGATCCGTGGCCCGCTGGCCGGGTTGGCCAGGTGATCCTGTTCGGTCGCGACGAAGATGTGAAGGCCGTTCTCGCTGACTCGCTTGGACAATTTCTGGAGTGGATCGCTGACCTACTGGAGGGCGGCAATTTTCGCCTGAAGGTCAACGAAGACGAGCGGGTTTTACGCCAATTCCGCCTGAAAACACCCAGCGTCGACCATTTTCATGAAGGCGCTCGCAGCTTGCTCGGGGCACCCGGTCCCTTTCTCTGAAAGCCGCGATCTATTCGCCGAATGTCCGCAATTGGCCGAGCTTGGCCAGGGCAGAATCGGGCCGAAAGCTTAATCTACCGACAGGAGTGGTTCCTGGGCCCTGCCCCCGTTTGGCAACAGCGTTAACTGCGGTTGCATCAAGGTATCACCGGTGCGACAAATCCGGATCCAGGTGGGGGATTTCCGGTGAAAATCCATTCGACTAGGGCTGTGTTCGCCCTTCTGGCCCTGTCCTCGATCGGGTCTGCATCGACCACGCAGCAAGTCCCGATTGGCGGCATTGATCATGTGCTTATTTGGAGCCGCACCATTGACCAGATCACCTCGATCATGGCGGTCAAGCTTGGCTTCCAGGTGCGGCCGGGGGGCGACTTCGGTGATGGCGTGGCTAACCGTGTCATTCCCTTTAGCGATAGATCCTATCTTGAACTTCTCCACTTCACTCGGCCTCATGACAAACTGACCGGAGAGGCACGCGATGCCTACGCTGCAACCGAGCAAGGCCCAACGGCAAACATGTTCGCCCTTGAGGCGGGCAATATTGCAGAAATTGAGCGCCATCTGCGCGAGACAGGCTGGAAGCTCTCGCCAAGCACCCCCTTGACCTACGACCCTGACGGCGACGGCCCTGCGCCGGCACGCGAAAGCATGTGGCGAACAGTCGGCTTCGACGCGCCACCTCTGTCGAGCGCTGATCTATTCTTCATCAAATATAATGAAGTTCCTTCCAACGCTGCGGACGAAGCTGACCGCGTCGTATTCAGCCGACACCCGAACACCGCGCAACGCATCTCCGCGATGTGGCTTCTGTCCGCAGATGCCGAAGCCGAAGGAAAACGGATTTCACGCCTGGGCGTGAGACAGGTTGGACTCGTCACTCTGCCCGAGCAGGGACTGCGCGGCTTTCGCTTCGAGTCAGGAGGTGAGACTATTCTTGCTCTCGAACCGAGTGGCCCGGGCCCTGCCGCGGACGCGTTGCAGAAACGAGGGCCCCACATCTACGGGATCAGCATCGCGGCGGCAGACGTTGCTCAAGCTAGACGAATTGCGGAGTGGGGCTACGGCCGCGAGATGAGGACTTACGAAGGTCTATTTGGAAAGTCGTTTGCCGCCCCGACCTACCCGGAACTCGGATTTCTCGTGGAGTTTCACCAGTCGTCTTCGCGGTAAGTGCGCTCCGCATATTTTCCGCAAGACCCAGGTCCGCCAGCGTGTGGGGCGGGTTGTTCGCAACGGGTATCGAGGCAACCCGATTTGTGGCCGCCGGAGGTGAGTAAATGCCCGATTGGTTTCGTAATGCTGAGTGGAATGATGAGATTGCGATCGCGTTTGAAGATCGTTTGAGACGGGCGCGGCACAAGGCACAATATTTGAACATTCAGGGCTATACGCTGCTTGGAACTCATCCGATGGCAGCGGCAACCTTGTTGCGTCGAGCGGGTGCGCTTGAAGATCCAGGCCAGACGGCACGCGCCTATCTCTATCTTGGAACCGCTCTTGCCATGACCGGCGATTTGGACGGAGCCATAGAGTCACTGGGACAAGCCATCGAAGCCGAGCGCCGATATCCGATGTGCCGTACGGGCGCAAAACTCGAGCGGGCACTTTTGATTGCCATCGCGGAACGCCATGATCTTTATGAAGCTGCGCTCGACGACATTGAGCAGGAGGCGGTGATGCCCTTCGCCGATCAACTGCTCTCCGCCTTGATTGCGGGCACCCTGATCAGAGGCGCACTTGGAGAAGATGTTCAACTGATGGCCCTGGCAGCCCTGGAAGCGCTGAGCCCTGAAGGCAAGAATGAAAGCACGCTGCCTACTCATCTTTCCATTGACAGTTTGCGGCGTAGGCTGGGGGCACTTGCCCGAACGAGCGAAACTCAGCGCATAAAGCTTATGTCCGCTTTGGGTTTGTCCCAGCCAGGGCAAAATCGGCTGGAAAGCGGACGCCCGACACGCGTGCAGGCGAGCCGATGCCGGCCTGCCTCACTCATCTGGCAGGTGGAGTTGATACAGGAGGAATGTACTTCCAGGTGCGAGCTGCAAAGCTCTTTTAAAGGCGGTCTTTGATCGGCTCAATCGTGACGCCTTCTTGTGTTCGAGACCTGCCCACGTCTGCACTTCCACGTCATTGGGGAAGCGCCGTTCGGCCCAGTCGACCAGGGTGGCCAACCTGTCCTTCTCAGGGCTCTCCAGGACGAGAGAGGCCAACGTGTACTCCACTGCATCGATAGGGGAGCAATTCCGAACATCGTCTGGTGCTGGACAGACTTCGTCATATTTCGCCATGGCCGCAGCGAGCCCCCCGCGTTTGAAAGCGTCCGTCAGGGCGGCAGCCGCAGTCGGTGCGGCGAACTTTCGCTTCAGCTGGTGGAAGGCAGCATCACGCGCCATGCGGTCGATCAGCCGGCCTCCGACGATGACCGCGTCGATCTTGCGCGTGTTGCGAATATCGGCTGTCGGGTCTGCCGTGACAATTACCAAGTCGGCAATAGCGCCAGGCCGCACACGGCCGATGTCCTTCCGCCCGATAAACTGGCCGACATTCGAGGTCGCCGCCTTTAGCGCTTCGTTCGGCGTGAGACCCGCCTCGACGAGCAGCGCCAGCTCATCGTGTAACGACCAGCCGGGGAGGATGTACGGCAGTGGTGAGTCGGTTCCGGCAAGGATCGGCACGCCGGAAGCGTGCATCTCGCGCAACCTGTCGAGGTTAAACCTGTGTCTGCGCTCGCTCAGCGCCCGCGCGGCAGGTTCACCATTCCCGTCGTTTCCGACCTTCCACTTCCAGAACTCGCGCATCCATTGCGGGATGAAGGCCAGGCGCGGGTCAGTTTCCAGCGCAGGGTCTGTCTCGCGGATGCGCGTCTCCCACACGATCAGCGTCGGCGACTGCCACACCCGGTTGCGTTTCAAGTCTCGAAGGATGTCTGCGAAACGCGTTGGATCATAGTTGTCGTACGCCTCGTTCTGAAGTTCGATCGTGCGCTTCTGCTGCTCGGGAGTCAGCGTCCCACCCCAGGTCACGCTCTCGTAAAACTTCGCTGTTCGCTGCGACAGGTCGTCGGCGTTTTTAGCAACCCAGCGAGGCAGGCCCCAGAGATGTTCGATGCTCCGTTGCCTTCCGTGCTTTGCCACGCTGGCCCACGAGACCGAATCGGGTACGTGGCCTTCCACCCGCACGTCGAGCTTCCGCGCCTCATCGATCAGCGCCTCGTAGGCGTCTGCGGGCACCTTACTGTAGATTTTGAGGAATTCGGCTCCGGAGCCTTTTACCGTGCGCACCGCTTGCCGCGCCTCATCGACGCTGCCAACTTCGATTGAACCAGGGACGTGCGCCGGCTTACCGTCGACCAGTGTACTGCCGAGATACATGCGCGGCATCGCCGGAGTGCCCTCCAGCTTCCTATGCCGCCAGGCGTGGCTCAGGCTGTGACCCATGATCTGGCGCACGCCGGTGACGCCGTTGAGGACATAGAGCGGCCCCGAAGCTTCGTCGGACACATGGCCATGCATGTCCCAGAGCCCCGGGATCAGGTATTTGCCGGTTCCGTCCACGATCGTCGTTTCGCCGGACGCTTCGCTCGATTTCGCGCCGGCCTCACTGATTTCGACGATACGGTCATTCCGAATGAACACGTCTTGGGCGGCTCGCGCGCCCTCGATGGGATCGAGGATCGTGATATTCCGGATCGTGACTGTGTCGGCAGCTCCGGCCGCACCGGTAAGCGCGATCCCGCTCGCCACGGAGAGGAGAAATCTTGTTCCAAGTCTAGATGCAAGACCCGTCGACATAGGCGCCCCCTTCTGGAGCGCCTCAGACTAGTGGCTCAGCTATTGACCGCAATGGGTCGTTCCAGGTCAGGGCAAAATTGGGTGGATTGCGGACATCAGGGCAATCCAATTCGGCCGTGGGTTAAGCCCGATCTGCTTGGGCTTCCAGCGTAGGTTCGCTGGCCTGTCCCAACTTTGTGGCCAGTGATTGTCTAAGACGCAAAGGAAATGAGGGACCGTTGGATTTGACTGTTACGCAGCCAGAGCGTCAACGACGATCTCGTCCTCATGCTCACGGGCTTGCGCCAGTTCATACGCTGCCTGCATCCGCATTAACGTATCTGCCAGTACGCCGAATGCCTTTTCGAAGCGGATCGCCATCTCAGCCGAAAGACCCTGGTGCCCATTGAGCAGGTTGCTCATGGCCTGCCGAGTTACGTGCAGCTTCTCGGCCGCCTGGGTAATCTTGAGCCCAGAGGGTTCGACAAGCTCAGCACGCAACCACTCGCCCGGATGAACCGCGAAGCTCTTGTGCAGCTTGACTGCCATCAGTGATAATCCTCCAGGTCCATGTCTTCGATGGCATTGGCCGCGTTGATGCGGAACGTCATCCTCCAATTCTTTGTCACAGTTAACGACCATTCTCCTTTTCGGTCGCCAGTGAGCTGATGTGCTCCAAAGTTTGGCGGCACTCGCAATTCCTCGACCGTCCCAATCGCGTCGATGTAAGCGAACATGCGCCGCAACCGATCGACCGATCCGGCCGGCAGACCTTTCGGCGATCCGGATTCAGCGAAGCGTCGTAATGCCTTGTGCCGAATAGTCTCGATCTGCATTGCGAATTGATCTAGGTGATGTCGCGTCAACTGTCAAGCGACACTAGGCAACTGGAAACGTTTAGAGCGGCCGTTCGGGGTGG
>JAJJPO010000068.1:0-5049 GCA_032907585.1 Sphingomonas sp. | reverse complement strand
GAAGCCAAGGGCTGGTGGGACACTCAAAGCTTCCACAATTACGCGGACCATGCTCTCGGGCCAGAGTTCCAGGAAGGGCTTGCCGAACTCATCGAAATGGGCCGGCAAACGCCTCTTGCAATCATGTGCTCCGAGGCCGTCTGGTGGCGCTGTCACCGGCGCATCATTGCCGATCACCTGCTTGCCCGCGGCGAAACCGTTTATCACCTGATGAATTCCGACAGCGTCGTGCCCGCCAGCTTGAGCGTGGGAGCCCGCGTCGAGGGGAACAGGGTCACCTATCCAGCCATCCAGTGATAGCCGGTAGAGGAGCCGGCAAATAAAATCCGTGCCCGCGACCATGGGGGCATTCTATGGAGCCTCGGAATGCAACATCGGGCGACCAATTGGAAAGGGTGATCGAATGAAGCTTGCCATGGTTCTGGCAGCGGCGCTCGCCGCGACGACTTCGACGGCAGCGATAACACAATCCGAGCAGCAGGCCCCCGGCGGCCTCGAAGTGAAGGTGACGAGGGAGGGAACAGGCCCCCTTCCCCGTCCCGGACAGGTCGTCGTTGCCCATTATGTCGGGACCTTAAGCGATGGCACACGCTTCGACAGCTCGCGCGAAAGCGGCGAGCCCATCGGCTTCACGCTTGGCCGGGGACAGGTGATCAAGGGGTGGGACGAGGCCTTTGCGCGATTGAGGGTCGGCTCGACTGCATTGCTCACCATCCCGCCCGAGCTTGCCTATGGGTCGAAGCAGAGGGGACCAATTCCGCCCAATTCCACGCTGCTGTTCGAGGTAGAGCTGCTCGATGTGAAGGATGGCTCGCTCGGAGACACGATCGAGCAGACTATCGACGCCAAGGGACTGGAAGCCGGCCTCAGCCACTTTGCCGAGCTTCGCGCCAAGGGCTTTGCCGGCCTGTACGTCGATGAAAGCCAGCTAAACCGGGTCGGCTACAAGTTCCTCAGGAACGGGAAACTCGGCGAAGCGGTCGCCATCCTGCGACTTAACAGCGAGCTCTATCCGGCTTCCGCCAACGTCCATGACAGCCTCGGCGAGGCCCTTGCGGCGAGCGGGCAGCGCGACGCTGCCATCGCCGAATATCGACGTGCCCTGAAGCTTGATCCCAAGGCCGAGAATGCGCGCAAGATGCTGGAGCAGCTTCGGCGCGGCAGGACCGGCCAATAGCGCTCCCGTGCACCGGCCGCCTGGAAGATCAATCTTCCGGTACCGGGTATGCCGTCGTGAACTTGACCCGTTCCATGGCGAAGCGGGACGTTACATTCTTCAGCGCCACCGTCGAGATCAGTTTCTGGTAGAACTGGTCGTAGGCGGCCATGTTGCGGGCCGATATACGCAGCAGATAATCTACGTTTCCGGCCATGCGGTAGACGTCCATCACCTCGGGCATCTCCGAGAGGCTCCGAGCAAAATGGTCGAGCCACTCCCTTGAATGGTCGCCAGTCTCGATCTCGACGAATATGGTGAGATCGAGGCCAAGCTTTTCCGGGTCAACCAGCGCCACCCTGCGCTGGATCACTCCCGCATCCTCCAGCTTCTGGATCCGGCGCCAGCAGGGAGTCTGGGAGAGATTCACCCTGGCCGCAATCTCGGCAACCGAGACCGAGGCGTCGTCCTGGAGGATCGCCAAGATCGTCCTGTCGGTCAGGTCCATTCAAAATCCTCCAGGCAATTAGAATTTATTTCTACAAATCTGGGCAGCGTCGGCAAGAACAATGTTATCTCGGCTGGCCGGTTGAAGGACCGTAAAAGCAAGGATATCTGCCTTCCGCTGGGTCGAGGGCAAACAGGTTAACGCGTGCGTGCGGCAAATGGCCTTGCGCACATCAGTAGAAGAAACTTCTCCTGCCATGACCCAGGGCTTATTTTCTCCAGACCAGCAAGGCGTCGCGGCGGCGCCCTTTCCGGCCGATGCCTGGGGCCAGATCGGCGGCCAAACCATCGAGGAGCGGTTGCGCTCGGCGTGCAATGCGATCGACGGGCGCATTGTCTTCACCACCAGTTTCGGGATCGAGGACCAGCTCATTGCCCACCATATCTTCGGGCTTGGCCTGCCGATCGAGGTGGCGACGCTCGATACGGGACGGTTGTTTCCCTCGACCTACAAGCTCTGGCAGGAAACCGAGGAAAGATATGGAGTCCGGATCCGGTCCCATCATCCGGATGCATCGGCGCTTGCCGACCTCGTCGCCGATTGCGGGATCAATGGCTTTTATCATTCGAGGGATGCCCGCACAGCCTGCTGCAACGTGCGCAAGGTTGAGCCGCTTGGCCGGGCCCTCGAGGGCGCCGCAGCCTGGGTGACTGGCCTTCGGTTCGACCAGTCACGGGTGCGCTCGTCAGCCGCCCTTGCCAGCCTCGACGAGGTGCGCGGCCTGGTGAAGATAGCGCCCCTGTTCGACTGGAGCCGCGAGCGCGTCGCACGCGAGTGTGAAACGCTCGGCGTTCCGATCAACCCGCTCCACGCCAGGGGCTTTCTGTCGATCGGCTGTGAACCCTGCACGCGCGCGGTCCGTCCCGGCGAGCCCGAACGCTCGGGCCGCTGGTGGTGGGAGCAGGACGATAGCAGGGAATGCGGCCTCCATCTCGGGGCAGACGGCCGCCTGACTCGAAGCAGGGCAGCCTGAAGCCATGTCCAGGAATAGCAAGCCGGGGCCGGCGCGGATCGCGCCGCTCGCCAATCTCCCGCTGTTTCACCGGTTCAAGGGACGAAAGGCAGTGGTCGTGGGTTCCTCGGAGGGAGCCGATTGGAAGGCCGAACTGCTTCGGGCGGCGGGCGGGAGGAGATTTGCACGCTGATCCTTTGCGGGCCGCGTGCTCCGATGCTTCCCAGGTTTCCTGCGGTGACCGGTTGCCCGCTCTGGAACCGGCTGCAACTGCGATTGCCGACCTTCCGGACCGCGAGGCGGCGGAGGCCTTCGCGGCGGCTGCCAGGCTGTCGGGAGCAATCGTCAGCGTCATCGACCAGGGTGACCTCTCGGACGTCCAGTTCGGGACGATCGTCAACCGTTCGCCAGTCGTCATCGGCATCTCGACCGATGGTGCAGCGCCGATGCTTGGCCAGTCGATCAGGTCAAGGATCGAGGCGGTGGTTCCGCGCGGCCTGTCAGCCTGGGCACGGGTGGCAAGGCAGTGGCGCTGGGCACTGAAAGAGCGGGTCCCGGCTTTCCCCGACCGAAGGGCTTTCTGGAAGCGCTTCGTCGAGGCTGCCTGGGCCGCGCCGGAAACGCCGCCGGGGCATGAGGAACTGTCGGGTATTCTAAAAGATGCACTGCCCTCGAAAGGGCAAGTGACCCTGGTCGGGGCGGGTCCGGGAGATCCTGATCTCCTGACCTTGAAGGCGCTTGGAGCACTCCAGGAGGCGACGGTCATCCTCTACGACAATCTCGTCAGCGACGAGGTGCTGGAGCTCGGCCGGCGCGAGGCCAGGCGATTGGCGGTCGGAAAGATGGGCCACGGGCCAGGCGTCAGCCAGGACGACATCAATCGGCAGATGGTCGACCTTGCCCGGTCGGGCGAACGGGTGGTCCGGCTGAAGGGCGGCGACCCGCTCATCTTCGGCCGCGTCGCGGAGGAGCTTTCCGCCTGCCGGTCCGCCGGGATCGATGTTTCCATCATTCCCGGCATCTCGGCGGCACAGGGCGCGGCGGCCTCGATCGGAATCCCGCTTACCGAGCGCAAGCACGCGCGCCGGCTCCAGCTGCTGACCGGTCACGGCTCCGACGGGAGGCTTCCAGGCGACATCGACTGGCGCGCGGTTTCTGACGCGGCGGTGACCACCGTTCTCTATATGCCGCGTGGGACGCTCGGCCAGTTCGTGCGCCGGGCGCTGGAAGAAGGTCTCGACCGGGCGACGCCCGCAGCGGCGATCGCGTCTGCGACCCTTCCCGGCGAAGCCCATGTCGCCGGCACCATCAGCGAGATCGAGGAGCTTTGCGCGAGCCTCGCCCCTGGCGCTCCGGTCACCGTCATCATCGGCTGGGTGGCGCGCGATCTCGCGGCCCGCCCGGCCAGCCATTCTGCCCTTGCTGCAGCAGCCGCATCATGAACGCTCCCGTCCAGCCTTCCCTGCCGGTGCTCACCCACCTCGAACAGCTCGAAGCGGAAAGCATCGAGAGCATGCGCGAGGTCGTTGCCGAGGCGGAGCATCCGGTGATGCTCTACTCGATCGGCAAGGATTCCGCTGTGATGCTGCACCTTGCGCTAAAGGCCTTTCATCCCTCGCCGCCGCCATTTCCGCTGCTCCATGTCGATACGACCTGGAAGTTCAGGGACATGTACGCTCTTCGCGACCAGGTCGCGAAGGAAAGCGGCATGGAGCTAATCGTGCACCGCAACCCGGAAGCAGAAAGGCTCGGGATCAACCCATTTGATCATGGCAGCCTCCACACGGACCTATGGAAGACGGAAGGGCTGAAGCAGGCGCTCGACAAATATGGGTTCGACGCGGCGTTCGGCGGTGCCCGCCGGGACGAGGAAAAAAGCCGGGCCAAGGAGCGCATCTTCAGCTTTCGCTCGGCCCAGCACCGCTGGGACCCAAGGAACCAGCGGCCCGAACTGTGGAGCCTCTACAATGCCAGGAAGGCCCGGGGCGAAAGCATTCGCGTGTTCCCGCTCTCCAACTGGACCGAGCTCGACATCTGGCAATATATCTACGCCCAGGAGATCCCGATCGTCCCGCTCTACCTCGCCGCCCCCCGGCCAACGGTGGAGCGCGACGGTCTCATCCTGATGGTCGATGACGAGCGCTTCCCTGTCCGGGATGGCGAGAAGATCGTCGAGCGCTCGATCCGCTTCCGCACCCTTGGCTGCTACCCGCTCACCGGCGCCATCGAAAGCGATGCGGCCATGCTCGAGCAGGTGATCCTCGAGATGCTGGTTACGACCAGCTCCGAACGCCAGGGCCGCGCCATCGACCATGACGGCAGCGGCAGCATGGAGCGCAAGAAGCAGGAAGGATATTTCTGATGGCGACCGCCTTTCGAGACGTCGATGCGGCCGCCGGGCCGCGCGCAGAGCTTGCCGCCTATCTCCAGGCC
>JAJJPO010000067.1:0-5068 GCA_032907585.1 Sphingomonas sp. | reverse complement strand
GATCTGGAGCCGGTGCCCGTCGATTCGACGATGACGCTGATCCCGGGATTGGCCCGCTGAAATTCCTCGGCAACTGCCGTCGTAAATGGATAAACGGTCGACGAACCGACGACCTTGATCTGGGCCGCCGCGTCGGCTCCCCCCGAACCGCCGCCACCGCAAGCTGCGACCAGCGCAACCAATGGCAGCGCAACCAGCTTCCTCAACATCTTGTTACTCCCGATTGGGGTCGGCTTGGTGCCGACTGGACGGGCGCTCCCTAGCGCTGCGTTCGTCGCTTTCCTGTGACGGTGATATTACCGTTTCATGACGTTGGCTGGCCCGGGATGGCTCGGTCGACCGGCAGCGACACGCTGACAGTGGTGCCCTGGCCGGGCGTGGAATCAAATGCGAGTGTCCCGCGATGCCGCTCGACGATATGCTTGACGATGGCCAGGCCGAGCCCGGTCCCGCCGGATTCGCGGCTGCGGGCCGAATCGACCCGATAGAACCGCTCGGTGAGCCGCGGCAGATGCTTTGCCGCTATCCCTTCGCCCTCGTCGCGCACTCTTAAGTGTACTCGTCCGTCGCGCTGCTCGATCGTGAGGCGGGCGACGCTTCCCGGTTCAGCGCAGCCATAGCGGATCGCATTCCCAAGTAGATTGTCGAGTAGCTGGGTGAGCTGGCCGGGATCGCCCCTGATTATCGGCAAGCCAGGTTCGAGGCTGCTTTCCAACCGGCACCCGCGCCGTTCGGCGAGCTTCGCCGCAGCCTCGAGCGCAACGTGGGCCACTTCTGCGAGGTCGACCCGTTGGTCAGGCAGTCGGAAGCGATCGGCTTCGATCCGCGACAGGCTCATCAGGTCCTCGACGATCCGAAGCATTCGCCTTGCCTCGGCGACAATGGTCGAGCCAAAGCGGGTTCTCAGCCCGTCATCGACCGGGCCCTCCTCGGCGATGGTCTCGGCATATCCGATAATCGTGGCCAGCGGGGTCCGAAGCTCATGACTGGCATTGGCAACGAAATCGGTTCGCATTCGCTCCGCCGCCCTAAGAGCCGACCGGTCGGACAGTCGAACGAGCACGCCGCCTTCCACCGGGCGAACGCAAAGATGCCAGCTTCGCTCGGGAGATCCCACGCCGACCAGTTCGACGTCCGCTGCCTTGCCGGCGAGGATGGTGTCGAGGGCAAGCGGATGACGGATGGCGAGCCTCAGGTCGCGCCCGACAATGATGTCACCGAACAGCTCGCGCGCAGGGCGGTTTGCGCTATCGACGATCTGTCGGCGAACAATCAGCGCCGGCTCGTCAAGGGCATCGAGGATGGAGCTGTTGAGCGGGGCATCGTCATTCACGGCGCCGTTCCATAGGCCGGCGACCCGGGCCGCGCTAGGCCAGCTCGCGCATCCGCTGGTGCCTCCGGTAGGTACCGGCAGCAAGGATCAGGAGGATCGGATAGCTCCAGAACTGCAGCGCCGCTCCATAGGCGCGCGGGAGAAGTTCCTGATCGATGCCCTTGAGGAGATGGCCGATCGACGTCGTCAGCTGGAGGCCCGCAACCCATAGAGGCCAGAAGCGCTTCGATCGAAGCGCCACCGCGACGAAGCCGGCGAGGACGGCGAGGTCGACGAGAAGAAGACCTTCTTCAACGCCGCTGTAGCGATGCTTGAGAGGCGAGATGGCGAGCATCGTCGCGACCGTGCCGGCAAGGCAGGTTGCAGCGACGATCCGCTCGTCGGGTCCGCCGCGCCACCAGGCGTAGGCACAGACCGCGAGGAGCAGCGGGCCAAAGATGAACGGACCGAACATGTCAGGATCCGGACCACGCCGGGCGCGGTCCGGTCAATACCTGATGGCCGCTAAGCGACGACGCGAAGCTGGCGAGACCCTTCGGTCGGGCACTCCTGCATGTCGCCGAATCCGGTAGCGCGAAGGCCCGGCACGAACTGCGTCGTTTCCTTCATCTTGATGTGGCAATGGGCCATGTTCCCACGTGCCTTCACCAGGCTGCATGTCGCCTCTGCGAGCTGCTCGAAGGCCTCGTGGCCGGTCGCGGTGGCGATCCCGAACGTCGCGCGAGCACGAACCATCCGGCCCTGGAGCTCGGCGATCTCGGCGAGCGCCGCCTCGATCGTATCTTCAACGGCGCGAACCTGCGTCGCGACGTCCATGGCTGCGGCTTCAATCATCTGTTTGCGCATGACATGATTCTCCCGTCGCTCCGGGCAACACCCGGAGCGTGAGCTGGTGCAGCAATGTCGAGAAATGCCTGGCTTAGCCGCCCATCATCCTGGAGAGGCTTTCCAGACCGGCAAGATACATTCCCGCCGAAAAGGTCGCACCCATCGCAATTCCCGCGATCCAGGCGAGCCTCAGCCCGACGCTCATCTCATTGCTGCGATGGCTCCTCGTTGCAAAAGGCAATTGCAGGGAAGGGCCGGGCCCAGCCGGGCTTTGCTCGGTCAAGTTACCGGAAGGACTGGCCTTCCCTGCACGGTCAGCGTGCCGAATGTGAAAGCCGACCGCGCCCTCTTCTTGTCCTGCCTCGGCCGGAGGGTCGATGTACGGCGGTTGATGTATCAATTGCTGATATGGGACGGCTTGCCTCCCGAGCGCGGCCGCAACGATGCGCGCCGCTTCCCCACGCCGTTCGACTCCGAGTTTTTCAAGGGCAACCCGGATGCGCTGGTCGACAGTATGTGGGCTGATACCCAGGCGAGCGGCAATTTCCTTGCTGCTGTGGTGCCTGTCCACGAGCAGCAGGCAGTCGATCTGCCCCTGGCTTAGACGGGAAACCGGTGTTTCCGGATCAATTGGGCCACGAAGCCCGTCAGCCTTCTCGCCGACCATCACCAGCACCAATATTCCTTCCGAGCATGGAAACTGTGCAAGAACTCAAGTCTTCCCCGTGCTTTCTCTAGCTGAACCGGCAGAATTGCTCAAATTTGGCCGATTCCGATCTTTTGAACCGCAGCGAAGGTTGTGAAGCCCACTGCGCGAATGACTCTAGGTAACATGGACGCTTTTGCCCGCCATCTCCCCCTTTAGCGCAACTGACAACCTCATTTGCACCCGATGCCGTCGCCGTCCCGATCAAGATGCCGACCATAGCCGGGGTCTCCAGCATGCACGGGGGCTGGCCCAGCTGCTCGAGCCGACGCGTAGTTCCAAAACGGATCGTCGGCCACACGTGTCCAGCTTGCCATAGGATCGGCTCAAGCTCGCTGAGGGGCTTCCGTGGTGAAAGTGTTAATCGCCTGTCTTGTGGTTAGTGTTGCGCCCCCTCGGCGTTCAGGCCGCCGGCATGGGCGACAGCTTGCGGCTGCCCGGGTTGCCCAAAACAAATCGGCAAGCAAAGTTAGGATACTTTGCACATTGTCCCTGCCTAATCTTGGCTTTCCAGGCAACGGGGGAGGTTTTTGTTAATGACAGGGGCGCTCGCCGAGCCGGTACCGACGTAGCCTGGCGGAGCCTGTAAACAGTAACCGGAAGGCGTTTGTGCAGGAACCTTAACTGCGCCAGACCTCAGGGCAATCGCCCCGCTCTTTGGCTGGGCCGCGGCTGGCACGAAACGTGGCTCCGATACAGTGCTTGGGCGAGACAAGGCAGTGGCCTCTGCTTCCCGATCAACTAGCGCCCTGGGCCTTGCATTGGCAGCGAGCATCGCAGCATATTGCTCCGGTACTGCCTTGCCCTTTCGGGTCAGCAGGTAGCCAAATTGATAGCGCTCCCCGTTCCAGTCGACGTCCAATCGGAACTCAATGGGCGCCTTGCCGTAGTCAAGCTTTTCTACCACGGCGAGGCCACCAAAGGCCGTCCCCGGGTCCACCGTCGTTGTCTGGAGGACTTTGTCGCCGATCTGGCCGATCGTGGCGTCGAGTTGGTACTGGATTGCCGCCATGCCCGCCGTCGTATTGGCCGTGATGCGATCGGCCTGCAGCTGCCCATAAAGGCTCGGGTAACTACCGCTATAGTGGTACATTCCTCCGTAGGAGCTGGTTATCGTCCCGCTGTAATGGCTTCGCTGGCTCGCCGCCGCAGCCGCGCCAAGACCGCCGAGGAACGCCAGGCCGATCTTGCTCCACGTCGCACGCCGCTTTGCCTGCTTCGTTAGCTCGTCGACCGTAAAAAGTCGCACGGGCTTTCCTTCGGCCGAAGCATGCATGTTTTCGAGGCCAATGTTGACCGGCTCTGGGCCAGCATTGAAAACGCCGACGGCGAAGACCGCGTTGCTGTGGTCCCAGCCAAGGAAGCGAACCTGAACCGCTCCTCGCTGCTGCTGGAGATCCAGCGTTGGCACGCCTTTGACAAAGCGCGCCCCTTCGTTACCCAAGATAAGACCTTGAACGTCGATTTTTGGGGCAGCTTGGACCGGCGCGGCGCAAAGCGCAGCCACGAAAACAGCGATAGTAAGTCTCATCGGCACGTCCCCCCTGCCGAGTCACCCGAGCAAGTGGACTGTCTGTTAATTTTGCGTTCAACTCAAGCCCAGCAAGAATGACTACTTCTTGGCCCAAGTACTCGAACCGACTGCACTAGCTCTCCGCGCAATAGTGGAACGTCGCGCCGCTCTTAAGCCCGTTGCCGTTGGCGCGTGCGAACACGCCCACTTCGACGCGAGCCCCCAGCGGATGGGGCAGTGTTTGCTCCACCAACTGACCGCCAGTTTTCAAAGGGAAATTAGTGCTGACTTGATGGTGGAGAGGGCTGGATTCGAACCAGCGTACGCTTGCGCGGGCAGATTTACAGTCTGCTGCCTTTAACCACTCGGCCACCTCTCCAGGTGTCGGCAGGCGCGCCATGTGGCGGCCTACAGTGCCGCTGTCAACCGCGACAGAGATGCTGGCTATTGTTCCCCGCCGATGCCGGCATCTCGCCCGCCGGAATGGTCTGGCCCAGCCGATTCCTCGGCCCTACAGGAGCCAAGATGCCATCCATGCGCCGACAGATCCTCATCCTTGCTGGCTCCCAGGCCATTTTCCAGACGGCGTCCGTTCTGGTCGTGACGGTCGGGAGCCTGGCGGCAGCAAGGATTGCGCCTTCACCTGGCCTTGCGACACTGCCCATCGGGACCATGCTGCTCGGGACTG
>JAJJPO010000066.1:0-21855 GCA_032907585.1 Sphingomonas sp. | reverse complement strand
AGGGATATCAGCCAGGAGGGCCTTCTCGCCGCCTGTTGATCCACCGTTAACCATTTTGGACGAGCATCGGCGGGGCAATGGAGACTCCCGCGATGACTGCTTCCGATTCGCTCAACCTGGCCCGGGCCCGCATCGGTGAGCGCATCGCTGAGATCGAGCAGCGCGTCGCGCGGCTGAAACCGGTCGACATCTGCAGCAGGATGGAAGCAATCCGCCTGATGGCCATCGAGCATGGTCTTGCCACTCTCGAGGGGCTCGCCGACTTCGGGGCGCATCATGCGCTGATGCCGGGGCATGTCGCCGCGACCCGTGCCTGCCTCGAGCATATGGACGACGCGCTGATGAGCAAGGACCCGGCGCGCGACCGCGAATCGATCCTCGCTGCGCTGGCCGTCCGGCTGAACTAGCGGCCGCGAACCCCAGCAGCACTTTCGTGCATTGAGGGCGCATGCGCGCCTTTTCCCAGCTGCTTGATGACCTCGTCTATACCAGGTCGCGCAACTCCAAGCTGAAGCTTATCGGCGACTATCTTCGGCAAACCTCTGATCCGGATCGCGGCATTGCGCTCGCGGCCCTCACCGGGACACTCGACCTTCCGGCGGTAAAACCCGCGCAGGTCCGGGCAATGGCCGAGGAGCGGGTGGACCCTGTCCTGCTGCACATGAGCCGCGACTATGTCGGCGACATGGCCGAGACGGTTGCGCTCTTGTGGCCCACGCCGCAGGGCGAACGCTGCGAGCTTGACGATGGCACGCTTCGAATTTCGGACGTGGTGGCCCGCTTGCGGCTGATCAGCCGGTCGGACGCGCCGGCGACCCTCGCTTCAATGCTCGACCATCTAGATGCCTCGGGGCGCTTCGCCCTGCTGAAACTGGCAACGGGCGCACTGAGGGTCGGGATCTCGGCACGTCTCGCCAAACAGGCCCTCGCCGATGCATTCGACCTCGACGTCGATGAGGTGGAGGAAATCTGGCATGGCCTCGAGCCCCCGTTTCAGCCACTGTTCGACTGGGCCGAGGGGCGCAGCGACAGGCCCGACGTCAGGGATATGCCGGTCTTCAGGCCATTCATGCTGGCGCATCCGCTGGAAGAAGCGCGGGTAAGCCTCGAGGATTATGCCGCGGAATGGAAATGGGACGGGATTCGCGTCCAGCTGGTTCACGCGGGCGGGCAGACCCGGCTTTACAGTCGGACCGGCGATGACATCAGCCCGAGCTTTCCCGACATTGCGTCTGCCTTCGCGGCCGCTGCAGTGCTCGACGGCGAACTGCTGGTTCGAGGGGACGTCCAGGGCGGCGCAGCGGCGAGCTTCAACGCGCTCCAGCAGCGGCTCGGCCGAAAGAGGGTCAGCACCGCCATGCAGAGCCAGTTCCCGGCGTTCGTGCGGCTCTACGACATCCTGTTCGAGGGCGAGGAGGATCTCAGGCCTTTCCCCTGGACGCAGCGGCGGCTGCGCCTCGAGCGCCTGGTCGATCAGCTCGAGCCTGAACGCTTTGACCTCTCCCAACTTATCGAGGTGGGAAGCTTCGCCGAGCTCGAGGAGATGCGGCTCGGCGTTCGCGGGGAGGGGGTGGAGGGCATGATGCTCAAGCGCCGCGATTCGCCCTATGTGGCCGGCCGCCGGGCAGGCCTTTGGTACAAGTGGAAGCGGGACCCTCTGACCGCCGACTGCGTGCTCATGTATGCGCAGCGCGGCTCGGGCAAGCGTTCAAGCTATTACAGCGACTTCACCTTTGGATGCTGGGCCGACACGGGTGAGCTTCTTCCCGTCGGCAAGGCCTATTTCGGGTTTACCGACGAGGAGCTGAAATGGCTGGACCGCCATGTCCGGCAGCATACCGTCAACCGGTTCGGTCCCGTCCGGGAACTGGACCGCAGCCTCGTGCTCGAGGTCGCGTTCGATTCAATTCACCGCTCGAGCCGCCACAAGTCCGGGCTCGCGATGCGGTTTCCGCGCATCAGCAGGATCCGCACCGACAAGCCGCCGGCGGAAGCAGACCGGATCGAGACGCTGCTCGCGCTCGTGACATGAAAAAGCCCGTCCGGAAAAATGCTTTCCGGACGGGCCTTTCGTTCCCCGCTCCTGGGAAGATCAGCTGAGCGGCTGGAGGTTCACCGCAGCATATTTGCCGCGACGGTCCACCTCGATGTCGAACTCGAAACGGTCACCCTCGTTGATCGTGGGCAGGCCTGCACGCTCGACCGCGGAGATGTGAACGAACGCATCCGGCTGGCCGTCGTCGCGACTGATGAAGCCGAAGCCCTTCATCGCGTTGAAGAACTTGACCGTGCCCTGGGCCTTCTCGCCCGTGAGCTGGCGCTGCGGTCCGCTACCACCCGCGGCGCCTTCGCGCTGCGTGCGGACGACTTCGAGCGGCTCGCCATCGATCTTGAGATTGGTCGCCGAAATGCGGCCACCGCGATCGACCAGCGTGAATTCCAGCGGCTGTCCGTCAGCGAGGTCCGTCAGCCCGGCCTGTTCGACGGCCGAGATATGGACGAATACGTCTTCGCCGCCATCGTCACGGACGATGAAGCCAAAGCCCTTTTGCGGGTTGAAGAACTTAACGGTGCCCTTGCCTTCGCCGACGACCTGTGGGGGCATCCCACCGCCGCCGCCGCCGCGGAAGCCACCGCCACCGCCGCCACCACGGAAGCCGCCGCCGCCACCGCCGGCGCCGCCGCCGCCTCCTCCACCGCCGCCGCCGCCGCCGCCGCCGAAGCCGCCGCGGTCACCGAAACCGCCGCCGAATCCGCCGCGATCGCCGAATCCGCTGCCACGGTCACCAAAACCGCGGTCAAAACCACCGAAATCATCACCACCGAAATTGTCGCGCTTGTCACGGCCGCGACTACCGCGGTCACCCTTACGCCCTCGATCGAACCCCATGGAATTCCAAACTCTCTTGTGCCCCCAAAAACGTAGAACCAACGCGCTGGGCCCGTGGCGCAACCGGCCGCGCGCGCAGAATCACTGCACGCACGGTGCCATATGTACAGGAAAAATGGCCGGTCTCCTAGTGTTTCCATGGTTAAGACTGGCAAGTGCCCCATTATTGCGACTAGAGGGTTGGCAAAGCCCCACGGTCGTCACCGGCGGTTCATGCCGTTTCGGCCATCAGGAAACCGGAACAGTCATGGCAATTCATTTTCACGAAGAAGATCTCCCCTCCACCGTCATCTTTTCGACCGATGCAGTGATCGCGGTCGACACGGAAGCGATGGGACTACTCCCCGGGCGGGACCGCCTGTGCCTGGTTCAGTTGTCCGATGGATCGGGCGACGAGCACCTGGTCCGCTTCGGCCCCGAAAGCGATTACGCGGCCCCGAATCTCAAGGCCCTGCTCGCCGACCCCGATCGGCTGAAGCTCTATCATTTTGCCCGTTTCGATGTTGCGATCATGCGCGCCTACCTGGGCATCGTCGCGGCGCCGCTCTACTGCACCAGGACGGCTTCGCGGCTGGTGCGGACCTACACCGACCGGCACGGCCTGAAGGACCTGGTGAAGGAATTGCTCGGGACCGACCTTTCCAAGCAGCAGCAGACCAGCGACTGGGGCGCAGCGGAGATCAGCGATGCGCAGCGCGAATATGCCGCGAGCGACGTGCGCTATCTCCATCGGCTGAAGGAGCAACTCGACATGAGGCTCGCCCGCGAAAACCGCGTTGAACTGGCCGAAGCCTGCTTCGACTTCATCCCCGCGCGGGCACTTCTCGACCTGGCCGGCTGGGCCGACGTCGACATTTTTGCCCACGATGGCTGATCCACCATGTCTGAAGCCGCCGATCGCAAGCAGCTGATCAAGCGCCACTGGGCCGAACCGGGCAGCCGCCACGACGCGTTTGTCCGGGCGATCAAGTTCGCCTTGCCGATCATCATCGTCGGCCTCTTCATCCTGCTCGCCGTCGCCCCGTTCGATCGGCAGGGCGATGTGAGCTTCATACTCGACAAGAACGAGGTCGAACAGGCGCGCGAGCGAATGCGCGTGGAGCAGGCGCGCTATACCGGGGAGGACAACAAGGGCCAGAGGTTCCTGATCGTCGCTGACCGGGCAGTCCAGCAGTCGAGCAACGTGCCCGTCGTGATGATCGAGGGGATGCGCGCCCGCATGGAGCTCGCCCGCGGTCCGCTCACCATCGCCGCGCTCCGCGGTCGCTATGACCTCGAGGACGAGCTCGTCGCGGTCGATGGCCCGATCAGGGTCACAGGCCCCGACGGTTATCAGCTCATGACGCGCGACGTGACGGTCAATCTCGACGAGAGGACGATGCGTTCGCGGGGCGCCGTAAGCGGACGGATGCCCCTGGGGAACTTCGAGGCGGGGCAGCTGAGCGCCGACCTCGATGAGCGAACCGTTCGGCTGGATGGCGGCGTGCGCTTGAAAATTGTACAGGGGGCAGTCAGATGAACGCGATGAAATTAAGGCCGATCATCGCGCTTGCAGCGCTTGCCGCCCTTACGCTCGGAGCGGGGCTAGCTGCCGCGCAGGACAGCATCTCCGCGCTGAAGGGGCATGACAGCCACGCGCCGATCGACCTCTCGGCCGACCGCGCGGAAGCGCAGGACAGGGCTGACCGGGCAATCTTCGCCGGTGACGTGGTGGTGAAGCAGGGCGCGCTCACGCTTCGCACGGAACGCCTCACCCTCGCCTATGCGAGCCAGGACGGGATCGACATCAACCGCATCGATGCCAGCGGAGGGGTCGTCGTCACCAGCCCTTCGGAGACCGCCCGCGGCGACTTCGCCGTCTACGACCTCAACGAGGGCCTGATCACCATGGTCGGCAATGTCCGGCTCGAGCGTGGCGGATCCTTTCTCAGCGGGGCGAGGCTGACGATCGACCTCGACACGGGTCGGGCAGTGATCGACGGCGGCCTTCGCGGCGTGAACCAGCCCGGTGGAGGACGCGTGACCGGCCGCTTCACCGTGCCCCGCGACAACAGCAAGCGCCAATGAACGAGGCGGCCCTCTTCGACAGCCAGGTCGGGCCCGCTGGAGGAACGCTTCGGGGTCTCGAGGTGCATTCGATTGCCAAGAGCTATGACAAGCGCGCCGTGCTTCATGACGTGTCGCTTCACGTCGAGCGTGGCGAGGTTGTCGGCCTGCTCGGTCCCAATGGCGCCGGGAAGACCACGAGCTTCTACTCCGTCATGGGCCTGGTCCGGCCCGACGCCGGCAGGATCTTCCTCGACGGGCGCGACATCACCCACCTGCCGATGTACCGCCGGGCGATCCTCGGCCTTGGCTATCTTCCCCAGGAAACCTCCATCTTCCGCGGGCTTACGGTCGAGCAGAACATCATGGCGGTGCTCGAGATCGCCGAGCCGGATCACGATGCCCGGATCGAACGGCTGGAGCGCCTCCTCAAGGAGTTCGGGCTTACCCACCTTCGCGAATCCCCGGCGATGTCGCTTTCGGGCGGCGAGCGCCGGCGCTGTGAAATTGCCCGATCGCTCGCCGCCGAGCCCTCGATCATGCTGCTCGACGAACCCTTTGCCGGGATCGATCCCATCTCCATCGCCGACATCAGGGACCTGGTGAAGGAACTGAAGCAGCGCGATATCGGTGTGCTCATTACCGACCATAATGTCCGCGAGACGCTCGATATCGTCGATCGTGCCTGCATCATCTACGATGGCCAGGTCCTGTTTGAAGGCACGCCGCAGGCGCTGGTCGCTGACGAGAATGTCCGGCGACTCTACCTTGGCGAAAGCTTTGCCCTTTAGAGCGAGGTCCTGACGATGGGGCTCGGCCCGCGCATCGACCTTCGCGTTTCCCAGCAGCTGGTAATGAGCCAGCAGCTCCAGCAGGCGATCAGGCTGCTGGCGCTTTCCAATCTCGAGATCGAGGCGGTGATCGCGGAGGAGCTGGCCAAGAACCCACTGCTGGAAGCAAGGCCGGGCGAGGGGGCATCGGGCGAGGGGCTGATTGTCCGCGAGGACCGCGAATTTGGCGAGGATGCGCCCGACCCGACCGGGTCCGACGAGCTGATGGGAAGCCGACTTGGACTTGACGATTCGCCGGTGGACGTCGACTGGCAGGAAGCTGCGCTCGAGATCGACAGCCTTGCCGACGCTTCGGGCGGCTCGGGCTTCGACGAGGCGTTTGACTTCGACCGCCTCGAGGGAGGCGAGAGCGGACTTTCGGAACATCTCCTCTCCCAGCTCCAGGGAACTGGCGGGACGGCAGGTCGGCTCGCCGAGGCTATCGTCCACGAGCTCGAGGAAACCGGCTATCTCGAGACAAGTCTCCGGCTGATCGCAGAGGAGTGCGGTGCTTCGCTGAAAGAGGCGGAGGAGGCGCTCGCCATCGTCCAGTCGCTTGATCCTCCTGGAATTGCAGCTCGAAGCCTCGAGGAATGCATCGCGCTCCAGGCAAAGGCCGCCGACCGCTATGACCCTGCGATGGCCCGGCTGATCGCCAATCTCGACCTGCTTGCCAGGGGCCGGATGGCCGACCTGCGCCGCATCTGCGGCGTCGACGAGGAAGACCTCGCGGACATGGTGCGAGAGCTGCGAAGCTATGATCCAAAGCCGGGCTGCCGGTTCGTCAGCAAGGAGCCGGACGCGATCACCCCCGACCTCTTCATTCGCCGCACCCGTACTGGCTGGATGGTCGAGCTCAACAACGCGGCACTGCCGCGGGTCCTGGTCAATCGCCGCTACCATGCAGAGCTGAAGCGCGGCCCCCAGGACCGGAAATCCAGGGCATGGCTGAGCGAATGCCTCGCGGAGGCCAACTGGCTGGTCAAGGCGCTTGACCAGCGGGCGAGGACGATCGTCAAGGTGGCCACCGAGATCGTCCGCCAGCAGCAGGCGTTTTTCGAGCACGGGGTCTCGGCGCTGAAGCCACTGACCCTCGCGCGTGTCGCCGAGGCGATCGAGATGCACGAGTCCACGGTCAGCAGGGTGACCTCCAACAAATATCTCGCCTGCGAACGGGGGATGTTCGAGCTCAAATATTTCTTCGGCTCAGGAGTTTCCTCCGAGGGAGGCGAGGGGGCCGCCGCCGAGGCGGTCAAGGCGGCCATGGCCGCGATCATCGAACAGGAAACGGAGATATTGAGCGATGACGCTATCGCGGCGCTGCTCAAGGAAAAGGGCATGGATGTCGCCCGGAGGACCGTCGTCAAATATCGCGAGGCAATGGGGATCGGCTCGTCGGTGCAGCGCCGCCGCCAGCGCAAGATGGCCGCGGGTTAAAGGGCGACCCTGGCCCAGATCGGGAGATGGTCGCTGGCCCTGCGTGCTTCCGGGCTCGCATGTACTCCCGCCGCCTCGATCGCCAGCTGCTGGTCGACGATGATCCGGTCGAGCGCCGCGATCGGCCGGCGCGAATGGAAGCTCGGGCCAGTCGGCGCCACCCGGTAGCTTCCGTTAAGATCCCGCAGGCAGGCGCCTGCTTCCCGCCACTCATTGGTATCGCCCATCAGGATGGTCGGCATCTTCTGGGGCCGCCGATGAATTGCATCGAGGATGGCGCGCATCTGGCGCCTCCGCCACAGGCCGCTGAGGTCAAGGTGCATGCCGACGACGCGCAGCGGCCTGTCGCCGACCAGCAGCTCGGCCATCACGGCGCCGCGCGGCTCGAGGGTAGGAAGTTCGAGCGCTGCAACGTCCATCACGTCGACGTGGGGCTTTACCAGCAGCGCGTTGCCATGCCAGCCAAGGTTGCGCGTGTTGATCTTGAGCAGCCGCTCGGCATGCCTGCCGCCGGGCAGGCCCTCGAGCGTCCTTCGATGCCTTACCATGAAAGGCACCGGCCGGTAGAGCCCGTGAACGTCGATCAGCTCGTGCGGGACTGCAGCGCCGCGGCCGCCCACCCGCTTGTCCGCTTCCTGCAGCGCAACGATGTCGGCGTCGATTTCCTGGAGCACGTGGAGCACGCGGTCAGGGCGACGGCGCCGGTCGGTCCCGATCGCCTTGCGCATGTTGTAGCTCGCAACGGTGATGGTAGCGCCGGGCATCATCCCACTGCCAACCCTCGCGCCATGGGCCGGTTCCTCAAACGTCGAGGTTGGCTACCGAGAGAGCATTTTCCTGGATGAACTCGCGCCGCGGTTCGACCACGTCGCCCATCAGCCGGGTAAAGATCTCGTCGGCAAGATCGGCCTGGTCCGCTTCGACCCGCAGCAGCGACCGGTTGGTCGGGTCCAGGGTCGTTTCCCAAAGCTGCTCGGCGTTCATCTCGCCAAGGCCCTTGTATCGCTGGATGCTCAGTCCCTTGCGTCCGGCGGCCAGGACCGTGTCGAGCAGCTCCGAGGGCCGGGTGATTGCAACGCTCTTGCCCTTCGTGTCGGGCTCTTCGGCCTCGGCTTCCTCGGGCTCCGGTGCCTCGGCGGATGCTGCCGTCGACTTCTTCACCGTCCTGAGCTGCGCGGGCTGGGCATAGGTTGCAGCCTGCTCCATGGCGAGGCCGTGCAGCTTGCGCGCCTCGGCCGAGGCCATGAAGGAGGAGTCGATGATGGTGACGTCGGTGACACCCCGCCACAGGCGCTTCAGCAGGTAGCCACCCTCGGCGGCGACCTCGCCGCTCCACTGGCCTTCCTCGTCGCCGCGGCCGAGCCAGGCGGCAATCCGCACGGCAAGCTCTGCCCGACGTGACGGGTCGAGCGTCGGATCGAGTGCGCCGTTGATCGCGAGCGCTTCGAGCATCGCCGGGTCGTAGCGCTTGGGCGCATAGCGCATCAGCGTCCGGATGCGCCGGGCATGGTCGACCAGCGTCTTGAGGTCCCGCCCGCTGCGCGGCCCCTCGGCCGTTTCGAGGACCAGGCCCTCGAGCCCAGCTGCCTCGAGATAATCGTCGAGCGCGGCGTCGTCCTTCAGATAGACCTCGGACCGGCCGCGGCTCACTTTGTAGAGCGGCGGCTGGGCGATGTAGAGATGACCCTTTTCGATCAGCTCGGGCATCTGGCGGTAGAAGAAGGTCAGAAGAAGCGTGCGGATATGGGCCCCGTCCACGTCGGCGTCGGTCATGATGACGATCTTGTGGTAACGAAGCTTCTCGACATTGAACTCCTCGCGGCCGATGCCGGTGCCGAGCGCCTGGATGATCGTCCCGATTTCCTTGGAGCTCAGCATGCGGTCGAAACGTGCGCGCTCGACGTTCAGGATCTTGCCGCGAAGCGGCAGGATGGCCTGGTACTTGCTGTCACGGCCCTGCTTGGCCGAGCCGCCGGCCGAATCGCCCTCGACCAGGAAAAGCTCTGAAAGCGCAGGGTCCTTTTCGGCACAGTCGTGCAGCTTGCCGGGAAGCGAGGCGACGCCCATCACCGACTTGCGGCTCGCCTCGCGGGCCTTGCGCGCCGCTTCGCGCGCCGCCGCGGCGTCGACGATCTTCTGGATGATCGAGCGCGCATGGGCCGGGTTTTCCTCGAGCCATTCGGCAAGCTTGTCAGCCATCAGGCTTTCGAGCGGCTGGCGGACTTCCGAGCTGACCAGCTTGTCCTTGGTCTGGCTCGAGAATTTGGGATCGGGAAGTTTCACCGACACGATCGCGCTCAGGCCCTCGCGCATGTCCTCGCCGGTAAGGCCGATCTTCTCGCGCTTGAGCAGCCCCGAGCGCTCGGCATAATTGTTGAGCGTGCGGGTCAGTGCCGCCCGGAACGCCGCGAGGTGCGTGCCGCCGTCGCGCTGCGGGATGTTGTTGGTGAAGCAGAGGACATTTTCATAGTAGCTGTCGTTCCACTCGAGCGCGACGTCGATGCCGATCTCGTCGCGCTGCCCGCTGATCGCGATCGGCTCGGGAAACAGCGGCGTCTTGGCCCGGTCCAGCCACTTCACGAAGGCGGCAATCCCGCCCTCGTAGAAAAGCTCTCGCTCGACCCGGTCTGAATGGCGCGCGTCCACAAGCACCAGCCTGACACCGGAGTTGAGGAAGGCGAGCTCGCGATAGCGGTGCTCGAGCCGCTCGAAGTCGAACTCGGTGATCTTGAACGTCTGCGGGCTCGGCAGGAAGGTCACGCGCGTTCCCTTCTTGCCTTCGGGAACCTGCCCGACGACCTTCAGCGGAGCCTCGGCATCACCATAGCGAAAGCGCATGAAATGCTCTTCGCCGCCACGCCAGATGGTAAGTTCCAGCCATTCGGAGAGGGCGTTGACGACCGAGACGCCAACCCCGTGCAGCCCGCCCGAAACCTTGTAGGCGTTCTCGTCGCTCGTGTTCTCGAACTTTCCGCCGGCATGGAGCTGGGTCATGATGACCTCGGCCGCCGACACGCCCTCCTCGGCATGAATACCCGTCGGAATGCCACGACCATTGTCCTCGACGCTCACCGAGCCGTCAGCATTGAGGGTGATCACGATCCTGTCGCAATGTCCCGCCAGCGCCTCGTCGATCGCGTTATCCGAGACCTCGAACACCATGTGGTGGAGACCTGATCCATCGTCGGTGTCGCCAATGTACATGCCTGGACGCTTGCGCACCGCATCGAGGCCCTTGAGTACCTTGATGCTGTCGGCGCCATACTGGTTCTGGTTCGGATCGCTTGCCATGGGTCTTTCGATAAGGGGTAAAGTCGCAAATGTCTCACGCAATCGCGCACGCGCGCGTACGCGCGTGGCCATTGTCCCAAGATAGGGATTAACGCCGGCTTTGCGAGGGGTGAGCCCCTTCTCTGGCCGGCGCGTCAGGCCTGCGAGCGCGATCCATTGCCAAAGCGGCGCCTACCCTTGAAACGGCGGCCGGGCTTGGCCGCGCCCTCGGTCGGTGCAGCCGGCCGGTGAGCCGCTGGCCCTTCGCCCCGCTGCGGGTGGCGCTGCGGGCCCCGGTTACGGTTGCCGCGCTTTGCGCTGTCGGCCCTCCGGTCGGCCTTGATCTCGGCCACTGGCTCCGCCCTGCGGCCCGTGCGATGCTGGCGTTCGCGCATTTCTTCTCCGCGCGGTGCCGGCTTCAGCCTGCGGATTGCCTCGACGGCGGCGAGAAAACCCTCGGGAAGCGGCCTCACCTCGACCTTCTGCCTGGTGAGCTTTTCAATGTCCCGCAGATAGGGCCGCTCGTCTTCCGCGCAGAAGGCGATCGCGGCGCCCCCCGCGCCGGCCCGGGCCGTACGTCCGATCCGGTGGACATATTGCTCGGGGACGTTGGGCAGGTCGAAGTTGAGGACATGGCTGACCCCCGGAACATCGATCCCGCGGGCGGCAATGTCGGTCGCAACCAGGATCGGAACCTCGCCCGAGCGGAACAGGCCGAGGGCCCGCTCCCGCTGTGCCTGGCTCTTGTTGCCGTGAATCGCATTGGCACCGATCCCGGCGGCCGAGAGGAAACGGACGATCTTGTCGGCACCATGCTTGGTCCGGCTGAACACCAGGCTCCGCTCGATCGGCGTTGACTGGAAGAACAGCGTCAGCAGGGCCTGTTTTTCGGCCTGGTTTACGAAGGTGACGGTCTGGGACACGCGCTCGGCGGTGGTCGCGACCGGCGTGACCGCCACCTCGGCCGGGTTGGTGAGATAGGCATCGGCGAGCTGGCGAATGCTCCTTGGCATGGTCGCCGAGAAGAACAGCGTCTGCCGCTTTTGCGGGATCAGCCGGACAATACGCTTGAGCGCGTGGATGAAGCCGAGGTCGAGCATCTGGTCGGCCTCGTCGAGTACCAGTATCTCGAGCGCGGAAAGGTCGAGCGAGCGGCTGTCGACGAGGTCGAGAAGCCGGCCCGGCGTCGCCACCAGCACGTCGAGGCCACGGGACACCTCGCGGATCGAGCGCGGCACGGGGATTCCGCCGAAGATCACGCCGACGCTGATGTGCTGGCCCTTGGCATAGGCGCGGGCACTCTCGGCGATCTGCGCGGCCAGCTCGCGGGTCGGTGCGAGTACCAGCATCCGTGCCCGGCCAGGGACTGGCCGTCCGTTCGATGAGGCAACCAGCCGATCGAGCGAGGGAAGCATGAACGCCGCCGTCTTGCCGGTACCGGTCTGGGCGATGCCCAACAGGTCGCGGCCCTCCAGGAGATGCGGGATCGCCTGGCGCTGGATCGGCGTGGGTTCGCCGTAATTTTTTGACGCGAGCGCGTCGAGAAGGGGCTTGGACAGGCCAAGCTCGGCAAAATTGTTCAATTCAAATTCCATTGGGTTTGCGCCGCGTCGCATTTGCGCCGCGGTCGAGGGGTTCAAGAGAGCACCCCGCGTGATCTGGAGAGCGTAAAGCCGGGGAAGCGCAGGGCTCCGGACCATCTGTCCGATATCACGCCGCGTTGGTCGGCGCTTCCATGTTGCGCTGCAATATAATGTTTCGCTGGCGAAAGTCCAGTCAAAGTCGAGTGAGGGTCCCCGCCTCGACGTGGAACCGGTCCGCTCGCGCTATGCCGTCGAACAACATGGCCTCGGTGGCGGTCAGCCAGATCTGGCCGCGGCCCTCCAGCCTGGCGAAGAGCGCAGCCCTCCTCCCTGGGTCGAGATGAGCTGCAACCTCGTCGAGCAGGAGGACGGGCGACGATCCTCGCCGCGCAGCGACGAGTTCGGCGTGCGCAAGCACCAGGCCAAGCAGCAGCGCCTTCTGCTCGCCGGTGGAGCTGCGCGAGGCAGGTTGGCCCTTCGCGGCATGCGTGACCAGGAGGTCATGGCGATGGGGTCCCTCGGTCGTCCGCCCGGCAGCAGCGTCGCGTGGCCGGTTCAGCCGGAGCGTTTCAGCGAGGTCGGCCTTGCTGTCCCACCCCGCCAGTTCCAGCCCCGCACGCGGAAAGTCGCCCGGTATCTCCGCGCTACCGGCTGCTTCCAGCGCCTCGACGGTCCGGGAACGTGCCTCGGCAAGGGCGGTCCCATGTTCGGCCATCTGGGCTTCCAGCGCGGAGAGCCAGCCGGCATCTGGCGGGCCCGGCTCGGAAAGCAGCTTGTTTCGCGCCCGCATCGCCGCCTCGTAACGCGCGGCGTGGCGGGCATGCGCCGGATCGAGCGCGAGGGTCAGCCGGTCGAGGAAGCGGCGGCGCCCGCCCGCGCTTTCCGTGAACAGCCGGTCCATCGCCGGCGTCAGCCACAGCACCGAGAGTCGCTCGGCAAGCGAGTTTACCGCTGCTGGCGCGCCATTGATCCGGACCTGGCGGCGATCGGGCGCGAGGACATTGGTTCCGGTGCCGATTTCGCTGGAATCGCCCAGGCGGGCCGCCACCGAGAAACCGCCGGGCCCATCGCTTCTCGCCATGTCGGCGATTGGAACCTGCCTCAGGCCGCGGCCGGGCGCCAGCAATGACACTGCCTCGAGAATGTTGGTCTTTCCCGCGCCGTTCGGCCCGCTCAGCAGGACGAAGCCGCCGCCGGTTTCGACAAGCAGGTCCCGGTAGTTGCGAAAATCGGTGAGCGAAAGGCGGATTATCTCGGTCATGGCCGGCTACTGTGCTCCCCGCCTAGGATCCAAGTCCCTGCACGTCCACCTTGGTTGCCCGTGAAAGGTCGCGGGACGATCGAGATTTGCAATCACCTGCCGAAAATGGGCGTCCCGATGTCCCGCAGAACGCCCGCGGTATCCATGATAGTCAATCGCAAGTTCGCTACCCCTGCGGCCGCTGCTCGATCACCTCGAAATGGGCCGCTTCCCGGTCAAAGCGCTTGAGAACCGCCCGGGCAGCTGCCGGGACATGGCTGACGGCATATTCTTCGCCCATGAAGGCCTTGATCGCGTCGAGCCCGCTGAACCACATCAGCGTCTGGAACTCGACCTCGTCGCCAAGGTCGCGCCTCATGAGGTCGATGTGGAGGAAACCCGGGATCGCCCGGGCCTCGATCCCGGGAATTACTTCGCTTCTCACGATCCGTTCGTAGCTGTCGGCATTGGACCTGGTGGTCCAGCCGCGCCACAGGCGACAGATCATCGTGAAACGGCCTGGTTCGCGGGCCCGTCGGGTCGCGAACCCTTTCGCCTGCTCAAACGCGCATCGGCATCAGCACATAGAGTGCCGGTGCCTTGTCATTTTCGCGAAGCAGGGTCGGTGCCGCAGCGTCGGCGAGGTGGACTTCGACCGTATCGCCCTCGATTTCGTGCAATATGTCGAGCAGATAGCGGGCGTTGAAGCCGATCTCGAGCCCGTCGGCGCTATAGTCTGCCGGCAGTTCCTCGGTGGCGGTTCCACTTTCCGGCGAAGTGACCGACAGCAGCACCTTGTCGCGGTCGAGGTTGATCTTGACCGCCCGGGTCTTTTCGCTGGCGATGGTCGCCACCCGGTCGACGCCTTCCATGAAGCTCTTCGGGTCAAGCTTCAGAAGCTTGTCGTTACCGGTCGGGATGACCCGGTTATAATCGGGGAAGGTGCCGTCGATCAGCTTGCTGGTAAGCACTGCATTGCCAAGACCGAACCGAACCTTGGTCGGCGACAGCGATACCTCGACCGTCCCTTCGACTTCGTCGAGAAGCTTGCGAAGTTCCCCAACGCACTTCTTGGGAATGATCACGTCAGGCATGCCGTCGGCGCCCTCGGGCTTGTCGACCGTTACCCGGGCCAGGCGATGACCGTCTGTCGCAGCCGCCTTCAGCTTGTCGTCGGCGACGTGGAGGAAAATGCCCATCAGATAATAACGGGTCTCCTCGTTCGAGATGGCAAAACGGGTCTTGTCGATGATCTGCCGCAGTGTTTGGGCAGGGAGCTCGAAACGGGTCGGAAGTTCGCCCTCTGCGATTACCGGGAAATCGTCGCGCGGCAGCGTTGCAAGATTGAACCTCGACCGGCCGGCCACGACCTGCATCTTGCCCTCGGCCGAGGTCAGCTCGATCTGGCTTCCCTCGGGGAGCTTGCGGACGATGTCGAAGAAAGTGTGGGCAGAGACAGTGGTTGCTCCCGCCTGCGACACCTGCGCTGGAACGCTTTCGTCCACCTGCAGGTCGAGGTCGGTTGCCATCAGCCTGAGCGAGCCATCCTCCCGTGCTTCCATCAGCACGTTCGAAAGGATCGGGATGGTATTGCGTCGCTCGACCACCGACTGGACATGGGCCAGGCTCTTGAGGAGGGTCGCCCGTTCGATCGTCGCCTTCATTTTCGCCCCTTCGCGCGTCTTTGAACCTCGTTATAGCGAGGCGAAAGCCGGGCGGAAGGGGGAAATGGGCGTCTAGCCTTCAGCAGCGGGCATTAGCACCCGGTCGACCCTGTGAACGACGCCATTGGCAAGCGTTTCGTCCGCCTTGGTGATGGTCGATTTCGAGCCGGAACCGTCGGTCAGGATGATCTTCTCGCCCTCCCGGGTCGCGGTCAGCGTTCCACCACCCATGGTGGCGAGGGTCGCCTTGCCGTCACCCTCGTCGATGGCCTTGCCGATATCGGCGGCGAGCACCGTGCCGGGGAGGATGTGGTAGGAAAGCGTCCGGGTGACCTCGGGCCGGGCCTCGGGGGTGGCCCATCCCTCGGCAGTGCCTTCGGGAAGCCCGTCGAACGCGGCGTCGTCAGGGACGAACACCGTGTAGGGCCCTGGCCCCGCCAGAGTGGCGTCGAGACCCGCGGACTTGGCAAGGGTCAGGAAGCGGCCCTTCGCGTCGAGGGATGCTGCGATAGTCTTGTCGCCGGCTTCCTTGACCGCTTCCGCGCCGTCGCTTGCGGTCGCGGACTGGTTGGCGCCTTCGCACCCCGCCAGGCCTATCAGCCCGGCGGCGAGGGCAATGCTCAACCCTTTGCTGGTCATTTGCTTATCTCCCTTTTTCATGCGCTGCCGGGCGCCGGGTACCCCCTGCGCCCGGCAGCATTGGTCCGCGTTTATCAGACTACGACGTACTCAACCGACCGAACGACCCTGGTTCCCGGATCAACGGCGTAGATGTAGCCATTATTGTAGCGGTACCAGACGTCCGGCCGGTCGTAATAAGTCGACCGGTAGGCGAGCGGCACATTATAGGCGCTGTAACCGATCGGTAGCGGCTGGCCCACCGAAAGACCGCCGGTCAGCAGCGCCGCCACGGCCGCGATCAGCGATGTGTCGCGGTCCACCCGGTAAATAGCCCCGGGCGCGTAGCGGTAGTAATAATCATCGTCGTCGGCGAAATAGCTGCGATAAGCGAACGGGACGTTGTAATAGCCGTAGCTCGCCGGCATTATCTGCCCGACCCCGTAGCCATAGTCGTAGGTCGGGATCACGTCTTCGACCAGCCCGGTCACGCAGTCCGTCTCGTAGACATAGCCATAGCCATATTGGTAACAGTCGTAAGGCGAGTTCCTGTAGAAGGAATTGAAATAAGCGGGCTGGTAATAGCTGTTCCGATAGTAGGGCTGCAGCGGCCGCCCGATCAGCGCCGCTCCGAACAGCGGGATGAGCGAGGCGATGAGATCATCATCGCGATCGACGCGGTACAGATAGCCGCCTCCATAGCGATAATAATAATCGTCATCGTCCCAGTAGAGGCTCTGCAGCGAAGATGGCAGCGGGCTCAGAGCGGCAAGCCGCGCCGCGGATGCCAGCGGTTGCCCGATGAACTTAGCGGCCTGTCCCGGAGGAAGGCAGCCGTTGAGCTTCTTCGCCAGGCCAGGAGGACAGCCATCGTTGAAGCCGAGGCGACGGGCGAAGAGCACGTCGCGATCGACATCGCGAAGCCGGACCCGGCCCCGGCGGTCGATGTCACGGACCTGGAAGATATTGTCGCGGTCGATACCGCCGCGGCGAGCCTCGGCCCGGCGGATTTCCTGCGGGCGGTCGAACTCGACGAGGCGGGCGGCACGACGATTGGAATCACGCTCCCCGGACCGGACCAGCCGCTCGCGGCGCGTGTCCGCCCGGGCCTGCTGGCGTTCACTGGCCGCCCGGATCTGCCGGCGCTCGGCCGGGCGCTGGCGCTCGACGCGACGCTCCTGTCGCTCGACGCGGCGCTCCTGGCGCTCGGTCCGCAGCGAGGCAGCCTGCTGGCGCCTGCGTTCGGTCGGCCGCTCGGCACGCCGCTCACGCTGGACTGCCCGGTCGCTGCCGCGGGTTGCGCGGTTCACCCGGTCGCCGCCACGGCTTGCACGCTCGCGACTGGCGCTGCGCTGCGCCCGGACCTGGCGGTCACCGCCACCGCGCTTGGCACGGGCCTGTCCGCCGCGGTCGGCCTTCTGGGCCTGTTGCCCGCCGCCGCGATCACCGCGCTCGGCTGCGGTCGGGGCGGCAATTGCCAGCGCCGCTGCGCCAGCAGCAAGCATCCATTTCACCATGGAAAATCTCCTCTCGGACTCGAAAAACGGACCAAAAAGGAGGGCGTTCCGCCGTTTAGCTGGGGTTCAGCTTGTTGTGGAACGTTCATCAGGCCTGCTCAGCCGTCGCTGTCCTCGACCCAGTCTTCACGAAGTCGCCGAAGCGCGACCCACATCAGCAATGCTGCGACGAGGTAGAAGATGATGACGCTCACCGATGCATAACGCAGCGCTTCGCTCCCGAAACGAGCACGGAAGAGCTCGGAAAGCCCACCAATCAGTGTTGGTCCAACTCCAAGACCTATCAGGTTGTTTATAAGGAGAAAACTCGCCGACGCGGTAGAGCGCATCGATTGCGGGACGAGGTGCTGGACCGCCGTGGTGACGGGGCCAAGCCACAGGATGTTGAGGGCATTTGGAATAAGGAGAAGAAACCAGGCAGCCCACGGATTGGTGGAAAGGAGGCCGATGGCGAAGGTCGGCGCGGTAATCAGCCAGGCGATCGCCGGGAGCCTGCCGTACCAGCGCCGGTCAGCCTGGCCCAGCCGGTCGGCCAGCCAGCCGCCCATGAACACGCCCACCGTGCCGCCGAGGAGGAACAGCGATGCCAGGAACTGGCCGCGCTCGATGAGGCCGAGCCCGAAGCTGCGCTCGAGGATGGTCGGAACCCAAAGGGCGAGGCCGTATCCGGCGAGCGAGCTGCACGACGCGGCGGCCGCCATCAGCCAGAAGGTCGGCTTTGCGGCGATGATCGGAAATGCACGGCCCAGCGGGAGAGGCTGTCCCTTCGGCTGCCGCGGGCGCGGCAGGTCCCTGACGAAGATTAGCATGATGGGAGCGAGGACCAGACCAGCTATGCCCATGACAAGGAAGGCAGCGCGCCAGTTCACCCAGGCCGCGAGATAGGCGCCGATGAGGGTGCCACTGGCAAGACCGAGCGGTATTCCAAGCGAGAAGATGGCCAGCGCGCGGGCCCTGCGGTTGGGCGGGAAATAGTCGGCGATCAGCGCATAGGCGGGTGCGACGCCGCCGGCTTCCCCGACCCCGACCCCCAGGCGGTAGAAAAACATCTGGCCGAAGTTGACGGCAGTGCCACAGAGCGCCGTGAAGGCGCTCCAGACGGCGAGCGAGCCGGCGATGACCCGGCTCCTGCTCGTCCGGTCGGCAAGAAGCGCGAGCGGGATTCCAAGCACCGAATAGAGGATGGCAAAGGCAAGGCCGCCAATCGCGCCGAACTCGGCATCGGTGAGCTTGAGATCGTTGATGATCGGCCCTGCAAGGATGCCGAGTATCTGGCGGTCGAGGAAGTTGAAGATGTAGGCGAGCAGCAGCAGCGCAAGGACGCTGTTGGCGCGCGGCGATGGGGCTGAGCCCTGTTCCTGGTTCATGCCCTGATCCTCATTGCCCCTGTTGTGCCGGGTCCACCGTTCGCAGGAACTGCGCGAGCGCGTCAACCGCCGCCGGCTCGCTCAGCAGCGGTGCATGACCCACCCCCGGGATGTCGACCCTTTTCATCCGGGGTGCCGCACGCTCCATCCGGCTGGCGATCCCATCGTCGATAATGTCGGATATGGCTCCCCGGATGAGCATCGTCGGCCGGCGCCGGGCCAGCCTTCGAAACAGCAGGCGGACAAGCCATTGCGACAGCCGCGACACGGGCCTGGCGAGGTTCACGCCTATCGCCGGGTCATAGTCGAGGACCAGGCCTTCCTTCCCTTCGCGGAAAATGCGCCGGGCGAAGGCGTGCCAGTCTACCTGTCCCGCTTCCGGATAGGCGACCTGGTTGGTCCTGCGGACATATTCCGCGGCATCGTCCCAGCTGCGGATCTCGGCTTGCTTTCCGGCATAGCCAAGGATCCGTTCGATGCCTTCCGGGGCAACTTCCGGGCGATCTCCAATATCCAGAAGAACCGGCGAAACGGCTCGAAGGGCGGCCGCGTGAGTGCGGAGCGCCGCCGACTCGACGACGCTGGCGCTCAAGCGATCGGTGAAGCGGATGATCAAGCAGATGCTGAAGCCGCCGCGATCGCGGTCGGTCGAAGGCTCATCAGGGTCATCGTGATGATCCCGCCCATCGAGGTGCCGATGAAGATCGCCCGGCTCATTCCGAGCGCCGCCATCATCTCGATGACGTCGCGGGCATAGGTGCGGGGCTGGTAGTTTTTCGGGTTCGGATCCCAGGCCGAACGGCCGCGACCGCGCACGTCCGGGACGACCACCCGCCGGCCCCAGCTGGCGATCAACGGCGCGACTTCCTCGAAATCCGCGGAGTTGCGGGTCAGCCCGTGGAGACAGATGACGGGGAGACCCGCGACCTTGCCAACCGGCGGATAGTCGCGGGCATATAGGGAGAGGCCGTCGCTCGACAGCCAGCATCGTTCGCTGAAGGTGGAAATGGCCATTGGCACGGATGGGCCGGCGGGGGGTTGCCCCGCCGGCAACCCTAGTAGCGCGCGGTCAGCCGAAGCGTGAACGTGCGCGGAGCACCGAAATAGACGGTGCGGATGTTCCCGATGCTGGAGAATTCCTGGCCATCCGTCTTGTACAGCTTGTCGAAGATATTGTTGCCATAGAGGCCTACCGAGAAACGGTTGGATTCGTCTTCCCAGACGATCCGGGCATCGGCGAGCCAATAGCCCTTCTGGAACAGGCCCTCGATCTCCGTATCGCTGTTGGTGAAGGTGTTGTCGACCGACAGCGCATGACGGGACCGGTAGCGTGCCTGGCCGCCGATCGTGATGTCGCCCGACCCTCCCAGGTCGAACTCATACTGGGCGCCAAACCGCATCGTCCATTTCGGCGCGAAGGCCGGTTCCTGGAAGGCGCGGCTGCCACCGAAATTGGTGAAGCGCAGGTCGTCGAAATCCTTGTACTCGGCATCGAGATAGCCGATCTGGGTATCGATCAGCAGCTCGGGCGTAGGAGTCCAGGCCGCTTCGAGCTCGGCGCCGCGGATCCGAAGCTTGCCCGCGTTGAGGACGGAAAGGAGCGGCGTCGGCGGAACGGTGCTCTCGTCGAGATCGGACACGCGAGCCTGGAAGTCCTTGTAATTGTTGTGGAAAACCGCGACGTTGAAGCGCAGCTGCCTTGCGATGGTGGTCTTGAGGCCAGCCTCGATCGAGTCAGCGGTTTCCGGGTCATAGGCGGTGGCCGAACCGACCTCGTTGGCGCGGCCATTGAACCCGCCTGACTTGAAGCCCTTCGCGTAGCGCAGATAGGCCATGGTCGACGGGCTGAACTGGTAGTCGACCGATGCCATCGGCGAGAGGTCGCTCCAATGGTCCTTCGCCTCGAAGACGAATGGCGCGACACTGGTAAGCAGCGGCGAGTTGGAGAAGGTCGAGGTGGTCCTGAAATAGTCCTTTTCCTCGCGCGTCCAGCGAAGGCCGCCCGAGAGCCGAAGCGCATCGGTGAGGGCATAGCTCGCATTGGCATAGGCCGCGTAGCTGTGCGTCGTCAGATCATCGTCGATCGTCCGAAGGAAGGTCGGGAAATTGGTCGGGCCGAGAAGGAGGTCGGAAAGGATTCCGCGGAAGGCGGTCAGGTTGACGAGGTCGTCGGCATAGGCCTCCTGGTGCGACTCCACGTCTTCCTTCAGATAGTAGAGCCCGGCAACGGCGGTCAGCCGGTCGCCGGTGTAGGTCAGCTGGACTTCCTGGCTCAGCTGTTTCTGGTGGACGTCGACCAGCACGTCGCCGACTTCGGCGGCGGTGGCGTCGATGTCGATATAATCCTTCGAGTGCAGCTTCCGGAACGCGCTGATCGACTTCAGCGTCAGCTGGTCGGAGAGGTCGATCGCGGCCGTGCCCGAGAGGCCCCAGTGGGTCATCTTGGTCGAGTTGGGAAGCCCCGGTGTCGTCTCGACGGTGAAGTCGTAATCTTCCGGGTCCTGCTCGAGCGGAACAATGACCGTGGGCGTGAACAGGTGGACGAGCTCGTTGATCGGCGCGCCGGTGTTGAGCTTGGCATCGTCATGGGCGTAGTCGGCCGCGAGATCGAAGCGGAAGCTGCTGCTCGGAGTGAAGGCGAGCGCTGCCCGGCCCGCCACCGTATCGCGATCATTATATTCGCGGCTGTCGTTGCGGTCCTCGACATAGCCGTCACGAACCGCGCGCATTACCGCGATGCCGGCCGAGAGCGTGTCGCTGAGCGGTCCGGAGACGGCCCCCTTGAGGTCGAACTGGTTGTAGGAGCCAACCGCGATGCTGCCATTGGCCCGGAATTCCTGGCCTGGCTTGCGGGTGACGAACTTGATTGCGCCGCCGATCGTGTTCTTGCCGTAAAGCGTGCCCTGGGGGCCGCGCAGCACCTCGACCCGCTCGACGTCCAGCAGGTCAAGCTGGTTGCCGCGGATGCGCGAGAGGTAGACATCGTCGACATAGACGCCGACCGCGGGGTCGAAGGTCTGCAGGGCGTCCGGCTGGCCGATGCCGCGGATGAAGATGTTGGCGGCGTTGGACGAGCCGCGGCCCTGGACGACGTTGAGGTTCGGCACGGCGCCCTGGAGGCCGGTCGTGTCCGTGGCCTGGATCCGGTCGAGCGTCTTTTCGGAGAATGCCGAGATCGCTGCCGGGACCCGCTGTACATTTTCCTCGGTCCGGCGCGCCGTGACGACGATGTCGCCGGTCGCTTCGGGCTCGGCGGCCTCGGCGGCAGCGGGCTGGTCGGCAACCGCGTCCTGCGTCGCTGCGTGGGCTGGCGTCACGAAAACTGCGGCTCCGGCGAGCAGGAGCGCGCGCGCGGTCGTGCTACGGTAACTCATCTGAAATCCCCCTCTGATC
>JAJJPO010000065.1:0-5084 GCA_032907585.1 Sphingomonas sp. | reverse complement strand
GCTCGGAGAGCCATGCCTCGTCGAGGTCCCAAAGATCGCTGAACCGCCGGTTCCATAGGTAGAGGCGCCCGTCAGAGGCGAAGACGCTGATCACCTCGAACAGATTGTCGAAGGTCGCCGCACGGACCCGAAGCAGAGTATCGCGGGCCGAGGCAAGGCGTACCTGCTCGGTCCGGTCTTCGAAGATCAGCCTCAGCCCCCCATCGGGAAGAGGCTGGCCGAGGATCCTGAGGTGATCGCCATTGGCTAAGATCCAGTCCTCCTCGATGGCTTCTTCGGGAGAGGTGAACCAGGAACGGCGCTCGGCTTTCCATGCGGGGAAGTCGCGGACCTCGGGCAGCCGGCCATTCTCGCGCATCCGCTCAAGCACCCGGTCGAACTCGGGCCGTTCGCCGAGCCATTCCGGGTCAAGCTGTGCCATGATCGCAAATGGCCGGTTGAAGAAGGCCAGGTGCCGCTCGCCGTCGAACTGCGCGGCGCCGGCGGCCATTCTGTCGGCAAGCTCGCGCTGTGACAGCTGGTGATGGGCAAGCTCTATGCGGGCGTCCTCGAGGTCCTGGATGTCGATCGCGAAGCCGGCCACCGCCCCGGTTGGCAGCGGCACGTCGACGATGCGAAGCATGCGGCGTTCCTGCCCGATCGTCGCGGGCTGGGTGCGCGAATATGGCTTCCCGGTAGCAAGCGCCTTCTGCGCTCCCGCGCGAGCGCTCTCGCTGCCCGGGGAATCGATGAGCTCGGCGCCCCGGTCGATGACTTCGGCGGCGTCCCGCCCTTCAACCGCCGCAACGAATGCGGCGTTGACGAGCCCAAGTGACAGGTCCGGCCCGCGGTACCACATCGGGAAGGGCGCGCTTTCGATGAGATGCGTCAGCGCATCGAGCGCGCCCTCGGTCTGCTGGAGGCGGCTTGCAAGGTTCGCGCGGTCGCTGTCGGCGGCGCTGACATCGAACAGCCAGACAAGCACCGTGCCCTGCCTCGCTGGCGGCGGGGCGAGCGCGGCCCTTGCTTCCATGACCCGGTCGCTGGCGGCAAGCCTGACCTGGCGCCGGACCGGGGGGGCGCCAAGCCTGACCTCGTCGATTTCCCGCGAGAGGTTTTCAAGGTCGCTGGCATCGAAGCCGCGCTGTGCGCCGGCGAGTTCGGCTAGTTGGCGGACGGTCGCTGGTACTCCTAGTTCGCGCGCCAGCTGGGAGTCAAACTCGACCTTGTTGTCGGGAAGGAGGAGCAGGACACGGGCGGGCGCGGCGTCGAGCAGCGAACGCATCAGCCGTGCACCTTCCAGGACATTCTCTGCCCGGCGCATGCGCCGGGCCGCAAGAACAGCAAGGAGCGCCGCTATAGCGACCCAGACCGCCGCAACGACGATGATGGCACCGGCCGTATTCGCGCCAACCGTCAAGACCGCCGAACCCCCAACCTCATAGGCCTGTCATAGAAAGGCGCTGACGCACCTGCAAAGCAAAGCTGCCAGATAAAAGCATAATTTGACAGCCGATTAACCAGAGATCGTGCCGGGCCAAAAAAGAAAGGGCCCCGGTTTCCCGAGGCCCTCCCCTTTTCGTTTCTGTCGCGATTAGAACTTGAAGTTCGCGTTCGCGAAGAACGTACGACCGCGATAGTCGTAGCCCGAGTAGAGCGGCGCGTTGCCAATGGTGTTGAAGCCGATGGCAGTGATACGCGGCGGAGCCTTGTCGAACAGGTTCCGTGCACCGATCGTGAACTCATAGTCGTTCAGGTTGAACTGGACCGACGCCGAGTGAAGGAAGTAATCCTTCGTCTTGAAGTAGTAGTTGTCCCGATAGAACTGCTCAGCAGCCTCGTCGATTTCACCCGTGAGGTTGTCGAAGGCGAAATACTTGTAGGTCGCGTCGCTGTTGCCGTCGATCCAGTCCACACCATAGCGGAAGGTAACCTTGCCGCGAGTGTAGGTGGCATCGAAGTTGCCGACCCAGTCAGGTGCCGTCACGATGCCGTTGGCATCGGTCAGGAACTCTTCAGGGAACAGCCGGCTCGACTGCTCGGTGTACTTGGTGACATTGGCGTTGAAGATCAGGCGGCCGCCAAGCAGGTCATTGGCATAGCGCGCGTTGAACTCATAGCCCTTCACGATGTCTTCCGACAGGTTGACGAAGCTGCTCGTGACCGTGAGGCGGTTGTTCACATCACGCTCGACGAAGCGGCAGAATCCTTCGTTCGGGTTGAAGTTCGGATCCTGGTAGCAGCGGTTGAGGATGGTGCCGGCAGACAGGTCCTGGACGCCGTTCTCGACCTTGATGTTGAAATAGTCGAGCGAGAGCGACAGCGAGCCGAGCGAGCCGGGAAGTGCCGGGCGAACAACTGCACCAACCGACCAGTTCTTCGACGTTTCTGCCGCGAGGCCGGCTTCGGCCCCGCCAACGCGGAACACGGTGATGCTGCTGTTCTGCTGGAAGTCCGGCGGAAGGCCGATCGAGGCGCAGTTAGCCGCGACGATCTGGTCGGTAGGCGACTGGTCGCCTGGAGCCGGAAGGTCGTCACACGGGTCGTTGCCCGAACCAAGGAAGCCGCTGGTGGCGCCAAGGAACTGCTCGGCGAGCGCCGGGGCGCGATAGGAGGTGCCATAGCTCCCACGCAGGCCAACTCCACGGATCGGCTCCCACTCGCCGGCGATCTTGAAGGTCGTGTCCGAACCATAAGACTTATAGTCGGTGTAACGGACCGAGCCGTTGAGGTTCAGGCGATAGAACATCGGCCGATCGGCAAGGAGCGGCACGAAGATTTCGCCGTAAAGCTCCTTGACGCTGTCCTGGCCAACCGTCGGCGTAGCGGCAGTGAGGCCGAGCAGGTTACCACTGGTCGAATTCTCGTCGGGCTGGGCGTTGATAGACTGTGTGCGATACTCTGCACTAAGGGCGAGCTGCACGTCGCCGCCCGGAAGGGCGAACAGCGGGCCGTCAACACCGAAGGCGAAGGTGGTTTCACGGAACTCGGTCTTGCCGATGGTGTTGGCAAGGATCCAGTCCCGCCAGTCAGCCGGGAGGTTGCCACCGATCACTTCAGCGCTGAGCGCCGGAGCTGCGATACAGTTCGGGTTGATCGCGAGGCTGGCGCAGCTGAACGTGCCGTCACCATTGTCAACCACGTCGAGCGACGCTGCCATGCGATCGATCAGGAAGGATTCGATCTCGTAGGTACCGTCGTTCCAGGACTTGCCGACATAGGCGTCATAGCGCCAGCCCGGGAGGAAGAAGTCGCCGCGAAGACCGGCCGAGGCGCGGACATAGTCGACCTTCTGACTGGAGTCCGTAAGGCCAAAGCCGATGAAGCCACGGGCAGCGACGTTCTTGCCGCCCGAAGTCTCGTTGGGGCCAAGGAAGCGGCCGTCACGGATATTCTCCGGAAGCAGCGGACTGCCCTGGACCCAGTCGAGCGACAGCTGGCGATAAAGCGGCGACGACGACTTACGGCGGGTCGCCAGGATCTCGCCATAAAGCTCGGAGTTGCCGAGAATGCCGAGGTCATAGGTTGCCGACAGATAACCGGTGTAGATTTCAGCCGACGTGATCAGCGGCTCTTTTTCCATGTCCGGCTCGAAGGTATCACGGCTGTAGAAATCCACGCCGAGATAGCCCGGGAAAGGCCCGGTGGTGACGCCTGGCGCCGGAATGAAGCGATTGAAGCGTCCAACTGCGCCAGTGGTACGACTGAGCGCATCACGGGTCGGAAGACCAAGGGTATTGATCGTCACGCCGCCGTTATCGAGCGTGAAGCATGGCGAACCGTCAAAGCCAACCCCGTCGCCCGAACCGAACTCGGTGCCCTCACCGGTGAGGAAGCCGCCGATCGGGCAGTCGAAGAAATCGACGTCCTTACGGGATAGCTGCTTGCGCTTGCGATACTCGACCGAGCCGATGACGTTGAGACGGTCGGCCTGGATGCCGAACGAACCGGCGATACGATAATCAGCGCCAGCGCCGACTTCCGGAACGTTGGCCTGCATGTCGATGTGGAGGCCCGAGGGCTTGCGGTCGGTGATGATGTTGACCACGCCCGCAACCGCGTCCGAACCGTAAATCGAGGAGGCGCCAGCCTTCAGGACTTCGATACGATCGACGATGGCGGTCGGAAGCACGTTAAGGTCGGCCGCGAGAACCGAGCCGCGGGTTCCGCCCGGAGCGAGGCGACGGCCGTTGAGGAGGACCAGCGTACGGGCCGGCCCGAGGCCGCGAAGGCCAAGGGTGTTGGCGCCGGTACCGCCGTCAGTGACGAAACCACCGAAATAGTTGTTGATCTGGCCCGAGCCCTGCGTGACGGCGGCGCTCTGGAGAGCGTCGGTCGCGCTGTTGAAGCCGGCCTGAGTGATTTCTTCGGCGGTGATGACGGTCAGCGGCTCTGCGGCCGTGAACTCGTCGCGGCGAATGCGCGAGCCGGTGACAACGATGGTCCCGGTGTCAGCCGAGGCCGCGGTCGTCGCCGGAGCAGTGGTGGTCTCGGTCGCGGCGCACTGGTCACGCTCGGCCTGGGTCGGGAGTGCCTCGCACTCGATCGCTCCGGGCGCCGGCTGCGCGGTGGCGGCTTCGACCTGCGCCGAGGCGGGTGCAGCAGCAGCCAGCGCCAGGGCGCCGAATGATACAGTTGAAAGTGCAAACGTCGTTGTTCGGCGCATTTGTAATCCACCCCAAATTAAAAGATCCCTGATGGCACGGACCAATAGCGGACACTTCCACCGCGTCGACCCCGCTGGTGCCATTGCTGGATTCTTTCCGACGGGTCGTTACAAAATAGTCACACTTAAAGTCGGTTAAGCGACGAAGTCGCCACGGTCGTGGCTCGCCCTCCAAAGCGCCTTTTTTCGAGGCGCCATGCCTGGCAAGACCAGCTCCGGGGAAACTGCTACCGATGCAAGGATTGGCGCGGGCCGGATTTCGCTGCCTGGATACAGAGCTCGCCGAAGTCGGTCGCGCGCTCTCTTTTTGGCCGAAATTAGCGAAAGATCCGGCAAGAGTGACCAGGCAGGCTAGTTCCGCTGCGGATGAAAAGAGGCGCGAGATCGCCGGCGCCGGCCGGCGACCGGCACTCGGCGGTCGTTCCGGTGCGAAACTTTC
>JAJJPO010000064.1:0-5112 GCA_032907585.1 Sphingomonas sp. | reverse complement strand
CGACCGAGCCCTGGGCGTCGAGCACCTCGGAGGGCAGCAGGTCGACCTCGATGCACCCTACCCTGTCGCCTGGCGTCATGATGAGCGTGCGCTCGATGATGTTGCGCAGCTGCCTGACGTTGCCGGGCCAGTCATGCGCCTGGAGCGCTGCCATCGCTTCCTTCGACAGCTCGGGCGTCTGGATCCGCCGTTCGGCGGCGAAGCGGGCAAGGAAATGGTCGACCAGCTCGGGAATGTCTTCCCGGCGCTCCCTGAGTGGCGGGATCCGGACCGGCACGACGTTCAGCCGGTAGAAGAGGTCTTCGCGGAACCGGCCTGCAGCAATTTCTTCCTGGAGGTTGCGCGAGGTTGCAGAAAGGACCCTGACGTCCACCTTCACCGGGCGCTGGCCGCCGACCCGCGTGTAGCTCTGGTCGGTGAGCACCCTCAGGATCTTGGCCTGGGTGGTGCCTGGCATGTCGGCGATCTCGTCGAGGAACAATGTCCCGCCGTGCGACTGCTCGAGTAGTCCAGGGCGCGCGACGCCGTTCGTCTCGCTGCCGAACAGCTCCTCCTCGACCCGCTCGGGGCTCATCATCGCCGCCGAGACGACGATGAAGGGGGCGCCCGCGCGCGGGCTCCAGTTATGGATCATCCGCGCGGCGATTTCCTTGCCAACGCCCGCGGGGCCGGTGATCAGGACCCGGCTCCCCGTGGGTGCGACCCGCTTCAGCGTTGCCCTCACCGTGTTGATTGCAACCGATGTTCCGTCGAGCTGGTCGTCGGGTCCAAGCTGCTGGCGAAGCTGGACATTCTCGCGGCGCAGCCGGTCGGTCTCGGTCGCCCTTCCGACGAGGTGTAGTAGCCTGTCAGCCTTGAACGGCTTTTCGATAAAGTCGACGGCGCCCTCGCGGATCGCTGCAACGGCCGTGTCGAGATTGCCGTGGCCCGAGATCATCAGCACCGGGAGGGTAGGATCGCGCTGCTTGATCTGCTCGAGCAGCTGAAGCCCGTCGAGCTTGGAGCCCTGGAGCCACACGTCGAGCAGGACGAGGCTTGGCCGGCGGTCGTCAATGGCTTCCAGAGCGCTCGTGCTGTCGGCGGCAGACCGCACCGCATAGCCTTCGTCTTCGAGAACCCCGGCCACAAGCTCGCGGATGTCCGCCTCGTCATCGACCACCAGCACCTCAAGCGCCATTAGTGCGAATCCTCCTCGTCATATTCGTCATCGTCACCCCTTCGAGCCCCTGGCTCTTGCGGCTCTTCGGTCGCCATCGTTGCAAGCCGGTCGGCGTCAAACGCAATGCGGACGTGCGTTCCTCCGCCCTTCCTGTCGAGAAAGGCGATCTCGCCGAGATGTTCCTCGACAATCTTCTTTACGATCGCGAGGCCTAGCCCGGTCCCCCGGACCCGCGTCGTCATATAGGGCTCGGTCAGGCGCTCCCGCTCCTGCGGGAGGCCGATGCCGGTGTCGGTAAGATCGATCACCAGCTGCTCATTTTCGCGCCGGATGCAAAGGTCGATGCGGTCGCCGTCCTCGCTGTCGTCGCCGCGGTTCCGCCGCGCCTCTATCGCTTCCACGGCATTCTTGACGACGTTGGTCAGTGCCTGTCCCAGCTGACGACGATCGCAGACAAGGCGGATGTCGCCGCTCGGCGGGTCGATGCTGAAGTTGATCCCGGGATGAGCGACCTCGTGCAGGAAGAGCGCCGCCCGGGCGATGTCATGCACATTTTCCTCCCGGAAAATGGGCTTTGGCATTCGCGCGAAGTTCGAGAATTCATCGACCATTCGCCTGAGGTCGCCGACCTGGCGGACAATCGTGTCGGTAAGCCTGGAGAAGGTCTCGGGATCCGAGGCAACCTCGCCGCCATAGCGTCGCTGGAGCCGCTCGGCGGCGAGCTGGATAGGGGTCAGCGGGTTCTTGATCTCGTGCGCAATCCGCCGGGCGATGTCCGACCAGGCAGCACGGCGCTGGTCGGAAAGCTGCTCGGTAATGTCATCGAAGGTGATCACGAAGCCGTCGGCGTAGGGCATTCTCTTGACGGCAAGGGTCCGCTGCTCGTCGGCCGAATGGATCAGCACATTGGCCTCTCGCGCCTGGCCGGCCATGAACTCGGCGATCTCGGGCGATGCTTCCACCAGCTGGCGACCCTCGATCCCCTCCTCTCCGCGCCCCAGAATCGTCTCTGCGGTCCGGTTGGTCAGCAATATCTCGCCTTCGCCGTTCAGGGCGACAACGCCCGCCGTGACGCTGGAAAGTACCGCTTCCATGAACGCGCGCCGGGTGTCGAGCTGCTCATTGGCCGCCATCAGCGCGCCGGTCTGTTCCTGGAGGCGCCCGGTCATCCGGTTGAAGGCAGTGCCGAGCGTCGCGATCTCGTCCTCGGCCCGGCCCATCACCGGCACCCGGGCAGTAAGATCGCCCTCCTCGATCCTGCCGGCCGCGTCGACCAGCTCCTCGACCGGGCGAAGCAGGCGGTCCGCGAGCTTGAGAGCGGTCACGATCGCGAGGCCGACGATGATGAGTGCACCGGCGAGCATCGCCGCGTTGAACTGGAGCTGGGTCGCGCGGCTCCGCTCGAGAAGTTCGCGATAGTCGGTGAGGACGCCATTGGCCCTGGAGATCTGCTCCCTGAAATCGTCGCTGGCCTGGCGGGCGACGAACAGGAAACTGCTTTCCCGGTTGGGAAGCGGCGTCAGCACCGCGATCCGTCCCGAGGTCAGCACCTCGGCGGCATTGGTCTCACCCCGAAGCTGGGCAAGCGCCTGCGCGACGCGCGACGGGTCGATCAGGCCGTCATAATAGTTGACCCCGCGCTCGACGATCACCTGGCCATTGGAACCGACCCTGATGACCGCGGCCTCGTTGAGGCTGCGCTGGTAGGTCTGGTAGGCGAGATATTCCTCGAATTCCGGGCTTTCGACATTGCTTCCAGCGAGGAAGCGGGTGAGGTCGCCAGCCATGGTGACGGCCTCTGCGCCGACCCGGTTCACCTCGCTGGTGTAGGTAGACTGGGCAAGCTCGACGGTATTCTCGAGCATCCCGCGGGCCCGGTCCGAGAACCAGAATTCCAGGCCCGACTGCAAGAGCAGCGATGCGAAGATCGCGACGATCACCGTTGGCACCGCCGCGATCACCGAGAAGAGCGCGACCAGACGCGAGGGAAGCTGGCCAGTGCCGATCGCCCGTGCCGCTGCCCTCGCCATGGCAATGCGGCGCGACAGCAGGACCATGAGGGCAATGGCCGGGATGAGGTTGGCGACGAGGAGAAGCGCGATCTGTGGCGGCGAGAGCGTCGATCCGGGCGACGCCTCGCGGCTCAGCACGAGGTAGCTCACCGCCAGCATCGCCACCAGCAAGAGGGAACTGGCAACGGTCGCCCAGTCGTAGATCCGCCCGCTCTCCTTTTCGCGGGCGAGCCAGCGCATCTTGGGCGACTTCAGCAAGTTGGATTCGGCGGCCGGCATCTCCATGCAGGACAAGGCCTAGCATGGTCCCGTTGCATAAAAAACACAGTTTGTTGGGGTAAGGCTTCAGGCCGCAGAACGGGCAAGCCAGGGCGAGTAGAAATCCCGAAGCATCTCGATGACGATGCTGGGGTCATCGACGCTGTTCACCTTGTTCCGGAACTCGGCTGAACCCGGCAATCCCTTGGTGTACCAGCCGATGTGCTTTCGTGCGAGGTTCACCCCGGTCTGGACCCCGTAAAGCGACTGCATGGCGTCATATTGTTCGAGGATCGTCGCGAGCTGGTCGTCGATCGAGGGATCGGGCCTTGCGCCTCCGCCGACGAGATCGCTCATTACCTGCCCGAGGAGCCATGGCTTACCATAGGCACCCCGACCGATCATGACCCCGTCGGCGCCCGACTGCTCGAGCGCGGCCCGCGCGTCGGCAATGCTGCAGATATCGCCGTTGACGATCACCGGAAGTGACGTCGCCTGCTTCACCCGCCGGACGAATGCCCAGTCCGCGCTCCCCTTGTAGAGCTGGTTACGGGTGCGGCCGTGGACGGTGATCATCCGGACGCCGAGGTCTTCGGCGATTCGCGCCAGCTCCGGGGCGTTGAGGCTATCGTGACACCAGCCCATCCGCATCTTGAGCGTCACCGGGACCTTCACGGCCTTCACTGTCGCCTCGATGATCGCGGCGGCCAGCGGAAGGTCGCGCATCAGCGCCGAGCCAGCGTCGCCATTGACGACCTTCTTCACCGGGCAACCCATGTTGATGTCGATGATCGCGGCACCGCGCTGCTCGTTGAGGCGTGCCGCCTCGCCCATCTCCCTTGGTGCGCAACCGGCAAGCTGCAACGACACCGGCTCCTCGCTCGGGTCCCAGGTCGACTTCTGGAGCGACTGGCGGGTTTCCCGGATCATCGCCTGGCTGGCGATCATCTCGCTCACAGTCAGACCGGCGCCGAACCGCTTCACGATCTTGCGGAACGGCAGATCGGTGACGCCAGTCATCGGCGCCAGGATGACCGGCGCGTCAATGGTTACCGGGCCGACCGAGATGGGTTTGATCAAGCTCATGGGAAGGCGCGCCTTTACAGGAAGGCCATGTAGCGGGCAAGGCGCCGCCCATGAGCATATCCGCCCTGATTGTAGCCGCCGGAAGCGGAAGCCGCATGGGCGGGCACCTGCCCAAGCAGTACCGCCCGATTGGCGGCCTTCCTGTCATCGCCCACGCCGTTGACGCGCTCGCCTCCCACCCGTCAATCTCGACCGTGCGCGTCGTAATCGGCGGGGGCCAGGAAGAGCATGCGCTGAAGGCGCTCGGTGGCCGCGACGTCGGCCCGCTCGTCCATGGCGGACTGGAACGCTCCGACAGTGTCCGGGCCGGTCTTTCGGAACTCGATGATGATATCGTCCTCGTCCACGACGCCGCCCGGCCCTTTTGCCCGCATGACGTCATCGACCGGCTCCTCGCCGCCCTCGATGACCGCGACGGCGCTGTGCCGGTCCTGCCGGTGGCTGACACGCTTGCGCGGGCGAATGCCGACCTTGGCGAGCCGGTCGAACGGGCAGGACTGGTACGGGTCCAGACGCCGCAGGCCTTCCGGCGAAGCCTGCTTGTCGAGGCCTATGAACAATGGGCCGGGCCGGCACCCACCGCCGGGGCGTCACGGC
>JAJJPO010000063.1:0-5119 GCA_032907585.1 Sphingomonas sp. | reverse complement strand
CCACCGCGACCCTCGCCCTTGATCCCCATTCGACGAGCGAGAGCCAGCCGCGGATCACTTCCTGGACGTCGAGCTTGCGCGAGGCATGGACGAGGAGCCGCTGCCGGTGGCGGCCGCGCAGCATGGCGAGCGGCGCGGGGGCGGGCCCGAATACCGCCATCCCGTCCACCCTTGGCGCGGCCTGGCCGATCCTCCTCGCGATGCTTCCCGCCGGGCCTCCGTCTCGGCCTCGTAGAAGCCCGGGGCATCGCCCGAGATCAGTGCCGAGATCACCGGCGCATCGGGGTCATGGGTCTGCACGAGCACCCGGCCCGGCCGGTCACCGCGCCCGGCCCGCCCGGCGACCTGCTGGATCTGCTGGAAACTTCGCTCGGCTGCGCGAAGGTCGCCGCCCTGGAGGCCAAGGTCGGCGTCGACGACGCCGACCAGCGTCAGCGCCGGGAAATGATAGCCCTTGGTGACAAGCTGGGTTCCAACCACGATGTCGATCTCGCCCGCCTCCATCGCCCTTACGAACTCGGAGGCGCGCGCCGGGGACCAGATGGTATCGCTGGTGACGATCATCGTCCGGGCCGTCGGGAAAAGCTCGGCGACCTCGTCGGCGATGCGTTCGACCCCGGGCCCGCAGGCAACGAGGCTGTCTTCTTCGCCGCACTCGGGGCAGGCCCTGGGCGGCGGCATGACATGGCCGCAATGATGGCAGGCAAGCCTCGCCATCAGCCGGTGCTCGACCATCCAGGCCGTGCAGTTGGGGCATTGGAAGCGGTGGCCGCAATGGCGGCAAAGGGTAAGCGGCGCAAACCCGCGGCGATTGAGGAACAATAGCGACTGTTCGCCGGCCGCAAGATTGGCCTCGAGTTCCCGGACGAGGGTAGGAGCGAGCCATCGGCCCCTCGGCGGCGGGTCGAGCGTTAGGTCGATTGCTCTTATTTCCGGCATCTCGGCGGCGCCGTGCCGCTCCGTCAGGCGAAGCTCGCGATATCGGCCGATGTCGACCATGTGGCGGGTCTCGATCGCCGGCGTTGCCGATGCGAGAATGACCGGGATTTCCTCGAAATAGCCCCTCATCACGGCAACGTCGCGGGCATGGTACTGGACGCCGTCCTCCTGCTTGAAGCTCGGCTCATGGGCCTCGTCGACGATGATGAGGCCGAGCGCCGGATAAGGAAGGAAGAGAGACGAGCGGGCGCCGACCACGACCCGGGCCTCGCCGTTCGCGATCGCCCGCCAGGCGCGGCGGCGCTGCGACGACCTCAGATCGCTGTGCCAGGTGACCGGCTCGCAGCCGAAACGCGCCACGAAGCGCTTGAGGAATGGCTCGGTAAGCGCGATTTCCGGGAGGAGCACGAGGACCTGGCGGTCCTGCCGCAGCGCCTCGGCGATCGCCTCGAAATATACTTCCGTCTTGCCCGAGCCGGTGACGCCGTCGAGGAGGACGGGATCAAAACCCTTGCCGATCGCCCCGGTGATGCTGTCTGCGGCTGCCTTCTGCTCCTCGTTGAGGAGCGGAGGGGCAAAGGAAGGGTCCGGCCGGGGAAATGGCTGGTCGGCCTCGACGGTAAGCCGGTCGAGCACGCCGGCATTGGCAAGGCCGCGCATCACCGCCTCGCTGACCCCGGCATGGGCTGCCAGTTCGCGAAGCGTCCCCTGGCGTCCTTCCAGCTTCGACAATGCCTGCTCGCGCTGCGGCGTCAGGCGGGGAGGGGCAGCGCCGTTCCAGCGATATTCGACCATCTGCCGTGGGCCCGCGAGCGCGGCCGACGTCGACAGCACCATCCGGAGGACTGCGGCGACCGGCGCGAGATAATAGTCGGCGGTCCATTCGACGAGGCGGCGGAGCGGCGCTGGGACCGGGGGAACGTCGACAAGTCCCGCGAGCGGACGAAGCCGGTTGTCTCCGACTTCCTCCGTTTCCAGCCTGTCGGCTTCCCACGCGACCCCGACCAGCTGCCGCGGGCCGAGCGGGGCGATGACCACCGTCCCTGGCGTCGCGGCCATTCCCTCCGGCAGGCGGTAATCGAGAGGGCCGAGGGCCGCGTTCAGGGTGATGACGCGAACGCGGGGTAACCGCACCGCGCCCTAGCGACCTCTCTTCTTGCGATGCTCGTCGAGGTCGAGGATGCTGGTTTCCTCGCCCTCGGGGAGCAGTCCGAGCCGGCGAGCCACTTCCTGGTAGGCTTCCGCCTCGCCGCCGAGACTTTGGCGGAAACGGTCCTTGTCGAGCTTTTCGCTGGTCTTCATGTCCCACAGCCGGCAGCCGTCGGGAGAAATCTCGTCGGCAAGGATCACCCGGCTGTAGTCGCCGTCCCAGATCCGGCCGAACTCGAGCTTGAAGTCGACAAGGCGGATGCCGATCGCCGCGAACAGGCCGCAGAGGAAGTCGTTCACCCGGATCGCCATGTCGGCGATGTCGTTCATCTCGTCCTGGCTCGCCCAGCCGAAGCAGGCGATATGCTCGTCGGCGATCATCGGGTCGCCGAGCGCATCGTCCTTGTAATAATATTCGATGATCGTCCGCGGAAGCTGGGTACCTTCCTCGATCCCCAGCCGCTTGGACAGCGAGCCGGCGGCGACGTTGCGGACCACGACCTCGATCGGGACGATCTCGACCTGCCGGACGAGCTGCTCGCGCATGTTGAGGCGGCGGATGAAATGGGTCGGGACGCCGATCGTCGCGAGCGAGGTGAAGATATGCTCGCTGATGCGGTTGTTGAGGACGCCCTTGCCGCTGATCGTGCCGCGCTTCTGGGCATTGAAGGCGGTCGCGTCATCCTTGAAATACTGGATAAGCGTCCCGGGCTCAGGACCCTCGTAGAGGATCTTGGCCTTGCCCTCGTAGATCTGGCGGCGGCGAACCATGATGCGTGCGTGACTCCGGGAGAAGGTGACGGGAGCCGCGGCTATAGGCGAGCCGTCCCTCCTCCGCAATTGCCCCGGGAGGAACTAGCCCTCGGTAACCTCGAAGTGCACGACTTCGGGTTCCATCTCGATCAGGAAATCCGGGTCAAAGTCATAATATTTGGCGCGTGCGATTTCCTCGCCCGCAAACGCCCTTATCGCCTGCCAGTCGTCCCAGAAGGTGAACGTCTCCACATGGGCGATGCGGCCTTCGCGGCGGTGCAGGCACCAGGCGCCCCGGTTGCCCGGGGTGGCCCGGTAATCGGCCAGGCCGACATCGCGGACGAGCCGCAGATATTCGGCCAGCTTCTCGCCGGGCACCCGGCCATGCCACCTCCGCGCGATCAACGTCAGAAGCTCACGCCGGAGTGGCGAAGCCGCGACCCGCGGCTTTCGACCGCGGAAGGGACCATCGCCCGGAAGGCATCGATGATCGCTTCGCCAATCAGTTGAAGGTCGGCGGCAAAGGAGCTTTCCTTCTTCCGGTCCAATGCAAAAATCCTCGCTAACATCGTCAGGCTCCATGAATGATGATGGCGCTTCAGGCAGCGCCGGTACGGCCGCCCGGCATTCGCCAGGGGGCGCTGAACTGGATCGCCGAGATCATTTTGAAAGTCTGGCCGATTTCCGCCACCAGACGGTCGATCCCGGCATGAAGTTCTTCCCGTCCGGCCTGGTATTCGCGGTCATAGATTTCGTCGCGCATGATCGCCTCCGTCCTTTTGGCGCCGGCGGGCCCTGGCGGGTTGGGGAGAGGGCCTTGGGGTCCGCCGGCGCTGATCACCATTTAGGCGAAGAGCGGGTCCGTTCCCAATGAAAGGCTGGACTGAGGACATAAACATGGCTTATGGATAGCGAGGAATGAGAAAGCTTCCGCCCCTTGCCGCAGTTCGAGTGTTCGAAGCCGCGGCCCGCCTTGAGAATTTCACTGCCGCGGCGAGCGAGCTGGGGATGACGCAGGCGGCGGTTTCCTATCAGGTCAAATTATTGGAAGAGCGGCTGGGGGCAGCGCTGTTCGTGCGCGAGAAAGGGCGTGCACGGCTGACCGCCCTCGGGCAGCGGCTGCTGCCGCAGCTCAGCCAGGCCTTCGACGCGATCGAGGCCGCCTTTGCCTCCCAGCGCGAAGAGGACGAGGCGCTCCTCACCGTCGCGACCACCTTTACCTTCGCCAACACCTGGCTTGCCTGGCGCCTCGGGGCGTTCCAGGTCGAGCATCCCGATCTCGCGGTCCGGCTCGCGACTTCGAACAAGCTGGTTGATTTGAAGGCAGGCGACGCCGACGTCGCCATTCGTGCCGGCGCGCAGCCGTGGGAAGGCCTGGTGTCGATCGAGCTGATGAAGGTCGACTTCTCGCCGATGTGCGCGCCGAGCTTCTGGAAAAGGATCACCGAGCAGCTCGGGCGGGAGCCCGAGCCCCGCGACCTTCCCAACCTCCCGCTCATCAGTCCCGAGGACTATTGGTGGGACCGCTGGTTCGAGGCCGCTGGCGTTGAGGGCGGCGCGGACCGTCCGCGCCGGGCCGGCCTCAGGCTCGACAGCCAGGCCGACGAGGGGCATGCCGCGATGGGCGGGCAGGGGTTCGTCCTGTTGACGCCCGCTTTCTGGAAGACCGACCTTAGGGACGGCCGCCTCTGCCAGCCCTTCGACCTCACCGCCACCGCGGGCTTTCGTTACTGGCTGTGCATCGCGCCGGAACGGCGAAACGTGCCGAAGATCAAGCGGTTCAGGGAATGGCTGCTGCGCCAGGTGGAGCAGAGCAAGCTCGCCCCGCTGGAAGCAGTCGCCTAGCTCGTTCGCTTCGGGCTAACCCTGTCCCTTTCGCCTCCACCGGTGCGGTTGGGAAGATTTGGCTCATCGCCGCCGCGCGGCTTCTGGCTCTTGTGCACCGAGGTCGGCTGCGGATCGGCTCCCGTCGCCGTCTGTTCATCGTCGGCCGATCCTATCTCGCGCTGGAGACCGCCGCCCGATGAACCGGACTGGGATGGCACGGGAAGGTCGTCTTCGACGAGGTTGGCGTCGGAATGGGGATCGCGCTTCTGGTCAGCCATGGTCAATTCTCCTGGCCCTTGAAACGCTGGCCCCTGCGCCCTCGTTCCCCCCTTCTGCCGCCTGGCATCGTCGCGTCACGCCCGCGTCAGGCCGAAAGGGATCGGAATAAGAGGGGAAGGTTCGACACGGGCGCCAGGAGGGGTTGCCGGGCATCCCCGCGGTAGCCGAGGTC
>JAJJPO010000062.1:0-5127 GCA_032907585.1 Sphingomonas sp. | reverse complement strand
AGCGCCTTCGGGGCTCTGGGTCACCTGCCCCTTGCTGATGTCCTCGAGCATGTTCTTGAGGCCGGCGAGGAGGTTGTCGCCCCTCGTCTCCATCGTCCGCTTCATCACCTCGGGATTGGTGGCGACGAAATTGGCGGGGCTCATCGCGTCGACGAAATTCTGGGTGGCGAAACGCAGCCGCTTGCGGGTCGGCTCGTCCAGGCCCTCGATCTCCTCGACCGTCCCCATCAGCCGGTCGCTGATCGCGAGATAGCTCTGCCTCACCGTGTCGAAGATCGGGTCTTCCTGCCATTCGGGAGAAGCAAAGCGGCGGTCCCTCGCTTCGCCCGCCGAAGCATAATGGCCAAGCACCTTGCTCCAGCCCTCGAGACCCTTGGACCAGGCCTCGGCACCGGCGGTCATCCAGGACATTGGGTCGCTGCTGACCTCGCCGACCGGGAGGCCGAACCCCGGCAGCTTCTTTCCCCGGGCGAGATTGTCGGCCCAGGCTTCCATGATCATCTGGTTGGCCCGGGCCATGACCAGCGCCCAGTGCTGCCAGTCTTCCATGGACGGCATGGTCGTCGTCGTGTCGTCGCTCATAGCCATTATCCCCATACTCGTCATTGCAGCCGAACGCGATGCAATCCATAGGCGATCCGGAAAATATGAACCCGCCAGAGATCCTGCCCGACGCTCTCATACTGCTCGACTATGTCGGCATAGCCGTGTTCGCGATCTCGGGTGCATTGCTCGCAGCCGAGAAGAAGCAGACGCTTGTCACCTTCATCTTCTTCGCCGTGATCACCGGCGTCGGCGGCGGAACCCTGCGCGACCTGCTCATCGGTGCACCGGTGTTCTGGGTGCATACCAACGGCACTCTCCTCATCTGCATCGGCGCTGCCCTCGGAGTCTGGTTCCTGTCGAAAAAGGCGGCAGCGGAGCGGGCGCTGCTTTGGTTCGACGCCGTCGGGCTCGCGGCCTATGCGACCTATGGCGCTGCAAAGGCCCTCAACTATGGGGTCGCGCCCGTCCCTGCCTTCGCGATGGGCGTAATGACCGCTTGCGTCGGCGGCATCATCCGCGACGTGCTTGCCGGCGAGCCCTCGATTCTCATGCGCCCCGAGCTTTACGTGACCGCAGCGGCGCTTGCTGCCGGGCTCCTGGTGATTCTCTCGCTCGCGGCCGCGCCCCCCGCGCTCGCAGCACTGGTCGCTGGCCTTGCCGGTTTCTCGCTTCGGGCGGCAGCCATCGCCCGGGGCCTCAAGCTCCCGGCATATAATAGATAGGCTTGCCGCAGTGCAGCATCGACGTCATGGTTGGACATGACCGAGGATTTCTACCGCATCCGCCGCCTGCCGCCCTACGTCTTCGCCGAGGTGAACGCGATGAAGGCAGCCGCCCGGGCGCGCGGCGAGGACATCATCGACCTTGGCATGGGCAACCCCGACGGTGCGCCGCCGCCCCATGTCATTGCCAAGCTTGCCGAGGTGGCCGCAAAGCCGACTGCCCACCGCTATTCGGCCTCGAAAGGCATACCGGGGCTCAGAAAGGCCCAGGCCGCCTATTATCAGCGCCGCTTCGGGGTCGAACTCGACCCCGAGAGCGAAATCATCGTGACGCTGGGCAGCAAGGAGGGACTTGCCAACCTTGCCCAGGCGATCACCGCGCCAGGCGACGTCGTCCTGACCCCCAACCCCAGCTACCCGATCCACCATTTCGGCTTCATCATCGCCGGAGCGTCGGTCCGCTCCATCCCGGCGGTCCCCGGCCCTGACTTCTTCCAGCGGCTCGAGCATGCCATGCGCTTTACCGTGCCGCGGCCCAAGGTGCTCGTGATCGGCTATCCCTCCAACCCCACCGCACAGGTCGTCGATATCGACTTCTACCGCCAGCTGGTCGAGTTCGCCCGGGCAGAAGGCCTGTGGATCATTTCCGATCTTGCCTATGCCGAGATCTATTTCGGTGACGTCCCAACCCCGTCGATCCTCCAGGTTCCCGGTGCGAAGGAGGTGGCGGTCGAGTTCACCTCCATGTCGAAGACCTACTCCATGGCCGGCTGGCGGATGGGCTTCGCGGTCGGCAACGAACGGCTGATCAGCGCGCTTACCCGGGTCAAGAGCTACCTCGACTATGGCGCCTTCACGCCGATCCAGGCCGCGGCGGTCGCGGCGCTCAACGGGCCACAGGACTGCGTCGAGGCTAACCGCCAGCTCTACCGCAAGCGGCGCGACGTGCTGGTCGAATGTTTCGCCCGCGCTGGCTGGGATGTCCCGGTGCCGATGGCGAGCATGTTCGCCTGGGCCCCGATCCCGGAGCAGTTCCGCCACCTGGGAAGCATGGGATTTTCAAAGATGCTGCTGACCGAGGCGCATGTCGCGGTTGCCCCTGGCGTCGGGTTCGGCGAGGAGGGTGAAGGCCATGTGCGGATTGCCCTGGTCGAGAATGAGCAGCGGCTGCGCCAGGCCGCTCGCGGGATCAGGAAGCTGATGAGCTCCGGCTAATCGGCTTCGGCCGAGACCAGCTGGAAAAACAGCGCCCAGAGGCCGAGGATGGCGCCCAGCGAGATCAGCCCGGCAGGGAGGTCCGAGACGAACAGAAGGTCGAGCAGACCATAAAGTCCCATGAAGGGGATGAGGACGAGCGCGCCCTGCCAGAGCATTGCCCGGCTGATCCCCTCCTCGGGTAGAGCCGAGATCGCACCGCGAAATCCGAGCAACACCAGCGGCGCTGCGATCCCTGCGCGCCAGTCGGGACTCATGAAATCCTGAAGGAAGGCGTAGAGGGCGACCAGCGCGAAAATCGTCCATCCCAGCTGGACGGCGCGATGTCCGGGCGAACCCGTCCCTTCCCTCACCATTTCGAAATTGCCTCCTCGCCGCCGACGCCACTGCTAGCGCGGCGCGATGGCGGGTCAAGCTGGCAGGTTTCGTTGTCGGTCCGTTTCCCGGCCGAATTGGTGCCCGTTATCGCCAAGTCGAGGGCTGGGAACGTCAAATGGCGGGCGTTGGTTAACGCCGACAGCTTGTGAGTCTCCCGGCGCTCATGCACTGAAATGCGGATAATTTTCCTGGAGTGCACCGTTGCGCGGACCGAACAATATCCACCGGTTGGTTGTGCTTGGGCTGGTCGGGGCGCTGGCGGCATGCTCGGTGGCTCCGCCGCGGCAGGCTCCCGTCGCGGTAGCCCAGCCGCGCTCGGTCGTGCCGCCGACCGATTATCGCTGGACCAACGGCTTTTCGGCCAAGGGCTATGAGGCGATGTACGCCACCTTCGGCAAGGTTCGATTGAAGCCCGGCGAACATCACTGGACTCCGAACTTCCCGGTTGATGGCGATGTCGAGATCACCGTCGATATCGCCAACCAGATCGCCTTCGTGTTCAAGGGGGAGAAGCTGATCGGCGTGTCCAATGTCTCGACCGGCAAGAAGGGCCACCCGACCCCGCTTGGGTTCTGGACCATCAACTGGAAGCGGCCGATGTATCACAGCCGCAAATATGACAATGCGCCGATGCCGTTCATGCAGAATATCGACGACAAGGGCATTGCGATCCACGGCGGCGTGACACCCGGTTACCCGGCAAGTCACGGCTGCATCAGGATGCCAATGGCATTCGCCAAGCATCTCTACGGGCTGACCAAGAAGGGCAACCGGGTCATCATCGAGGGCTGATCCGGAGACTGGTGGGTCGTGCCCGTCGAGGACCCGGGCCCGCCGGGTCGCTTGGCCTCGAACAACCAGGTCCGCGCCGGGAGAAAATCGCGCAGAATTCTTTCGTGCCTGGATCTTTCCGGCCGCGATTCCGGCGGAACCCTGAGGCTGCCCCGCTTCCCGGAACGTTGCACCCTCGTTCCGCGTTTTCCTTGCAAGTGGGGCCATTTTAGTAAGCCTGGAGTAAAGCGTATGACCAACTCAACCCGTCGGTCCGCAAGGATACGCTCATTGCTTGGACCAGTAGCCGCGGCGCTGGTCGTCACCGCCTGCGCGACAGCAACGCCCTACCAGCCGCTTGGCACCAGGGGCGCCAGCGGCGGCTTCACCGAACAGCGTATCGAGGCGAACCGTTATCGCGTGGCCTTCGTCGGCAACGACTATACATCGCGGCAGCGCGTCGAAAACTACCTCCTGTATCGCGCGGCAGAGCTGACGCTCGCCAATGGATATGACGGATTCACCATGGTCCGCCGCGACACGGACCGTAACGTCGATACCAGGGTAACCGGGGGCTATGGCCCCGGACCTTACCCCTATTGGCGTCCCTACTGGCGTTACCGCGGCTATTATGGATGGCGCTACTGGGATCCCTGGTATGGCGACCCCTTCTGGGCCGACCGGGTCGATGTGCGTACGGTGGTCAGCTACGAGGCCAATGCGGAAATCGTCATGTTCCGCGGGACGAGGCCGGGTGACCCGATGAGCTTCGATGCCCGCCAGGTCATTGCCAACCTGCGCCCGACGATCGTCGTGCCGAGGTAATCATTCCTGCTGGGAAATGAACGGCGCTCTCACAATCCGTTCAGCGTGACTAGTCCAACTCTGCTTTCAAGGCCGGTGAAAGAGTCACCGGGCCGGAAAAAGTGAAGAGTAGGACTGATGATGAAGACGCTTCTGATTGCCGCTTCCGCCGCTGCAACCCTCGCACCGGTCGCGCTGCCGGCTCCGGCGCTGGCACTGGATCGGGGCGACATCCGTCGTGAGCAGCGCGAGTGCGATCGTGAACTGCGGCGCGCGGACAGCCGCCGTGAATATAACCGCGAGCTGCGCGAGTGCCGTAGGGAGATTGCCCGCGAGGTTCGCGAGACCCGCCGCGATCGCCGCCAGGCCGTTCGCGACTGGCGCCACTATCGCAACTATGACTGGAACCGCTACGAGCCGGGGTACGGCCGCTACTATGCCGATCGCTACTATCGTAGCGGTAACTATTACGCCGACCGCCGCCTGGGCCGCTATGACCGGGTCTACCGCGGATATGATGGTCGCTATTACTGCCGCCGCGATGACGGCACGACCGGGCTCATCATCGGTGCCGGCATCGGCGCGCTGCTTGGCAATTCGGTCGACGTCGGTGGGTCCCGCACCCTCAACACGATCCTTGGCGGCGTCGCCGGCGCTGCGATCGGTAACGCGATCGATCGTGGCAACGTCC
>JAJJPO010000061.1:0-21974 GCA_032907585.1 Sphingomonas sp. | reverse complement strand
GACCGGTCGCGATGGCATCGACGGTGCGACCATGGCCAGCGCTGACTTCGACGAGAACTCGGACGAGAAGCGGCCAACGGTGCAGGTTGGTGATCCGTTCACGGAAAAGCTGCTGATCGAAGCCTGCCTCGAGCTGATGGCGACCGACGCGATCGTTGCAATTCAGGACATGGGTGCCGCCGGCCTGACCAGCTCGTCGGTCGAAATGGCCTCCAAGGGCGGTGCCGGCATCAAGCTCAACATGAACAAGGTGCCATGCCGCGAGGAAGGCATGACGCCTTACGAGATGATGCTCTCCGAGAGCCAGGAGAGCAAGTATGATTCTGTAGCGCGCCGTTGGGGCCGGCCTCGCCCTTGCCCGAGAGGCCGAGGCCCAGCGAAAGGCGCCGGAAGCCCATTGGGCGCACATGGTCGTGCACGGTACGCTGCATTTGCTGGGTTACGATCACGAGGCGGAATCCGAGGCCGAGGCCATTTTCCGGAAATGGGAGCTGGATTTCGCGGTCATCGGCGAAGTCACGGACACTGGCAGGATGCAGCTCGAATGGAATGGCGAGATCGTCTGCGACATTCCGCTCGAACCGCTGGCCGACGAGGCCCCCGAATATGACCGGCCCTATCTCAACCCTGATGAATATCGCTCCTGGGCCGGCGTAAGGCCGCTGGGCGAAATCCCGGCTGGCGGTGATGTCGCGGCGGATCTTCTGAAAATGATGGGCTCGCCAAGCCTCGCCTCCCGCCGCTGGATCTGGGAGCAATATGACAGCCAGGTGGGCGCGGACACGGTCCAGCGGCCCGGGGGCGATTCCGCTGTCGTGCGGGTCCACGGAACCCGAAAGGCGCTGGCAATCACCACCGACTGCACGCCGCGCTACTGCTTCGCCAATCCTCGCGAGGGCGGCAAGCAGGCGATCGCCGAGGCCTACCGGAACCTGTCAGCGGTCGGCGCGACGCCGCTCGCGGTGACGAACTGCCTCAACTTCGGAAATCCCCAGAGGCCAGAGATCATGGCCCAGTTCGTCGGTTGCCTCGACGGCATGGGAGAGGCCTGCCGAGCGCTCGATTTCCCGGTCGTCTCGGGCAATGTGTCGCTGTACAATGAAAGCAAGGCCACGGGTGGCGGCAGTGCCATACTTCCAACGCCTGCGATCGGCGGCGTTGGCCTTCTTTCCGACTGGGCGTCCAGCGCATCGATTGCCTTCAAGGCCGAGGGCGAACCGGTACTCTTGGTGGGCGGCCTTGGTTGCCATCTCGGGCAATCCACCTGGCTCCATGAAATTCATGGCCGGCGGGATGGCGAGGCGCCGCCTGTCGACCTTGACCAGGAACGGAGGCATGGCGAGTTTGTCCGAAAGCTCGTTGCCGACGGCCTGGTTACCGCGGTGCACGATGTTTCCGACGGGGGACCTCTTGTGGCCGTTACCGAAATGGCGCTGGCAGGCGACATAGGGTTCGTGAGCAGCCTTCCTCCCGGGCCCGTTGCCTTTGCCGAGGACCAGGGCCGCTACGTCATCACCTCGAGCAGCGACAAGCTGGCGCTCGTTCGCCAGCGCGCCGACGAGGCCGGGATCATCCTCGAGGAAATCGGGAAAACGGGCGGAAGCTCGATCCGCGTCGACAAGGGCAGTGGACAGCAGGTCGCGGTTGCGCTCGTCGATCTCCGCTCCGTGCACGAGGGATTTTTCCCGGCCCTGATGCACGGAGAGCTCGGAGCGGGATGAGCGGTCCGGTCCCGGACGCGCCACTGGCGCAGCGGCTCGGACTTGGGCCGGGGATGCGCGCCTGGCTTCCGGACATGCCGGCCGAACTGCGCGCCGAGATCGAACGGGGAGCCCCCTCCTTCACCGAGCTCGAGCTTCCCGATCCTCCGGTCGACATCGCTGTGATGATCGTGAGCCACTGCGCGACGCTGGACTGCGAGCTTCGAATGCTTCTCCCGCTGATGGCGCCCGGCTCCCTGGTCTGGGTCGGTTGGTCCGGCGGATCGCCCGAGGGGGGCCTCGACGAGGAAATCGTCCGGCGCATTGCCCGCCCGCTCCACCTGGCCGACGCCGAGCCATGCACGCTCGTCGGACAATGGTCGGGGCTGAAGCTAATCGTTCCCGCTGGAAGCCCCGAAAACTAGTGGGGATGGATTAGCTCGTCCCGCCTCGCTACGTCTTGCCGCAACAATCGGGGGAGATTGCCAATGGGACGCGCCACGGCACTGGCGACTTTGGTCGCGGGAACGCTCGACATAGCTTTTGCAATGATACTCACCCTGCTGTTCGGCCGGGAGATAGGCGCAATGCTGCGCTATGTCGGTTCAGGTCCCTTTCCGCCGGCCGCCGAGCTCGGCGCGCTTGGGTCGCTGATCGGGCTGCTGACCCACTTTGCGCTGATGGCCATCATGGCAGCGATATATATTTACCTCGCCCGGCGACGGCGGGCGCTGCTCGACCGGCCGCTGCAATGGGGAACCATCTATGGCCTCGCTACCTATTTCGTAATGAACTGGGTCGTCGTTCCACTACGGTTCGAAACCGCGCTTCCCCCAAGCCTCGTGTCGACCCTCACCCAGCTATTTGCGCATATTGTGCTGGTCGGCATCCCGATTGCCCTGGTCGCCTCGCGCACCATCCGACGCCGGGGCTTTGTCTGAGTATATTTTCCACTTGCGAATAGTTCGCATTATCGCATAAACCGATCTCCATGATCGTTTGCGTCTGTAATTCGATTCGCGAGGACGAACTAAGGGCCGCGGTACGCCAGGGCGCCCCCTGCCCGCGTTCGGCCTACAGGTCGCTCGGCTGCGAGGTCCAGTGCGGGTGCTGCCTGCCCTGCGCCACCGAGATCGTCGAGGAGGAACGCGAGCGCATGCTTTCGGTCGATGCCAAGGCGGCATAGATGCGACTAAGTCGCATTATTTTTCCCTGATTTCCGCCATTAACTGCTTCCTTTTGCTCCTCTCGGACGTTAGACCCGTGGATTGGACGGGAGGCCGCGATGAAGGGCGATCAAAAGGTCATTCAGCTGTTGAACGAGGCGCTCAAGAACGAGCTGACCGCAGTTAATCAATATTGGCTGCATTACCGGATGCTGGACAATTGGGGCATCGACAAGCTCGCCGAGTTCGAGCGCCACGAGTCCATCGACGAGATGAAGCACGCCGACAAGCTGTCCGAGCGCATTCTTTTCCTCGACGGGCTTCCCAACTTCCAGATGCTGGGAAAGCTGCGGATCGGCGAGAGCGTCGAGGAAATCCTGAAATGTGACCTCGCCCTGGAGCTTGAGGCGGTCGAGCAGCTGAGGGGCGCCATTGCCCATTGCGAGCAGGTCCGCGACTTTGTGAGCCGGGACCTGTTCAGTGAAATCCTCGACAATGAGGAAGAGCATGTCGACACACTCGAGACCCAGTTCGAGATGATCAGCCGCATGGGGCTTCAGAATTACATCCAGTTGCAAAGCGAGGCCGCCGGCGAATAGGGCACGGCTTCTCGCGAGCCAGTAACCCTACCAGGCTTGAAGGCCCCCGACGCGGGCCTGGCTTCGCAAAGCCGCTGGAGCGGGCCCCGCCCCAGCTGTAGCGTCCGGCTTGAACGGCGGCAGGCGACCAACGGATGATTGCAGCAGAAAAGGGGCGCATCGCCACACTCGACATAGTCCGCGGCGTCGGCGTCATGGGCATATTGGCAATGAACATTGTCGCCTTCGCCATGCCGGTTGCGGCCTATATCAATCCGCTCGCCTATGGCAGCGAGAGTCCCATCGATCTTGCAAGCTACGCCTTCAACTTCGTCCTAGTCGACGGCCGGATGCGCGGCCTGTTTTCCTTCCTGTTCGGCGCCTCTATGCTTCTCGTAATCGAACGCGCTCGCGCTCGGGACGAGAATATCGCCTCCGTCCATTTCCGGCGAATGATCGTGCTCCTGCTGTTCGGCGCCATCCATTTCTACTTCATCTGGTTTGGCGACATACTGTTTGGCTACGCGCTCGCCGGAATGGTCGCCTTCTTCTATCGGCATCTCTCTCCTGCAAGGTTGATCGGATGGGGGACGGGGTTCGTCCTGGTCCAGTTCGTGCTGATGGCAAGCCTGGCGGGGAATGTCTCGGAACTTTCCGAGGCCATTTCGCGGCCCGGTGCATCCGTCGAGGCATTGACGCAATGGCGTTCCGCCACGGCGTGGGTCCGGGTCCCGACGCCCGGCGAGCTCAGCCAGCAAATGGCTCTTTACCAGGGACCCTGGAGCGGGATCGCCAGCAACCAGCTGACGCATCACCTGCTTGACCCGCTGTTCTATGGCATCCTCTTCGGGTTCGAAACGCTCGGCTACATGCTGTTCGGCATGGCCGCGCTCAGGACTGGCTTTCTGACGGGCTCAATGGCCGACAGGACATATCGCCGAATCGCACGCGCCGGATTCCTAGCGACCATCCCGATCTACCTGCTGCTTGCCTGGCTCATTTTCCGGGAAGGCTTCAGCCCCGTGATCCTGGTGGCCTGTTCCATGGCAGCGACTATTCTTGTCCGGCCCGCGATGATCATCGCAATCGCGGCCCTCGTCATCCTCCTCGCCCGGGACGGCGGATGGCTGACCAGCCGCGTTGCTGCTGCCGGAAGGGCCGCTTTCACCAACTAACTCGGGACGTCCATCTTGATGACAGGGCTCTTCTACGGCTGGGGCATCGGGCTCTATGGCGAGCTCAGCCGGGCCGAGCTCTGGCTCCCGGTACTGGGCACATGGCTCGTGATGCTGGCCTGGTCAAAGCCCTGGCTCGACCATTTCCACTATGGGCCGCTCGAATGGCTTTGGCGCAGCCTGTCCCGGGGCAAGTTCCAGCCAATGCGACGGTCGAGACCCGCGGAGGCGGCGTAGAGGCTAGATCCGGCCAAATCCCTGGTTGGCGACCTTGCGGCCAAAGCCGCCGGCCGCCGGGGCGCGGCTCTGCAACGGGTTGGTTGCCTTGTCGAACAGCTCAATGGTGCGCGACCAGAGCCTTCGAAGCTCGACCACGTCAGGCACCAGCTCGTCCGGAAAGCGGTGGGTCTCGACGCAAAAGCGCGCCGTCTGTTCGATCTTCTCGGCAACCGCTGCCAGCGGCTCGGCGCCGAACTGGCGGGACTCACCTTTCAGCGTATGGGCCGGGATGACGAGCGCGACCGTGTTCTGCTCGCGCATCGCCTGCTCGATCGCCTGAAGGCTCTTGGCGCCGTCCTCGCGAAAATAGCTGAGAATGCGGATAAAGCCCGGCCCAAGCTCGGCCCGGCTCTTCTCGAAATATGCCCAGTCGATGATATCCTGGCCGTCGTCCACCTGATCTCTTTCTCCGTGGCGTCCCTGGTCAAGGCGCTTCCCCACCTGCTCTGCCTAACCTGCAAAGGGTAAAGGAGCGGTTATTATCCCTTGGAATGGAACGGGTTTTTGGGGGACCGCATGGTGAGCCGCAGTGGAACTGGCCCAAGATCGAGGTCGCGCCGCATCGAGTTCAGCAGGTAGCGGCCATAGCTGGCCGGAAGCTGGTCGACCCGGCTGCCGAACACGACGAAGCTGGGCGGCCGCGTTTTCACCTGGGTGATGTAGCGCAGCTTGATTCGCTTGCCGCCGGGCGCAGGCGGCGGATTGGCATCTACCGCGCGCTCGAACCAACGGTTGAGTTCGCCGGTCGAAACCCGGCGGGACCAGCCCTCGCGTACCTCGAATGCGGCCCCTAGCAGCTGGTCAATGCCCTTCCCGGTCACTGCCGATACGGCCAGTACGGGGACGCCCTTGAGCTGCGAAAGCCCCTCCTCGAGCGCTGCCTTGACCCCGTTGAACAGCGAGGAGGCATTCTCGGCGATGTCCCACTTGTTGAGGGCAATGACCAGCGCCCGGCCTTCCTCCAGCACCTGGTCGGCGATCCTGAGGTCCTGCGCTTCCAGCCCGCGGGTCGCATCGAGCAGCAGGACGACCACCTCGGCCATGTCGATTGCCCGCTTGGTATCTGCCGCCGAAAGCTTTTCAAGCTTGTCCTCGACCTTGGCCCTTTTCCTCAAGCCCGCAGTGTCGACCAGCCGGACGGGCCGATCCTTCCAGGACCAGTCAAGGCTGATGCTGTCACGGGTGATGCCGGCCTCTGGCCCGGTGATCATTCGCTCCTCGCCGAGCATCTTGTTGACGAGCGTGGACTTGCCGGCATTGGGGCGGCCGACAATCGCCAGCTTCAATGGCCCCTCGCCATGAGCGGCTTCTTCGGCCTCGGTCTCATAATGGTCATGCTCGACGTGGGGCCGGATCACCTCGAACAGGTCGGCAAGCCCCTCGCCATGCTCGGCGCTGATGGCAATCGGCTCGCCAAGCCCGAGGGAATAGGCCTCGAGGATTCCTGATTCGCCGGCCCTCCCTTCCGCCTTGTTGGCGGCGATGACGACGGGCGTCGAATGGCTCCTGAGCCAGCGGGCAATTTCCTCGTCGAGAGGCGTCAGGCCCTCGCGCGCGTCGATCAGGAAAAGAGCAACGTCGGCCTCGCGTACGGCAGCGTCGGTCTGGGCGCGCATCCGCCCGGGCAATGACTGGGGATCCTGGTCCTCGAAGCCGGCCGTGTCCATGACCCGGAAACTGAGGTCGAACAGGCGGCCCTCGCCTTCTCGACGGTCACGGGTCACGCCGGGCCGGTCGTCGACCAGCGCGACGCGCTTGCCGACGAGACGGTTGAACAGCGTCGATTTGCCGACGTTCGGGCGGCCGACGATCGCGACGGTTGGAAGGGGCATGAAGCGCCCCTGCCCGCCCATCGGCACCGCGTCAACCTTAGCGGTAGGCGATCAGCCTTCCGCGGTCGGTCAACAGGTAGAGCATGTTATTGGCGACGACCGGCTGGAAGCTGACGGCATCGTCGACGTCCGTCTGGCTCTGGAAGCTGCCATCGATCGGGTTGACGTTGATGAGGGCCCCGTTCGAACCCGCGACAATCAGGCGATCACCGGCGAGCACGGGTCCGACGTAGGTGATCAGCCCCGACCTGCTCTTCTGCTTGCGGTACCGCGGCAGCTGGTTGATCCAGCGGATCTTGCCGGTGGCGCGGCTGACGGCAACCAGCTGGGCCTTGTCGTTCACCGCGAAAAGCCAATCGCCAGCAACCCAGGGAGTGGCAATGCCACCAAAGTTGAGTTCCCAGATGCGCTGGCCGGAGAAAAGGTCGAGCGCCACCATCCGCCCGCCCTGGCCGATCGCATAGACAACCCCGTTGTCGATCACCGGATCGGCGTCGATGTCGGAGAGGGACGCGACGCTGGTCGTGATCGACGTGCGTGACAGGGCGTCCTGCCAGACCTGCCGGCCATTTTCGTAGCGATAGGCGTTGAGTTCGCCCGACGAGAAGCCGGCGACGACCGTGCCCCTGGCAACGGCGGGCGCCGCGGAACCCATGATACCGGCGATCTCGAGCGCTGCAGCATTGCTCCAGTTGGTCGAGCCGTCAGCAGTCTTGAGCGAATAGATCTGGTTGTCCTGGCTCATGACATAGACCGCATCGCCAGAGATGGATGGCTCGCCGCGAAGTGGGCCGCCTGGCTTCACCGTCCAGATCGCCGAGCCGTCCGAGGCGTTCAGCGCCGCGACATAGCCAAGTCCGTTGCTTGCATAGACCCGGCCCGAGTCATAGCCGACGCCGCCGCCATAAACGGCACCGGCATTCTCCCCGATGTCGCCGAACCTGGCTGACCAGAGCTGCTGGCCGCTACTGGCATTGAAGGCACGGACCGTCCCGGCCGTGTCTATGGTAAAGACCTTTCCTTCGGCCACCACCGGCCCGCCGCCGAGCCGACGGTCCTTGTCGCTGCCCTGGCCGATCGAGGCGGTCCATGCCGTTCTCAGCGCGCTGCCAAGAGCAAGGTGACCGACGGACTTGTAGGCGTTGCCACCCGACTGTGCCCAGGCATCGTTGACGATGGCGACTGGCAGGCTCATCGGCAGCGCGGCCGTGGCCGGGTCAATCTCGATGTCGGCCTCGTTGACCAGCACCGCGATCCGTTCGCCCGGAACGGTGACCTTGTCCTTTTTCTTGAAAATGCCCAGCGGGCCGCCGCCACCGCAGCTGGCAAGCAGCGAAGCGGAGGCGAGAAGCAGGATGACGCGGGTTACGTGACGCATATCGGTTGGATCCTAAGGGGCAGGATTTGCTGCGGGATTGCCCGGGATGGACGCGGTCGCGTCAACCCCGAGGGAGCCGGCGAGCTGGACCGCTCGGCTGCGAATGGACTGTGGCACCTGGCCGTCTGCGGCAATCTGCGCGAACAGCTTGCCCGCTCCGGCCTTGTCGCCCTTGGCAAGCATGGCCATGCCGGTCATCTCGCCGGCAGTTCCGAAGAAGGGATTGCCGGGCTTCACCAGCGGCGAGAGCCGGGTAATGATCTCGTCAGGCTTGAGCTGGTCGAACTCGGTCATGGTCAGCCGGACCGTCGCGAGATCGCGGTAAGCCTGTGGCAACCCGCCGTCATCGGCAACCTGGCGGAAGAAGTTGACCGCTGCCTTTCGGTCGTTCTGGCGCAGCGCAAGCGAAGCCTGACCCAGAAGGGCGCTTGCCCGGACGACGTCGTTCGAGGAATCACCGAGCGGCGCCAGTTCATCCCGGGCAGCCTTGGTATTGCCCGTGGCAACCTTGTCGAGCGCGGCTGACATCGTCTCGCTCTGGGCCGCGGCCTGTTCGCGCTGGTGGCTCTGCCAGTAGAGAAAGCCGCCGACCGCCCCGAGGAACAGGATGATGCCAGCGACTATCCAGCCGCCATAATTCTTGGCCATGTCGCGCAACTGGTCGCGACGCAGGTTTTCATCGACTTCGCGGACAAAGCTTTCGGCTGGATCGGTTGGAAGCGCCAATGTGTCCTCAGAGAATTGCCGTGGGGATTGCCAACTCCGTTTTTTTCCCCACCCTAAATGAACAGGAGCTGGCGGCGTCTCGTCTAGCGCGCCATGAGGGAAAGGCAAAGGGGATTGGCGCAATAGCTAGCGATTAACGGGACCGGTTGACCATTGACCGACAATAATCGCCGTATCGAAGAATGGAGCAGGCGAAGGGCCCGGTACCGGGCGGCCCGGGCCTTTCGGGAGCCTACCAGCCGCAGCGCCAGGCGCCGCCACCCCACCACAAGCGATCGCAGCTGCTGCTGGTCACCCAGCGCGGATAGCTTCGCCAGGGCCGCTCGTGCCACCAGTCGTTGTAGCTGTCGGGCTCGAAAGTGCGGTTATTGTAGAGCGCCCACTCTCCGCCGACGATGCTGCCGACAACTATGTCTGAGCTCCTGCGATGCCGCCGGTCGAATGATCCGCGCCGGTCGCCGGGCGCGACAAAGCCGCTGCCGCTATGGATAGTGACGCCGTGGCTCGTCCTGCTTTCCGCTGCAGCGGGCCCAAGGGCCAGGGCCGCAATGGAAATAGCGGCCACCGTGGCAAGCAACATCTTCATGCCGCCTACTCCTTTTTTTCCGTCCATTCTTGGACCCGCAGTTAACGCGGGAGCCCGGCAGTCGTTGCGTTGCCGTTATTCCTTGGGTCGATAGGTCTGCTCGGCTGTCGGGAAACTCCGGTCGCGCACCTCGGCCGCATACTGGCCCACGGACTTGTCGATCTCGCCTGAAAGGTCGGCGTAGCGCTTCACGAACCGTGGAGTCCGCTCGAACAGTCCAAGCATGTCCTCTGTCACGAGCACCTGGCCATCGCAGTGCCTCGACGCTCCAATTCCGATGACCGGTACGTCAACCGCCTCCACCAGGCGATCGGCGATGGGCTCCATCACCCCTTCTGCCACCACTGCGAATGCGCCGGCAGCCGCGACGGCCTTGGCATCGCCCAGTATCTTTTCAGCCTCGGCGCTGCTCTTTCCACGCGCGCCGTAACCCCCGAGCACGTTCACTGCCTGGGGAGTAAGCCCGACATGGCCGATGACCGGTATCCCGCGCTTCGTCAGGAAATCGACGGTCGGAGCCATTGCCTCGCCTCCCTCGAGCTTTACCGCAGCGCATCCAGTCTCTTTCATGATCCGCGACGCGCTCTCGAACGCCTGGGCCGGCGATGCCTCGTAGGAGCCGAACGGCATGTCCACCGCGACCAGGGCATGCCAGCTGCCGCGCACGACGGCGGCACCATGGGCACACATCATTTCCATCGTGACCGGCACGGTCGAGGGAAGGCCATAGATCACCTGGCCGAGGCTGTCGCCAACGAGGAGCATCTCGCAGTGGGAGTCCAGGAGCTGCGCCATCCGCATGGTGTAGGCAGTCAGCATGACCAGTGGCTGCTCGGTCCGGCCCTCCTTCTTGCGACCACGGATGGCCGGTACGGTCATCCGCTTTCCCGGGACGGGAGTAGGCGTTGCACGGCTGGTCGCCGTATCAATGGTGTATGTGGACATCGGGCGGTTCTAGCGGCTGGGCCCGGCGGCAGCCAGCCCCGTCGCTGCAACGACCCATCGTGACCTGCGGATATTAACGGGCCCAGCAGCGTAGCCAGCGCGGGCGGGGACGTCCTGCCCGCTTCCCGGCACAGGAGGACGCTAAAATGCAAAGATCGACCATGTTCATGACCATCGCCGCCGCCTCGTTTGGCCTGACGGCCGGCGCGGCGCTTGTGGCACAGCCTGCCAACAAGCCTGCTTCGGACAATGCGGCGACCCCGGCCACGCCTGCGACCGCGGCGACTCCAGCGACGCCTGCAACGCCCGCCGACCCGGCGACGTCGACTCCAGCGACCCCGGCCACCCCAGCAACCCCGGCCACGGCGGCGACACCGGCTACGCCGGCAGAAACGGACAGCCTTGCGCCAGAGCCGGCGACCACTGCGACGGTGGAAGATGAGAAGGCCAAGGAGAAGGCCGCCAAGAAGAAAGGCGAGAAGAAGCCCCGCTAGTACCAGCCATCGGCGGGTGAGCGCCCGAAGGCGCCCGCCCGTCCCTTCCCTAGGCCAGCCAACCCCGCTTTCGGGCAAGCTTTGACGCCTGCCAGAAACCATAGGCGAGGAAGAGTACGACTACTGGCACAAGCAGATGCTCTTCGGGGGTGAGTTCGCGAAGCTGCCTTACCAGGACAATGCCAGAGAACTGGACGACCACCGCGAGGAGAGATGCAAGGAGCAGCGGCTCTGCCAGGCGTCGGCGCAATAGCAGGCAAAGGGCTCCGAGGACTCCCGCGGCGATCGCAACTCCCCAGGCGATGTTCATCCATTGCGGCGTGGCTTCGACGATCGCGCGCTGGTCGAGCGGCAGCGACTGGGGATCAATTCCAATGCTGGTAGCGAACAGATATGCGCCCGCGCCCTCGAAGAGCACCGCTGCAAGGGCAATCAGCCAATACCAGGCCGGTACCGACCTCTTGTCTTTACCGCTGGCATTCAGGTCGCTCATTATTTTCCCCCACTGGATTGGCGCGCGGGCCTTACCCTGCGTCGCGAGGAATGTCGGCGCAAGTGGCGATCCGCCCGTCCCATCCATTGCCCGGCCCTTTATGCGCTCTTTTCCCGCGTGCAGCAGGCTTTCCACGCGGGCGCACGCTCCGGGCGCCATGAGGTCTTTCGAAGCAACTGGAAGTGATTGCCGACGGGGAGTGCAACCGACGGACTGGCTTCCCTCGAGCTTTTCTAGGCTTGCTGGTCAGCTTTGAGGAGGTTGGCAATCGCCTCGCGCAGGCTCGAGGCGTCATAGGGCTTCGAGACCACTGCAAACCTGCCCGAACCGCCGCCCAGCGTCCCGACGAAACCCGTTGCAAGGAGCACCGGCAGGTTGGGCCAGTAGGCCTTGATCTTCTCGCCAAGTTCGACGCCGCTCATTCCCGGCATCACCACGTCGGAGAAGACGATGTCGAAACTGCCCCCCTCCAGCGCCTTCAGCGCTGCCGACGCATCATTGGCAGTGACCACCTGGCAGCCGAGATCCTCGAGCAGTTCGGCCGCGAAATCCCGGACCTGGATATTGTCCTCGACCAGGAGCACCTTCAGCCCGCCCGGGATATCCGCGAGACATGCTTCCTTGTCATTGTTCGCCAACGGCTTGTCGGTTCGCGGAAGGATGATGTTGACGACGGTCCCTTCTCCCACGGTGGACTCCACTTCGGCCCGGCCGCCGGCCTGCTCGGCAAAACCATGGATCTGCGAGAGACCGAGGCCGGTGCCCTTGCCGATCTCCTTGGTGGTGAAGAAGGGCTCAAACACCCGCGACAGGATGTCGGCCGGAATTCCAACGCCAGTGTCGGCAATGCTGATGCAGATCGCCGGCTGGCCCTCGTGCATGCAATCTTCGGTCGCGATGGTCAGGACACCGCCGTCAGGCATTGCATCCCGCGCATTGACCGCGGCGTTGAGCAGCGCTGCCTCGAACTGTGCGAGGTCAACTTCGATCAACGGTGTCTTTGATCGAAGCTCCAGCTCGACCCTGATCTTGGAGCCCAGCATCCGCTTGAACATCTCCACCAGGGCATCGAGCCGCAGGGACAGGTCCGTGACGGTCGGTCGGAGGGCCTGACGCCGGCCAAATGCGAGCAGTTGCTGGGTGAGGCTGGTAGCCCGCTCGGAAGTCTGGGCGATCGAGTTCAGATAACGTCGCCGCTTTGCGGCCGGCATGTCCGGGTTCTTCAGCAGGAAATCACTTGCTCCGGCAATCACGGTCATCAGGTTGTTGAAGTCATGGGCGATGCCGCCCGTCAGTTCGCCGAGCGCCTGCAGTTTCTGGGACTGGGCAAGAGCTTCACGAGCAGCCTCGAGCTCTTCCTGGGCCCGCTTCTCCTCCGTGATATCCCGGGTCACCTTGGCAAATCCGAGAAGCTTGCCGTCCTTTGACCGGATGGGATCGATAACGGCGTTGACCCAGAACCGGCTGCCGTCCTTGTGCACCCGCCAACCGCGAGCCTCGAACCGCCCCTCGCGCGCTGCCACCCGAAGGGCCCGGCCCGGGAGGTCGGCCGCGATGTCTTCGGGCGTGAAGAAGCGGGAAAAATGTTCGCCGATGATCTCGTCGGCAGAGTAACCCTTGAACCGCTCGGCTCCCGGATTCCAGGTTGCCACCCGACCCTCGGGGTCAAGCATGAAGATGGCGTAATCGGTAACGGCCCCAACCAGGAGCCGAAACGTCTCTTCCTCTGAATTACGCAGCAGATCGGACAATACACCATCCTTGCTCTTGGGCGAGCCACCGGCCAGGCGGACCACGCAACAAACTCCGCCTCGGCTCAACGGTTTAGGGACCGGCTCACAACAATCAAGAGCAGCTTCCTCGCGAGGCATCGCGTCGCTGGCTCCAACGCCGGGCAAGCAGGCCGATACACGGGATGTACTCATTTAACCAAATGGTTGACAATTGCTGCAGCCAATCTGATATTCAACTATATGGTTGAATATGATTCGCAACTTGATCACGTCTTTCATGCGCTGAGCGACGTCACGCGGCGGGGGATGCTCGCCAGCCTCGCCCTCGGGGAAAAGTCGATTGGCGAGCTCGCGCGGCCCTTCGCGATGAGCTTCGCCGGCGCATCCAAGCATGTGAAGGTCCTCGAGGAGGCCGGCCTGATCCGGCGCGAGGTCCGTGGTCGCACGCATTGGTGCCATCTCGAGCCTGGACCACTGTCCTCGGCCCAGGAGTGGCTCCGCTATTACGAGCGTTTCTGGTCATCCCGACTCGATCGGCTCGAGCAGCTGCTTGGCGGCGACAGCGTCGCGAGCCCCCCGTCCAGCGAAGGAGAATGACGATGAGCATCTCGGCGACCATTGGCGAATATGGTGTCCTCACCGAGCCCGCGACACTCAGGATCGAGCGCCTGCTGCCGGGATCGATCGACCGGGTATGGGCCTATCTCACCGAAAGCGATCTCAGGCGAAAATGGCTGGCTTCGGGGCGGATGGAGATGGCTGTCGGTGCGCCCGTGGAACTGGTCTGGCGCAACAGCGAACTGACCGATCCGCCGGGCAGCCCACCGGAGGGTTTCGGCGACGAGCACCGCCGGACCGAGACGATCACCGAGCTCGACCCGCCCCGTCGACTGGGCATCAGCTGGGGCGAGACAGGCGGCGTGATTTTCGAGCTTGAGCCGGTGGGCGACATGGTCAGGTTGACGCTGACGCACAGCCGTCTGCCAGACCGGGCGATCATGCTGAGCGTGAGCGCAGGATGGCACGCGCACCTGGACGTCCTTGGAGCCCGCCTTGCCGGAGGCCGCGCCAAGCCCTTCTGGGATCACTGGACAGCACTCAAGGCTGAATATGATCGGCGGCTTCCCGTAGAATGAAAGATGCCGACGTGAGCGGGCCCACGAGGGATAAGGCCGTTCGATGACTTGCAGCTGGCGAAAGTTCCCAGCATGATCTTCGCCATGCTGCCGCCATATCCCGTCAGGCTCGTGCGGCACGAGCCTGGGTGGGCGAGGATCGCTGACGAGGAATCCGATCGCCTGCTGGGCGCCGCCGAAGGTGCGATCCTCGAGGTGCACCACATCGGCTCGACCTCGATACCGGGGATTCTCGCAAAGCCCATCGTTGACCTCATGGGCATTGCTCCCAGTCTCGATGAGCTGGAAAGGGCCCGGGGCAGAATCGAGGTTCTCGGTTATGCCTGGCACGGGGAATTCGGGCTCCAGGGCCGCCGCTTCTGCACGCTTAGCGATCCGGTAGCCGGTCAGCGACGATTCCATCTCCACTGTTACGCCATCGGCGACCATTCCATTCGTCGACACCTCGCTTTCCGGGACTATCTCCGCTCGAACGCCGAGGTCGCGCGCGCCTACGAAAGGATGGACGCCGTGGAGGTGGCGACGTACGAGCCGCGCTCGAGCGCCGAGGTGGCCCGGGCCTATGAGCTGATTAAGAACGAATGCGCCGCGCGGCATCCCGAGGACAGCCATCGTTACACCAAATGCAAGAATGGCTGGATAAGCCGCGTCGAGCGCCAGGCGCTCCGCCATTATCGGCCCCAGGACAGGGAAAGTCGCTGAGCTAATGGGAAGGCCAGGCGGATCATCCGCCTGCTCATGACAATTGGCGTCTGGCCCGCTCCGAGGGGCTCGAACCCCCAACCTCCGGGTTCGAAGCCCGGCGCTCTATCCAGTTGAGCTAGGAGCGGCTGCTGGCCTGCAGCTCTAGAGAAGAATCTTGCTGCTAGCCAGCCTGCCGCTCACCTCGATGCGCGGCCGGCTGACGCCTTCGGACCACCGGTTTCCGCGATGGGGTAGCCAGTAAAGATCCTTGGCTTGTTCATCAGGATGTGGGTCGTGATGCGCCGGATCGGGATGTCATTCGCAAACCGGTCCCGCAGGCGTGCCCAATCCGCCATGCCGGGAACCACGACCTTGAGCAGATAATCGACATCGCCGCTGACGTGGGAAGCCTCGACCACTTGCGGCATTTCGGCGATCGCGGCCTCGAACCGCTTCTGCTCCCCCGCGTCCCGTCCCTCAAGTGTCACCTCGACATAGAGCACCAGTCCGATGCCCAGGCGAAAAGGGTCCAACCGTGCATGATAGCCCTGGATCACCCCCGCCTGCTCGAGTCGCCGCACCCTTGCAAGGCAGGCGCTCGGCGAGAGGGCAACGCGCTCTGCGAGCGCCTGGTTGGTGATCCTGCCCTCGGCCTGGAGGACCCGGAGAATCTTGCGGTCGATCCGGTCAAGGAAAGCTTCTGTGTCCATCGCCTGTTTGAACCGCAGAATCTGCGGCTCCCGTCAAGCTCTTCAAAGCCAACTGCGGCGGCATCGGCGGTAGAAGGGCGGTGCGTCCACCAATGGACAGCTGATGAAAGAAAGCCAGACGATGCTAAGGGAAAAAACCGCGACCATCCTCGTTGCCACCTCCTACATCGGAGGCCTTCCGGCCCTGGTAATCGCTTCGCACCTGCTCCTCGGCTAGATCGCCGCGGAAAACGGGGCCAGTGAAAAACTGGAATCACCGCAAGGCCATCGAACCCGCCCAGCTGGACGATGCCGGCCAACGCCTTTCGCGCTCGCTGAGTTGGCCGCACCTCGTCGCCTTGGGCGTTGGCGCAATTGTCGGGACGGGTATCCTGACACTGATTGGCGTCGGCGCGGACAAGGCCGGGCCGGCCGTCCTTCTGTCCTTCGTCATTGCCGGGTTCGTCTGCGCCTGCGCAGCGCTCGCCTACGCCGAGATGGCAACGATGATCCCCGCGTCCGGGAGCGCCTATACCTATAGCTATGTGGTCATAGGCCAGCTGGTCGCCTGGGCAATCGGCTGGAGCCTCATCCTCGAGTATAGCCTCGTCGTCAGCGCAGTCGCAGTCGGTTGGGCGGGATATGCCGCGCCCCTTCTGGAGGCGTGGCTCGGGATCCCGGCGGAGCTGATGCGGGGACCCCACGCAGGAGGAATCGCCAACCTTCCCGCCGTCTTCATCATTGGCGTAATTGCCGCGCTGCTCGTTACCGGAATGCGCAGGAGCATGGCGCTGACGGCCGTCCTGGTGCTGCTCAAGCTATCCGCACTCGGCTTGTTCGTGCTCGTCGCTTTGCCCCATTTCGATGGAGCCAACCTCCATCCGTTCAATCCTTTTGGCTTTTCCAAGTCGATGGGCCCGGACGGGGTTGAACGCGGGATCATGGCCGCCGCGGCGATCATATTCTCGGCCTTCTACGGGTTTGACGCGATTGCAACGGCAGCGGAGGAGACGCGCAACCCGAGGCGAGATCTCGCGATCGGGATCGTCGGCTCAATGCTTGCCTGTGCCGCCATCTACACCGTGATTGCGGGGGTTGCCCTGGGCGCCTTGCCGTTCGGCCACTTCGCCAACAGCCCCGAGCCGCTGGCACTGATCCTGCGGGAGCTCGGGGAACCCGGCGCCGCCCGGTTTCTCGCGCTGTCTGCCGTGATCGCGCTGCCGACAGTAATCCTGGCCTTCCTTTACGGTCAAAGCCGCATCTTCCTTGTCATGGCGAGGGACGGGCTGCTGCCGAAGGGACTGGCGCAATTGTCCGCCACGGGCGCCCCTGTGAAAACGACGATTTTCACTGGCCTGGTCGTCGGGACCATCGCTGCCATTTTTCCCCTGGACGAGATCGTTGCGCTCGCCAATGCGGGGACGCTCGTCGCCTTCACCGCGGTCTCCGCCTGCATGTTGATCATGCGTCGCCAGGCACCCGACTTGCCACGAGGCTACTGGACCCCTGCAGCATGGCCGGTCGGGCAAGTTGCCGTCGCCGGCTGTCTCTCCCTCTTCATCAGCCTGCCGGCGCAGACCCAATTGATGTTCCTCGGCTGGAACCTTCTGGGGCTGGTCATCTACGCCATTTACGCCGGCCGAGACCGGCAAAGGAAACGCGATATGGCCGGAAGGGCAGCAACTGTCGGCCAATGAGCGACTGGCACCGGGGGCCTGGCAGGACGGAGCACAGCCAGTGCCAGTCGGGGATTGGCCGACAGCCGCGCGGCTACAGCACCAGAACGATAAAGGCGGTTTGACCGATTAGGGCACAAACCGGCACCGCCACTATCTGTGCTCCTGCCGCAGTCACGGACAAGGGACCAGTAAAGGTCTGGATGACTTTCGGGCAGTTGGCGCTGTCGCATCTCGACTGGGACGCCATCACGGTCGGTACGCCGAAGAACATCATCGAGAACAAGACCGAGATGGTTACCATGAAGCTCGCTTCGAGGTTGACCGTGAAAAAGAGGGCGAAGTTCAGGAATATCAGGCCCCAGGCCGACAGGAAGATCGTCCAGATCGAGCCCGGTATGTCCTGGAAAGGTCCCGGCTCTACCCTGCGGGCCTCGGCCAGAGCCTGTCGTTCGGCGTTTAGCTCAGGGGTTGCGAGCATCTTGAATAATGCTCCTTCCTAGTGGTCCAGCGGAGCTGGCTTTGCGCCCCCCGGCCTTGCGGCGCGCGGCGACCTGCGGTCCTTGAGGCTGATGTTCCGCCTGGCGAGCCATTCTTCCATCGGCAGCACGGGCGCACCGAGATGACGCGAAAACTGTTCTTCCGCTCCAAGAAGGGTGAATGGTGGTTTTCGTTCATCGGACGAAGGCTGCGGGCGAGGATTGATGAGCTTCTTAATCTTCGTCACCAGCCGAGCCGCATTTCCCGGCCCGTTGGTCGGGTCTTCCTCGTAGATGCGCCCCCCGTGATAGTTTTTCCGAAATCCCATGAGCCTGTTCCTCCTGCTCAGGGGCAGGCGCAAAATCCGGTGCCGATGAGCAGGCTGATGATGAGCTCGTGAAAGATATGAAGCAAATGAATATTATTTATGTTTTATATCATAATATCTGCGTTTAAGGTTCGTCCAGTTAGAGCTTGGAAAGGGGGCCGGAGACCATCATGGACATTGAGGCAGCAAGGACCTTCCTCGAGATCGTGAAGACCGGAAGTTTTGTTGGAGCCGCGGCCAATCTTCACCTTACCCAGACCGCCGTCAGCGCCCGGATCCGGGTTCTCGAGGACCAGCTGGAACGCAAGCTGTTCATCCGCAACAAGGCGGGCGCGCGCATGACCCCGGCCGGCGAGCAGTTTTTCAGGTTCGCGACGTCCCTCGTCCAGGTATGGGACCGCGCTCGGCAATCGATCGCCCTGGCGCCCGGCCAGCAGACCGTGGTGATCGCGGGCGTCGACCTTACCCAGTGGAACCCGTTGATGCGGCACTGGATGGCCTGGATGAGGCAGGAATGTCCTGAAATCGCGATCAGCATCAATGTCGAAGCGCCGGACCAGCTCATGAGCCAGGTCCAGGAAGGTGCGCTGGATTTCGCGATCCTCTACGGCGCGTCGCCAAAGCCCGGCGTGGTCGCCGAGCTCCTGTTCGAAGAAAAGCTGGTTCTCGTTAGGACGACCTCGGCCGGGAAAGCCCCCTCTCCCGACGAATGGATCTACGTGGACTGGGGCGAGGAATTCCAGACCAGTTTCCAGGCTGCCTTTCCCGACCTTGGACCCCGCGCCATGTCGATCAACTATGGACCGCTGGCGCTGGATTATGCGCTGGCCCACGGCGGCTGCGGCTATTTCCGGATGAGCATGGTTCGTCCCTTGATCGACAATGGCCGGCTCGCCCTCGTCCCGGGAAGCCCCGAATTTTCCTATCCCTCCTACATGGTTCATTCGACCAAGGCCGATGAAGGGGTGATGGAGAAGGTCAGGCGCGGGCTGAGAGCCGCGGCCGCGCTATGCCTCTGATAGGCGGGGAGCTTCGTGCGTCAGGGCGCAAAGGCCACTGACCAGAAAACCAGCACAACTGCCAGGACGGCGATCAGCACGAACATCCCATATTCGCGAAACGGCGTCCTGACCTTCGAACGATTGTCATCGACGAACTTGCCGAGCCGCGGCCCGAGCTCATTATCGGACATCAGGAGCGCCACCTCGAGCGCCGAAAGCTCCCGATAAAGATTGATGAGCCGCGCCAGCTCGATCTCGCTGAGATTGGGATAGCGCTCGACCAGCTCGGTGGCTTGCTGGAGCGCCACCCCTGCGTGACCTTGCAACCGGTCGCGCTGAACGGGCTGGGCATTGACATTTTCCATGGTGCTCGAACTCCTTGAGGGGAGCGAGCCGGTCGCGACACTGGGTGCTGCTATGGCCTTACCGACCTATGGTCGGATTATTGTGCCGCGTTCATGCCCTGGACCGAGCCCGGCTCGCTTGATCGACCCGGCCGAGGGCCAGGGATCGTGCCGTGCTGCTGCCGGGGTGGAGCTGGGCGGGTCTACGCATGAGCCCAATCTGGGGTCTTCATCAACGGAATGCAAATAAGGCCGTGGCTCATGGCCGACCCGCGAGTCCCCTTGCGAAAGACTGACCGTCAGCCCCGGGATCTGCGCATTCGGGCAATGGCGAGCTGGGAAATGCCGGCAGCGACGAAGCTGGCAGCGAACACCAGGCTGAACTTCGCAACGATTGCCGGGGTCGGACCGAACAGGCCGACGACAACCAGTGATACGGGAATGCCTGCGAGAAGCAGGATGGCAAGGGCGATGTCAGTACCACCGCTCACGCCCAGCCACAGCCGGGCCTGCGCGACGTGCGTCCAGATTGCGCGGGAAATGAGCCACAGCCCTCGAACGATGAGCCAGAGCGTTACGATGTTTGCGACCCGCAGATAGGCCGCCGCAGGATCGGCGACGAAAATGAGGCCAACGAGCGCGGTGACAATCCCCGACACCATCAGGGTGAACCCCATGGCGTCCGATCGGCGCGACAGGCCGAACGCGAGCTCTGCGGCGCCGGCAACCAACAGCAGCCAGCCCATGAGCCCCGCCCGCGGAATCCATTCAAGGTCTGGGAGAAAGGCCGCGATAGCGCCGAGCATTATTGTGGCGACGCCAAAGACAAGTTCCCAGCGTCGCTCCCGATGCCCGGTCGCGAGCTCGCCCCGTTCCGTCACTGCGAAATGGTCCGTTTCCACATCATCCGTGGTAAAGCTGGCAGCGCCTACCTAGTTCCACGGGGACAATTTCAGAAACTCTCTTCGCCACTGGCGCGATGCGCAATCAGGAAGATCCACCATCAGGCCGACGAGGTCGTCCCCGGCCCCGGTGCTTCGCCGCTCCTTATCGCCTGGTCTCTACCCTAATGGCTGCGGCCATGCGCTCGGCTGGGCCTGAATCACTCCCACTCGATCGTACCGGGCGGCTTGGACGTATAGTCATAGACCACCCGGTTTATGCCCTTCACCTCGTTGATGATCCGCGTCGCGCAGCGTGACAGGAAAGCGGCATCAAAGGGATAGATGTCGGCCGTCATTCCATCGACGCTGGTTACTGCGCGGAGCGCGCACACGCTGTCATAGGTCCGATAGTCGCCCATCACGCCAACCGTGCGGACCGGCAGAAGCACCGCGAAGGCCTGCCAAATAGCATCGTACAACCCGGCGTTGCGGATCTCTTCCAGATAGATCGCATCGGCCTTGCGCAAGATGTCGCAGCGCTCCTTGGTCACTTCGCCAGGGATCCGGATCGCAAGTCCCGGCCCCGGGAACGGATGTCGGCCGACAAATGCCTCGGGAAGGCCCAGCTCGCGCCCGAGCTCGCGTACCTCGTCCTTGAACAGCCCGCGCAGCGGCTCGACGAGCTGCATGTTCATCCGCTCGGGGAGACCACCGACGTTGTGATGGCTCTTGATCGTGACGCTGGGGCCGCCGGTAAAACTCACGCTTTCAATAACGTCGGGGTAGAGGGTTCCCTGGGCGAGAAACCCGGCTCCGCCAATCTTCCCTGCCTCTTCTTCGAAGACGTCAATGAAGGTCTTGCCGATGAATTTTCGCTTGGCCTCGGGATCGGTGACCCCTGCCAGGCCGGACAGGAAAAGTTCTTCCGCGTCGACGTGGACAAGCGGGATATTGTAGCTGTTTCGGAACAGCGAGACGACCTGTTCGGCCTCGCCCTGGCGCATTAGCCCGTGGTCCACGAAAACGCAGGTCAGCTGGTCGCCGATCGCCTCGTGGATCAGCACCGCCGCGACGGCGCTGTCGACGCCGCCCGAAAGGCCGCAGATCACCTTGCCGCTGCCGACCTGGGCGCGGATATCGGCGATCTTGGCTTCGCGGTAGGCACCCATGGTCCAGTCGCCGGCAAGACCGCACACGTGGCGCACGAAATTGGCGATCAGCCTGCCGCCATCGGGAGTGTGCACCACCTCGGGGTGGAACTGGACGCCATAGAATTTCCGGGTCTCGTCGGCGGTGGCCGCGAACGGTGCTCCCTCGCTTACCGCGACCGCCTCGAACCCGGGCGGGATTGATTCCACCCGGTCGCCGTGGCTCATCCAGACCTGGTGCTTTTCGCCCGGCGCCCATAGCCCGTCGAACAGGCTGCATGGCTTGACGATCTCGATAAAGGCCCGACCGAATTCACCGCCACTGTCATGTGCGACCACCTTGCCGCCCAGCTGCTCGCACATTGCCTGCTGGCCATAGCAGATGCCGAGGATTGGAATGCCCAGGTCGTAGAAGGCGTGCGGGGCGCGCGGGCTGTCCTGCCAGTGGACCGAGGCCGGTCCGCCGGAAAGGATGATGCCGGCCGGCTTCAACCGCTCATAGGCCGCCCAGGCATGACC
>JAJJPO010000060.1:0-5136 GCA_032907585.1 Sphingomonas sp. | reverse complement strand
CTCAAGGTCGCAACGACCACGATTGCGAACTTCGGAAAGCGAAGGGTGCTTGTCGTCGAGCGTTTCGACCGTCATTGGCGAAGCGGCTCGGAACTGCTCCGCCTGCCGCAGGAGGACTGCTGCCAGGCGCTCGGCATTCCTCCGGTTCGAAAATACCAGAGCGAAGGCGGTCCAACCGCGGTTCAGATCCTGAAGCTCCTGCAGCAGGCCGATGAACCCATCAATGACCAGTCTGCGTTCCTCAAGGCGCTGATCCTTTTCTGGCTGATTGGGGCCACGGATGGACACGGCAAGAATTTCAGCATCTATCTCCGCCCGGGCGGCCGGTACGGCCTCACGCCCTTTTACGATGTGCTTTCCGCCCAGCCGGCCTTTGATCAGCGACAGATCCCGCACAGGAGCTACAAGCTGGCGATGTCAGCAGGCAACAGCCGGAAATACAAAATCGTGGAAATTGCCGGCCGCCACTTCGTCGAGACGGGCAAGGAGGGCGGGATGGGTCGCGCGATCATCATGCAGGTGATCCAAGAGATCCTCGACACGATGGACACCGCGCCCGCCCGGGTTCTCGGCAGGATGCCCACTGATTTCGCCACGGACATACACAAGAGCATTGTCCGGGGGATGGAAACGCGCCGAGGTCTACTCGAAGCCGGTCTCAACGAACTCTGAGTAACCCCTGTTGGCGCGGAAGCATTTGCGCATGATGACGCCAGCGAAGTTGCAGAGCAGGCCAAACAGCCACTCCGCTTCTCGCTGGCGGGCGTGCAGCTCAAGTTCTCGGCGGTGAAAAACAACGGCAAGAGCGGAGGGCTGACCATCCCCGTAAGTGGCACTGGCGGAGACTGGATCATAAAACTTCCACCAGCGCGCCGTCCAGACGTCCCTGAAAATGAATTTGCCGCAATGAACCTGGCGGCTGGGCTCGGAATTGAGGTGCCTGAAACCGATTTGATATCGATCGACGCCGTCGACGGCCTGCCGGAAGGAATCATCCGTTACGGAGCGTCGGCTTGCGCCATTCGCCGATTTGACCGCTCCGACGACGGTGCAGTTCACATCGAGGATTTCGCCCAACTATTCGGTGTATTCTCCGAAGAGAAATACGAGAACGCGACCTACAGGCAGAAACTCAAAGTCCTCGCCATTGAGACGGACGAGAACAGCGTTGTCGAGTTTATTCGCCGGCTGACCTACTCCGTTCTAATCGGTAATGGCGACATGCACCTCAAAAACTGGTCATTGATATATCCGGACGGTCGTCGGCCAACGCTGTCGCCAGCTTACGATCTCATTTCGACTGTCGCCTATGTCCCTGAGGAGGACTCTGGTCTCAAATTCCACCACTCAAGCGAGTGGCGGTCGTTCAATTACGACGAGCTGGCGCTCATTGCGGACAAGGCTAAAGTCCCAACGCGCCTTGTCATCGACACTGCGAAAACGACGGTGGAGCGGTTCGACGACACATGGTCCCGAGAGAAGACCAACTTGCCCTTTTCGAGGGACGTCATCGACGCAATTGAGAAGCATCGTAAGACTCTGGCCATATAGGCTGGCCGAACCGAACCCCGCGTGGGCGAACATGCGGCAATTGTGCGAAGCTGTTCGCCCTGGCCCGCTGAGAACGACGAGCTGCGTGTCGGGCGTCCGGTCAAGTTGCTGCGGGAGCATCTCTGCTGCAGCTGTTTGTCGTGCCTCACAACAGCAAGGAGGCACCGACCGGCAGAACCCGACTTCGAGCGCCTTACGTACAAAAGCGCGCGAACGAGGGCCTATGCGGTCGGCACTGCCGCCCGTGCTGCCTTGCTCCCGGGAGCTTTCCGGGGACCGCAATCTCCGCTGACATTGCTCGTCACCCTGGGTGGCTTTCCTTGTCCCTGGGACACGACCTCGGTCGTGCGAGTGCAGCTTTTTCCGCCATTGCTGACAGTCACGACGCTGACGCTGCTGGCTCCGGCCGGCAGGCTGCCGGCCGACGCAAGGTTCATCCCGGGAATCCCGGCTGCCATGTCCCGGTTCCGCATCTCTCGCATGCGGCGCATCACTTCGACGGAACGGCGGTTCATGTCGGCGATCATCCGATCGAGATTGGCAAAGCCGGGCATGGCCCAGTGGGAAATTCTCACCGGCCATGGCGTGGCTGGTATCACGGTGACCTTTGGCGCGACGTCGCCGACATATTCGACGGCAATTGTCGATCCGTCGGCAAGCGGGACCTGCATCGTCCTGGTGGCCTGGTCAGCAGCGATTGCGGATCCGGCAACGGCGGTGGCGGCGAGGCCAGCCAATGCATAAAGGAGATGCTTCTGCATCAAACGTTCCCTCCGACATCTGATGGTTAGGCGCCGAAAATCTTACGGCCGAAACCTGAACGCAGGATTGATCGGGGACAGTTTGACGGGTGTCATACTACCCGCCTCTGTCGCTTCAGCACCAGGGACGCCGTCCGCCTTCATACCAGCGTGCGAGGCCTTCGCCCACGAGCGTGTCACCGACGCTTTCCCCATCTACCTCGACGATCCGAAGCTTGCGCCCGTACCTGTCCTCGTCGCGGTCGATGCTTCGCAAGCTGATCGGCCCGGAATTGACGAGTTCATGGAGGCGAGCCGTTGCGCGGTCTCCCAGCGCCCTCTCGGAAGGGCAGCGTGGTTCATGGGTTTCAGGAGCGTCGATGTCGGCGATGCGGATCTTCTGGCCCTGGAACCAGATGGTGTCGCCATCCACCACGCAGTTGAATCCACCGCCCGTGTGACAGTATCCGAAGTTCGCGCCGGCGTCGCCTAGCATCAACGGCGTCGCCTGGCGTTTCGGGAAGAAGTCGCCTTGCGAGCCTGCGGCGGCAATCAATCCCAGGACCGCGAGCGCAATCAGGCCCTGGTGCCACCAGGGAATTCGCCATGAGCCTCGCTTCTGCCTGGGGCGAGCTGGCCAAACGCCGCCTGATTGCGCTCGCTGGCCTTGCCGGAGCCTCGAGAGCTCGGCCTTTTCCTCCCGGCCAAGGGCATCATAGGCTTCCGGGCTCAGCCATTGCGTGCTTGTGCCTGGTCGCACCGAACGGTGCCTGCGCCCGAAGTGCCCGCGAACGACATGTCCCCGCTTTTGCCCCATCGGGCAAGATTACGGGCAGCTCGGATGGAATCCAAGTCCATGGACCCGGAGAGCCGGCGAGGGGTGCATTCCCCCCGCTGGCGCAAAAACCGGGAACGTCGCGCCGTGCCCGTCATTGGTTGGCCGTGCTTGCTTCACTCAGCCAGGTCCGAAGTCTCCTTGTCGCCATCTTGATGCTGATGCTCGGCGCCGGATTTCTGACTACCCTGGTCGGAGTGAGGCTCCAGGGGAGCGGCGTCGATCCGCTGGTCATCGGCATTGTCGTTACAAGCTACTTCGCCGGGCTCACTGCAGGATCGCTCCAGGCGCCGGCCATCGTGCAGCGGGTTGGCCATATCCGGGCATTCGCGGCCTTCGTTTCGCTCCTGTCGGCCAGCACGTTGGCCTATGCGATCATCCAGTCGCCGCTCCTCTGGACCGGGCTTCGATTTATCGATGGCTGCTGCATTGCCGGCGTCTACGTCTGCCTAGAAAGCTGGCTCAACGACCAGGCGGAAGGGGACGCGAGGGGCGGTGTCCTGGCGGGCTACATGATTGCTCTTTATACCGGCCAGGGGCTCGGACAGCTGTTGTTGAACATCAGCGATCAAGCCCCGTCGATGCCCTTCGTCGTGGCATCCATGCTCATCTCCCTCGCGGTTCTTCCGGTCGCACTGACAAGGAAGATGGGTCCGACGATCGGGAGCAACAGCTATCTGCCGATACGGGCTCTTTATGCCATCTCGCCGCTCGGCATCGTTGGGGCGGCGGTTACCGGCGTCATGCTCGGCGCATTCTATGGCCTGGGAGCGGTATATGCCCGCGAGCTTGGATTGTCGGTCTCGGCAACCGCCTGGTTCATGACCACCGTGATCCTCGGGGGCGTCGCGTTGCAATGGCCACTGGGCCGCCTCTCGGATCGCTTCGACAGGCGACTGGTGATCATTGCCGTCTTCGCCGGCACGGTGGCGGCGGCCTTTGGCCTGGCAATGACAGGGCCTGGCTGGCAAGGGTTGGTACCGGCGGCCCTGTTCGGCGGGTTCAGCTTCGCACTTTACCCGCTGTGCGTCGCGCACACCAACGATCACCTCATGCCCGAGCAACGCGTCGGCGCAAGTGGGGGGCTGGTGCTTGTCTACTCGCTCGGCTCGGCCTGCGGGCCACTCATCGTATCGGGCACGATGTCGCTTGCCGGCCCGTCCGGCCTCTTCCTCTCGATAGGGGTTATTGCCAGCGCCATCCTCGTCTTCGCGCTCTGGCGCCAGTTCGTCGGTGCACCTGTCCCAGCGGACCAGCAGGGCGCCTACCAGGTCCTGCCGCGGACCACGCCAGTTTCGGCTCGGCTGGACCCTCTTTCGAGCGAGACGGTTTCCAATGACATGAGGAGCGACAGATGAGCGATGCTGACGCAATTTCTCCCGGCCCGGGACAGCCGGTTCCAAAGAGCACCTTGAGGCGCGCGATCGCGGCCTCGGCGATTGGCAATGCGACCGAGTGGTTCGACTATGGCATCTATGCCTATGGCGTTACCTACATTTCCGCGGCGCTGTTTCCAGGTGAAGCGGAGCGCGCCACGCTCTTTGCGCTTGGCACCTTTGCAATTTCCTTCCTCGTCCGGCCGCTGGGCGGGCTGTTCTGGGGCCCGCTCGGCGATCGCCTCGGTCGAAAATCGGTCCTTGCGCTGACGATCCTGCTGATGGCGGGGGCCACCGTCTGCGTCGGTCTCATTCCATCCTACGAAAGCATCGGCTTTTGGGCGCCCCTCCTGCTCATCATCCTGCGCATGGTGCAGGGATTTTCGACGGGCGGGGAATATGGCGGCGCCGCGACCTTCATGGCGGAATATTCGCCCGACGACAGGCGCGGCTTCTACGGGAGCTTCCTCGAGGTTGGTACGCTGGCTGGCTATTCGCTTGGGGCGCTACTGATGCTCGGCTTCTCGCTGGTCCTTGGGTCGGAAGCGATGCACGACTGGGGATGGCGGATCCCGTTCCTGGTCGCCGGGCCAATGGGGCTTGTCGGCATGTATCTTCGTTCGAAAATGGAGGA
>JAJJPO010000059.1:0-5212 GCA_032907585.1 Sphingomonas sp. | reverse complement strand
CCTGGCGGCGGGAAGTCGACCGCATCGTTTTGGGGGAGCTCGCCGGCGGGCTAGTGGTTCGCGAGAGCCAGCGAAAATTGAAGACACTCATTACCGAGCTTGGAAAGCAAAAGGTCCAGGCAGTCGTGCTCGGCTGCACCGAGCTGGTCCTCGCCGTGGACACCCGTGCCAACGTCCTCCCGGTCTATGACACGACCGCGATCCACGCCCGGATGGCGGTCGACTGGATGCTTGGCGAGGTGGAACAGGAGAGGGCTGCAGCCTAGGCCGCGGGTTCGCTCGGAACGGTGGCCTCCCGGTTGGCGACCATGAGGGCAGCCGGTAGCGCGAAGGCAAGGAGCGAATAGCCGATCTTCAGCGCCATTGGCGCCCCGAACAGCCAGAGCGGCAGGGCGGTGATGGCGGCGCCCAGGAGAAGCATTGCGAAGGCGCTGGCCTCGACGGCCTCTGCCTCCGCTGCGTCGATAGAGCTCCGGTCCTCGAGCATCTGCCCGAGATGCCTGACGATGCGGCTTGCGCTCCCGGTGCAGATCCCGGGTATCAGGGCATGGACCAGCGCTGCAATGCCCGCGGCCATGGCGAGCAGGCCGAACTTGGTGGCGAAGCGAAAATGCTGGCGGTAATCTTCTCCGGCGCCGTGCAGATGGGCTCTTGATCGCGCGATCATCTGGCTTTCCTCGGATTTTTTCTGACCTGTCAAAGCGGACAGAAAAATCGCCCTTCGTCAATCGGCAGCCCCCGGATCGGCGGCGGAACGAGGGCTGGAGCGCGCCAAGTTGACGACTGGCTTCGCGCCGCCGGGCCTCCTACATCGTGCAAATGGACCGAACTTCTGCCGGCCGACCGGACCATCCGGGCTCGGGCGACCGCTTCAACGAAGAAAAGGCGACCCACGCACTGCGCGGGGCGGATGCACCCGATCTCGAAGCCGGGGTGAAGGCCATTCGCAACGTGCTGCGAACGCTCCCGGTACGCCCCGGCGTCTATCGCATGCTCGATGCGAAGGGCGAAGTTCTCTATGTCGGCAAGGCCCGGGCGCTCAAGAACCGGGTGACCAGCTACACCCAGGTCGCAAAGCTACCCAAGCGGCTGCAGCGCATGGTTGCCCAGACCCGCGACATGACGATCGTCACGACGCGAACCGAGGCCGAGGCGCTCCTTCTCGAGGCGCAGCTGATCAAGCGCTTTCGTCCGGCGTTCAACGTCCTCCTGCGCGATGACAAGAGTTTCCCCTTCATCCTGCTTCGCGAGGACCATCCGTTTCCCAGGATCCACAAGCACCGCGGGGCGAGGCGCGCGAAGGGTCAATATTTCGGGCCATTCGCAAGCGCCGGATCGGTCACCAGCACTCTTAATGCGCTTCAGAAGCTTTTCCTTCTAAGAAGTTGTTCCGACAGCTTTTTTGCAAACCGCTCCCGGCCGTGCCTGCTGTACCAGATCAAGCGCTGCTCGGCTCCGTGCGTCGGGCGCATCAGCGAAGCCGATTATGCCGAGCTCGTTGATGACGCCAAGCTGTTCCTTGCGGGCAAGTCGACCGGGGTCCAGGCCAGGCTCGGCAGGCTGATGGCGGAAGCCGCAGAAAGGCAGGACTTTGAGCTTGCAGCGGTCTATCGTGACCGCCTGAGGGCGCTCACCTATATCCAGGGGAGCCAGACGGTCCATGCCGAGGGGCTGGGTGACGGCGACATCTTTGCCCTGGCCTCCAAGGCGGGGCAGATCTGCATCCAGGCCTTCTTCATCCGCGGCGGGCAGAACTGGGGTCACCGCAGCTTCTTCCCCTCGCACGTCAGCGAGGTCCCCGAAGAGGAGGTATTCAGAAGCTTTCTCGCCCAGTTTTACGAGGAGGTGCCGCCGCCCAGGAGGATCCTCGTCGATCGCGAGTTGGGAGAAGGCGACCTCATCGCGGAGGCGCTTTCGGAGCAGGCCGGCCGCAGGGTCGAGATGTCAAGGCCAGTGAGAGGCGCCCGCCGCAAGCTTGTCGAGCAGGCAAGGCGCAATGCGGAGGAGGCGCTGGAGCGGCGGATGGCCGAGACCACGACCCAGGGCAAGCTGCTGCGTGAGCTTGCCGAGGTGTTCGAGCTTCCCGAGCCGCCCCGCCGGATCGAGATCTACGACAACAGCCACATCATGGGGACCAATGCCACGGGCGCGATGGTCGTCGCTGGACCCGAGGGTTTTCGCAAAAACGCCTATCGCAAGTTCAACATCAAGTCGGGCATTACGCCGGGCGATGATTTCGGGATGATGCGGGAGGTGCTCGAGCGGCGCTTCGCCCGGCTCGAACGGGAAGACCCGGACAGGACGGGAGGGGAGTGGCCCGACCTCATCCTGATCGACGGCGGCAAGGGCCAGCTTTCTGCCGTGCTCGAGGTCATGGAAGAAATTGGCGTGCACGACGTGCCGATCGTGAGCGTGGCGAAGGGCCCCGACCGTAACGCCGGGCGCGAGCTGTTCCACTTGCCGGGCGGGCGCGAGATCGGCTTTCCGCCCAACTCGGCGCTGCTCTTTTACCTTCAGCGGTTGCGGGACGAAGCGCATCGCTTCGCGATCGGAACGCACCGGGCGAAGCGCTCGAAAAGCCTTACCACCTCGACGCTCGACGAGGTTCCGGGCATTGGTCCGACCCGTAAGCGCGCGCTTCTCATGCATTTTGGAACGGCCCGGGCAGTGAAGGGGGCAGCCCTTGAGGACCTTGAACGGGCTCCCGGGATCAGCCGGGCGATGGCCCGGCAGATCTACGACTATTTCCACCCGCGCGGCTGATGAGGATTTCTGCGCCAGCCATTGTCGTCGCGCTTCGGCCCCACGGCGAGCATGGCGCGATCGTCAGGCTTTTGACCGAGAGCCACGGGCTTCAGGCAGCATATGTAAGGGGCGGAAGAGGACGGCGAATGAAGCCGGTCCTCATGCCGGGTAACGAGGTCGAGGCAGTGCTTTCCTCGCGGAGCGAGACGCAGCTGGCGCAGGGGTCGCTCGAGCTGGTCCACAGCCGCGGGCCGCTACTCCAGGAGCCGCTGCCGGCGCTTGCGGTCGACTGGGTATGCGCCCTTGTCGCGACCGCCTTACCCGAGGGCCAGCCCTATCCTGCCGTCCACCAGGCATTGGCCGGACTCCTCGCGGCGATCGAGGCGGCCCCGGCCGCAAGCGGCTGGGGCGCAGCGCTGGTGCGCTTTGAACTGCTGCTCCTTGCCGAGCTCGGCTTCGGCCTGGACCTCGGCCGGTGCGCCGTATCCGGCGCTGCGGAAGGGCTGGTAGCGGTGAGCCCAAGGTCGGGGCGCGCGGTGGGACGGGACGCTGCCGAACCCTATGCCGGAAAGCTGCTTCCGCTTCCTTCCTTCATCCTCGAGGGCGGAAAGGCGAGCTGGCCGGAAATCCTCGAAGGGCTGGAGCTCAGTGGACATTTCCTGCTTCGCGACCTGGTTACCGACCGATCGGCACCGGTCGGCCTTGCGCGCAGCCGACTCGTTCAGCGCTTGCGCAGGGCGGCCGGTCAGGCATAGCGTCAGCCATGGCCGGTACGCTTGCCCTGCTGTTCCCCGATGTCGCCGTCACCGGCGATCTCACGGTCCGGGTCGCGGTCAGCTATCTCGCAGAACAATCGGCTCCCCAGCAGGGACGCTGGTTCTGGTCCTACCATATCCGCATCGAGAATGGCGGGGAGCGTGCCGTCCAGCTGATGGAGCGCTACTGGAAGATCGTAGACCAGCACGGGAATGTCCACGAGGTGAGGGGGCAGGGGGTGGTCGGGGAAATGCCGGTGATCGCGCCCGGCGACAGCTATGACTATGTGTCAGGCTGCCCGCTCGACACGGCGGCAGGCTCGATGCGGGGCCATTACGTCTTCGTCGACGAGGAAGGCGAGCAGCTCCGTGCCGAGATCCCGCAGTTCGCACTGCTTTCACCAGTCGGGCTGACGGACTGACAGGGTAAAGTGGCCCGGCCGAATTTCCCGGGCGACGAGGTAAGGCCGGGGCCCTTAACGCCCCTCGATCATCAGCATGACGAGGTGGCCCTGGCCGGCTTCGCCAGTGTCGGCTGGCGTTACCGCCATTCCCGCCTTTTCGCAGGACCCGGCGACCGCGCTCGGCGGCGCAAGGTCGGCCGTCCGGCCGTCGCTATATTCGCCGCGCAGCGCGTAGCGGCCAGGATCAAAGTTCGACCAGAGACACAGCGGCGACGTGCCGGAGCGGCCCGCGGTCGACGATGGAGCGCTTGCAAGCTGGACCATCGGCCTCACCGAGAGACGCACCCCGACCTTCGCCTGGGCGCTGGGGCCGATGTCCGACGAGCGCGAGGGCTGTGCCCCGGCCGAGCCCGCGAGGAGCAGGAGGCCGGCGATTGCGGCGGCCATGGACCGGGCGGAAATTGCAACCTTTGGTTGGTGGGGCATTATATTTCACCTGCCGTAACGCCTGCCAATGTTGCGGTTGGCCAGCCCGCCAAAGCTTTAACCATTTGTCCATTATGGATCCAGCTTCGCGCAGCTCGAAATCGTCGCCGGTTTACCAGTTTCGCCAATTCCTCCGTCATATGAGGCGATTGACGAAAATTTAACCGGCCGGGCGTAGTCCGACCCAATTGATCCGAAATGGACCAAGGTTGGACAAGGAATGGCTATGATTTCGACCAGGATGAACGCGCTGGCAGGGCTTGCGCTCCTCGCCACCGCCGGCTCTGCCGAAGCCTCGACCCAGGGGAGCTTCGGCGCCACCTCGACCGGTAGCGTGACGATTAACGCGTCGGTTCCCGCGCGTGTCAGGATCTCGGGCCTTGCGGACGTGGACCTGACGAACGTCGATCCCGCGGTGGACGCCTCTGTCGCCCAGGACATCTGCGTCTGGAGCAACACTGTTACCCGGGGCTACCAGGTCACGGCGTCGGGAAGCGGGACGGGCAATGCCTTCACGCTTGCCAATGGTGCCCTGCCCGAGGTGCCTTACACGGTGGAGTGGTCAGGAAGCTCGGGCCAGACCAGCGGCACGCCGCTTGCAAGCGGGACCGCTCTGACCGGCCAGACCTCGACGGCGACCAATAGCAACTGCGCCTCGGGGCCGGCCTCGAGCGCCAGCCTCATCGTCAAGGTGGGATCGACTGACCTTCAGGCGATGCCCGCGGCCACCACCTACACCGGTACGTTGTGGTTGGTCGTCGCAGCGAGAAGAGCCGGTGCAGGCAGCACCGGTGTCCGGAGGGGGTCAAGAACGGGACCGGG
>JAJJPO010000058.1:0-22510 GCA_032907585.1 Sphingomonas sp. | reverse complement strand
CGACGCGACTTCCGCGGACCGCATGTTCGAGCGGTTCGACGAGATTTTCCGAAGCCTCGGCTGGCGGACCGTCGAGCTGCGCCACGGCAGGAAACTGGCGGCCGCGCTAAAGAGATATCCGAAAGTCGCGAGCTGGCTCGAGGGCCTTTCCAACGCCGAGCACTCGGCGCTGGTCTACCAGGGCGGGCCAGCGTGGCGGGCGAGAATCGAGGGCGCGCTCGGCAGGGATGCCGACGCCTTTCTGCGTGAGTATGACGATGAGCGGCTCTCCGCGCTGATGAGCGATCTTGGCGGCCATTGCATCGAAAGCCTCGTCGAGGCTTTCGAAGCCGCCGCCTCCGACGATGCCCCGACGCTGTTCATCGCCTGGACGATCAAGGGCTTCGGCCTCCCCTTCGCAGGGCACAAGGACAACCACGCCGGGCTGATGAACCCTACCCAGGCGGAAGCGCTGCGCGATTCGATGGGCATCGCCAGGGGCGAGGAATGGGAACCGCTCGCCGGCGTGGGCGACAATGGCAGGCCGGGTGTCGAGGCGGTCCTCGAACGCACCCGCATTGCTCGCGAGAAGCGCCCGCGGTCCTTTGGCCGGTTGCGTATCCCGGCGATCCCGGCCCCGCGGGGCGAGGAACAGTCCACCCAGGCGGCCTTCGGAAGGATCCTGCTCGACCTTGCCAAGAGCGGGGACCCACTCGCCGACCGGATCGTCACGACCTCGCCCGACGTTACCGTTTCCACCAATCTCGGTGGCTGGGTAAACCAGCGCGGCCTGTTCCGGCGCAACGCAGTGAAGGATGAATTCGCGGCTGCAAAGATTGCTTCGGCGCAAAAATGGTCGGCTTCGAACAATGGCCAGCATATCGAGCTCGGCATCGCCGAATCCAACCTCTTCCTGGTGCTGGCCGCGCTCGGTCTTTCCGGCGACATGTTCGGGGAGCGGCTGATCCCGATCGGAACGCTTTACGACCCCTTCATCGCGAGGGGCCTCGATAGCCTTAACTACGCCTGTTACCAGGACGCGCGATTCCTGCTGGTCGCGACCCCCTCGGGATTGACGCTTGGGCCGGAGGGCGGCGCCCACCAGTCAATCAACCCGCCGCTCATCGCGCTCGGCCAGCCGGGGCTCCGCCACTATGAGCCGGCCTATGCCGACGAGCTGGCGGCGATGATGGAAGAAGCTTTCCGGCTGATCGACGACCCGGCCGGCGAATCCACCTATCTGCGACTCTCGACGCGGTCCGTGGCACAGGTCGAGCGCGGCGACGACAGCTGGCGCGAGGCTGCTCTCAAGGGGGGCTACTGGCTTCGTGAACCCGGTTCGGGATCGGAGGCCGCGATCGTCGCGATGGGAGCCCTGATGCCCGAGGCGCTTCGTGCCTGGGAAGAGCTCCGGTCAGACATTCCAGGCCTTGGGCTTCTATCGGTCACCTCGCCCGGCCTGCTTCATCGCGGCTGGACTTCCGCCCAGGCGTTACGCTGGTCCGGCGAGCGGCAGGCAAGCCATGTCGAGCAGCTGCTCGGCCGCCTTGCGCCTGGTGCCGGGCTGGTGACCCTTTGCGACGCTGCGCCGGCGAGCCTTTCGTGGATTGGCGGCGTGCGCGGCCAGCGGGTCGCACCTCTGGGCGTGGAGCGGTTCGGGCAGACCGGCAGCCTTCCCGACCTTTATGCCCATTACAGGCTCGACGGTAATGCCATCGCCGAGGGCCTCGCAGAGCTGCTGCTGGCGCAAACCGCTTCTTAACAAAAGACGCGTTACGTGATGGGCCATGGACGGGCCGCCAACTTCGCTTGACCTGCTGCTTGCGGCCGAGCTCGACCATGCGCGGGACATGCTGGTCATGATGGGCGACGAGCTGGCGATGAGCCCGCAGATCGTCGCCGAACATGGTCTATCGCTGCAGGCCGTCGATATCGTCGGGCAGCTGATCGGCCATATCGCGAGCGTTGTCCGGGCGGAGGACCGCCGACAGGCGATCGAGGCCATTGGAATGTGCGAGCTGAAGAACAAGCTCGGCGCCGCTTGAGGCCGGTTCGCCGCTGTCCTAAGGCTGCAACATGGCTGGACGCTATTTCGACGAATGGCAGGTGGGCGACACCATCAACCATTCCATCACTCGCACCGTCACCGAGACGGACAATGTGCTGGTTTCGGCGCTCACCCATAATCCGCAGCCGATGCATCTCGACCATGAGACCGCCGCAGGAAGCGAGTTTGGAAAGCCGCTCGTCAACTCGGTCTACACGTTCGGGCTGATGGTCGGCGTATCGGTGGCGGATACCACGCTTGGCACGCTGGTTGCCAACCTTGGCTATGACAAGCTCATATTTCCCTCGCCCGTCTTCGTCGGCGACACGCTTCGAAGCGAGAGCGAATGCATCGGCGTGCGCGAAAGCAAGTCGCGTCCAAACGCCGGCATCGTCACCTGGGAGCACCGCAGCTTCAACCAGCGCGGCGAGCTCGTGTGCAAGTGCAGCCGGTCGGCCCTCCTGCTCAAGAAACCGCAATGACCAGCTGCGCACAGCCGCGAAGCTGGCTGTTCGTCCCGGCCGACAGCAACCGCAAGATGATGAAGGCGCTGGAATGCGGCGCGGACGCGGTGATCTTTGACCTCGAGGACAGCGTCGCCCCAACGCAAAAGCCGCTCGCCCGGGAGCTCCTGTCCTTGCTCCCGGACCGGCAGGAAACTGGACCGCAGCGCTGGGTCCGGATCAACCCGATCGGAACCGACGCCCACCGTGATGACCTGGAACTCGTCGAAGACCTCGACGTGGACGGGGTGGTCCTGCCCAAGGCGGAATGCGGCGACGATGTCGCCGATCTCGCCGCCGCGCTAGCGCCGCGACGGCTCCCGATCCATGCCATCGTCACCGAAACCGCAGCTTCGCTGTTCGGCTTGCTCAGTTACCGCGACTGCAGCTCGAGCCTCGCGGCGATGAGCTGGGGCGCCGAGGATCTCTCGGCAGCGCTGGGCGCCTCGTCGAAATATTCAGCCGGCGGGGAGCTTGCGTTCACCTACCGGATGGCGCGATCGCTCTGCCTCGCCGGAGCCGTTGCGGCCGAGGTACAGCCGGTCGATGGCGTGTTCGCCGATTTCCGGGACCGGCATGGCCTCGTCGAGGAAGCCCGGGCAGCGGCGATGGAGGGTTTCACCGGCAAGCTTGCAATCCACCCGGCGCAGGTCGAAGCCATAAATGCGGCCTTCACCCCGTCGGCCGAGGAAGTCGCCCATGCCCAGGCGATCGTCGATGCATTTGGCCAACAGCCGGACGCCGGCGTGCTTTCGGTTGGCGGCAGGATGGTGGACAGGCCGCACCTCGTCCAGGCCAGGAGGCTCCTCGCCCGGGCGCGATAGCCCGCCCGTCGCACGGAAAGGATATTGTTATGCCGACAAATTCCAGCGCCTGGGGCACCGATGCCGCCGACCAGCCACTAAGGCCAATGACAATCGAGAGGCGCGACCTTCGGGCCGACGATGTCGCGATCCAGATTCTCTGGTCGGGTGTCTGCCATTCCGATCTCCACCAGTGCCGCAACGACTGGCACAACAGCGTTTACCCGGTCGTCCCGGGCCATGAGATCATCGGGAAAGTTACGGCGGTCGGCCCCGAAGTCCACAGACACGAGGTAGGCGACATGGTTGCCGTCGGCACCATCGTCGATGCCGACTTAAGCTGCGAGGAATGCAAGGCCGGCTGGGAGCAATTCTGCCTTGGCGGATCGACCTTCACCTATAACGGCGTCGACAAGGTCGATGGAAGCATCACGAAAGGCGGCTATTCCGACCATATCGTCGTTCGGGAGCACTTCGTGTTCAAGCTGCCCGAAGGCCTGGACCCGGCGCGCGCCTCGCCGCTTCTTTGCGCCGGGATCACCACCTGGTCCCCGCTTAGGCAGTACCCCGACCATGTCGGGCCCGGGAAGAAGGTTGCCGTCGCCGGCCTCGGCGGCCTCGGCCACCTGGGGGTCAAGTTCGCCAATGCGCTGGGCGCTCATGTGACGATGATCACCACCAGTCCGGGCAAGGGCGAGGACGCCCGCGCGCTCGGCGCGCACGACGTCCTGATATCGACCGACGCCGACCAGATGGCGGCGGCCGCGGGACGGTTCGATTTCATCCTCGACACCATCCCCGTGTCCCATGACGTGCAGCCCTATTTGCAGCTGCTCCGGCGTGGCGGAAGGATCGTGATCGTCGGCGCAATCGAGCCGCTGCCACCGATCCACGCCGGCTATCTGGTGATGGGAAACAAGGCGATCGGCGGGTCAGGAGTGGGCGGCTGCCCCGAGACCCAGGAAATGCTGGATTTCTGCGCCGAGCATCAAATCTATCCGGAAGTCGAGACGATCCGGATGGACCAGATCAACGACGCCTTTGAAAGGCTGATCCGGTCGGACGTTCGCTACCGTTTCGTCATCGACATGTCCCAGGGCCTGTAGGCCGGTTCTCGCGGCATTCGTCGACGCGAAAAAAGGCCGGCGCGGACTGACTTGCGCCGCGCATGGCGCCCGCTAGGCTCGCCCCCAAAAGCACGGGAAAATGGGGGAGCCTTCATGACCGAGCCGGCCAAGCCATGGTCCATGGCCCGCCTCGTCACCGCCTCGTCGGCGGGAACGGCGTTCGAATGGTATGACTTCTTCATTTTCGGAAGCCTCGCCACCGTCATTTCCAGGGTGTTCTTCGCCGGCCTCGACCAGACATCCGCGCTGATTGCCGCCCTTGGGCTGTTCGCGGCCGGGTTCGCCTTCCGGCCGCTTGGCGCAATCATCTTCGGAGTGATGGGCGACCGGGTCGGCCGCAAGGCGACCTTCCTGACGACGGTCAGCCTGATGGGCGTTTCGACTTTCGCCATCGGCCTTCTGCCAGATTATGAACAGGCCGGGATCATCTCGCCGATCCTCCTCATCTTCCTTCGCATCTGCCAGGGAACAGCACTTGGCGGCGAATATGGCGGCGCTGCAATTTACGTCGCCGAGCATGCAGAGGATCACAGGCGCGGCCTGTTCACCGGCTGGATCCAGTCATCGGCGGCGATCGGCCTCATCGCGGCCCTGGCGGTCATCCTCCTTGCGCGGACCCTGGTCGGAGAGGCCGCCTTTCTCCAGTGGGGCTGGCGGATCCCCTTCCTGGCTTCGATTTTCCTGCTGGGGATATCCGTCTGGATGCGGTTTCGGCTCTCCGAGAGCCCGGCTTTCACGAAGCTGCGGGCGCAAGGAGCGATCACCAGGACTCCGCTTCGCGATGCCTTTGCCGACCGCAAGAACCTCAAGGTCGTACTCATCGCCTTCTTCGCCTTCATGGCAGCCCAGGGAGCCGTCTGGTATTCGAGCTTCTTCTACATCCAGGTATTTCTCGAGCGGACGCTCGGCATGGCCGGGGCAAGCGTGAACCTCGTGATCATGGTGATGACCATCGTGTCGGCGCCTCTCTACCTCTTCTTTGGCTGGCTCAGCGATCGGTTCGGCCGAAAGACGGTCATGATCAGCGGCATGGCGCTTGCGCTGGCTACCTATTTTCCCGGCTACCAGGGGATCGCCGCGGCAGTGAACCCGGCCCTCATTTCTGCGCAAAAGCGAATGCCGGTCGTCGTGGAAACGGATCCCGGCAGCTGTTCGATCCAGTTCGACCCCATCGGCACCGCCCGGTTCGACAGCAGCTGTGACATCGCCAAGAGCCAGCTGGCCTCGATCGGTATCGCCTATGAGGAAAGAAGCTCGATCGACGGCGCTACCCGGGTCCACGTCGGGGGATCCGTCCTCGAGGTGGCAAGCGGGGAAAAACTCGACGACGGCGCGCTCAGGAACCTCAAGGCGGATGTGCGCGGCGAACTCAAGGCCGACCTCGCGGCCGCCGGATACCCGGGCGAAGCGGATCCCTCGCAGATCGACTGGTTCATTCTCTACGCCTGGCTGATGGTCTTCGTCATTGCCTCGACGGCACTATATGGCCCGCAGGCCGCCGCACTGGTCGAGATGTTTCCAACGCGCATCCGCTACACGGCACTCAGCCTCCCTTACCATATCGGCACTGGCTGGGTCGGCGGCTTTCTCCCGGTAACCAGCTTCGCGCTGGTCGCGATTACCGGGGATATATATGCCGGGCTCTGGTACCCCGTCTTCTTCACGGCGGTGAGTGTCGTTTGCGCCCTGCTGTTCATGCGGGAGACTGCCGGCAATCCACTCGAATAGTACGGGCGGCTGATATTCTGCCGGGTTCGGTGAACCGGTGCATCGGTGCCATGAATGCCGGGGACCAGTAGCCGGTAGCGCCCTTCCAGCCTTTGATCGCAATTTTCGTTCGGCTAGAAGGCCCGGGCGTTTCGAGGAGCGAAGGAGCAGGCCACTGGCCGGGAAGACGGTTCTCCTTTCAGGCGGCAACCCGCAGATTGCCAAGGGCGACGGCGATGGGCCGGTAAAGGCCTATATCGCGGCCATGCCCGGCTGGAAGAGCGCCGTCGGCAAGCAGGTCGACACGATCGTCGAGGAAACCGTCGACAATCTGAAGAAGGGCGTGCGATGGAATTCGCCCTTTTACGGCGTCGAGGGCAAGGGCTGGTTCCTGTCGTTCCACGTCTTCACGCGCTACGTGAAGCTCACATTCTTCAGCGGCGCGAAGCTTGATCCACCGCCGCCCGTTGAATCGAAGGACAGGAACAGCCGCCATTTTCATATTTTCGAGGATGACGAGCTGGACCGGGACCTTCTCGCGAAATGGATCGGGCAGGCATCCCGCCTGCCCGGCTGGGACCCCTCCAGGAAGTGACCTGCAATGGAAAATGAGGACGCCTCGAAGCTGATAGACGCCAAGATCGCGGACCTTGCCGACTGGCGGGGCGAGGTGCTTGCCAATGTCCGCTCGGTCATCAGGAAAGCAGATCCGGACGTCGGCGAGGAAGTGAAGTGGCGCAAGCCAAGCAACCCGGCGGGAGTGCCGACCTGGATTCGCTCCGGGATCATCTGCACCGGCGAGACCTACAGGGACAAGGTCAAGCTCACCTTTGCGCGAGGCGCTTCCCTTGCCGATCCCAAGGGCCTGTTCAATGCCAGCCTCGATGGCGGCACGCGCCGCGCGATCGACATCCGCGAAGGGGACAGTATCGACGAGGCTGCGCTGGCTGAACTGGTCCAGGAGGCCATCGCGGCCAATCTTGCCCGGACGGGGGCCAGCTAACAGCCGCCATGTTCAGGGGCACCAGTGAATGTCGATCGGCTGCTCGGCCTCGGCCAGTACCCGCCCGATCGGGAGCTTGGACGAGTGGCCCGCCTCGATCGCCTGCTCGAGAAGCTCGCGCTTTTCCTGCCCGCGTATCGTGACGAGTATCGTCCGCGCGGACAGGATCGCCGAGCGGGTCAGCGTTACCCGGGGTACCGGGGCTTCAGCCGGCATGGGTTCAGGCATCACGCCGACCGCCCGGCGCGCCTTGGGAGCATTGAGCGCGTCATCCATGTCGGGTCCATTGAAGATGGACGCGGTGTGTCCGTCGCTGCCCATGCCCAGCCAGACGAGATCGGGCGGCCATTTCAGGTCCTGGAGCCGGGCATCCGCGGAGTTTCCGGCGAGCCTGTAATCGGCGATGTCGCCCGTGATCGGGATCACCCGGGCGCCGGTGGGAAGGAAGGCCGCAGCGATCATCCGGACGTTCGAGAGCTCGTCCTGCATCGGCACCAGCCGCTCATCGCCGGGAATGATGGTGACCTTCTTCCAGGGCAATTTTGCCGCGGCCAGCCTGGCAAAGACCGGCTTCGGGGTCTCGCCGCCGGGAAGCGCGATCAGCGCCTCGCCCCTCGCGTCGATCGCGCTTTCGATGATGAAGCCGATGTCGCCAGCGACCGCGTCGGCCATCTCGTCGACGCTGTCATATTCCCACCACTCGGCTTCGATCATCTCGGGCTCCTTTTTGTGCCAGCGCATTGCCGCACCGGACTGGAAATATCCAGTCCTAGCGTCGGCGGGTTTCCTGCTGGACATAGCCGTACCAGGCGGCAACCGGCCGGCCGGCCTCGTCCGTCGCGGGACGGAACAAGGCTCGCTCCTCGACCAGCCTGCAGGTCCACTGGTCGATGGCCGGGACGCCGCTCGACCGGTTGATCTTGCACTGGGTCGCCCTGCCATTGGGAAGCACCCGGACCGCGACGAACACGGCCCCGCCCCGAGGCCAGGCCCGGGCTACCTCCTCGGGATAGTCGCGGCTGGTGATCCCGCGCACGACGACTGGACGGGTTGCCACTCCCCCCGACCCGCCGCCACCGGTCCCGCTTCCGGAGCCCCCGCTTCCGGTCCCGGTCCCGATGCCGCCAGCACCGGTCCCCGGTCCGGCAACGTCGGCGGCTCCCTGGGTCTCCTCGCTACCGGTGCGCGGGGTCTCGCTAACCGGCATCGGCGGCGGTATCGGAAGCTGGATCGGCGGCCTCGGCGAGGCGATGGGCGTCGCCTCGCTCCTGATATTCTCGGGCGATGCAGCCCCCTCCTCCTCGTCGGGCGCATCTTCCGTAGCTGCCGGCCGCTCGAGGACGATGGCCTCTTCTTCCGGCGGCGGCGGATCGGTCACATCGAAAATGTCGATGACTTCCTGGGGAAGCTGCTCCCGAAGCGGGGGCGACAGGTTTACGAGCGCGAACCCCAGTCCGACATGGACCGCTGCCACCATTGCAAATGTCGCAGCGCGGTCCTTTTTCCTGAGGCGAGGTTCATACATCGGGCCACCAACGTTGGCGCAGCTTGGCTGGTTTCGTTACGTCCCGCTTTCGAGTTCTCGAAGCGAGCGCCCACGGGTCTCCCGTCCAGCCCAGGAAACAAGCCCGGCTGAAAGGGCCATGGGCGCGATCAGCGCAGCGGCAGCTCCAACCAGCGTCGGGATGAACCCGGCAAGGGCGAAGAGCTGGACGGTGACCCCGCCGAACTTGCTGGCGCCCGCGATCAGACCGGTTGCCCGCCCGCGAATGCCGAGCGGGTAATTTTCGGCGCTGTAGGGGAGAAGCACCGCGATCATTCCGTTGGTGCCGATGATCAGCAGGGCGATGACAGCGATCAGCAGGGGCGGCCAGGCGAGCAGATGGGCTGGAAGCAGCGCCCCGATCAGCCCGGCAAGGCTGAGGATGATGGTCGCAACCAGCGTCCACTTGCTGCTGAGCCGACTATATGCCCAGGCGGCAATCGCGATCGTTGGCAGGGCAATCAGCGCGGAGCTGGCAATTATCCCGCTCGCAAGAGACGAGGTATAGCCCCTCGCCTCGAGATCGCTTGGCAGCCACAGCAGCAGGCCGAAGTTGATGAAGCTCCACGCGAGCGCGGTGATCACCAGTGCCGATGTGAGCTTGCCATGGCGCTGGGCGGCCATGCCCGCATCGGCTGGCACCGGTTCGCGCGCCCTGGGGACGATGCCGAACCTTGATTCCATTGCTGCCAGCTCGGCGGTGAACCCGCGCTCGGCCAGGAAACGGGGCGATTCCGGGATGAACCGGGCCAGCAGCAGGAGCAATATGCCCGTCGGGAATCCCTGCAGCCAGAGGACGCGCCAGCCGAAGGTGGGCTCAAATGCATGGGCCGCGCCGCTGGCGGCGAGATAGCCGCCAATCAGCCCGGTGCCACCGACGAGGACCAGCACCCAGCTGCGATGCCTTGGCGGCATGATTTCCGCCAGGAGCGTATAGACAACCGGCAGCATGCCGCCGGCCGACGCGCCCATCAGGAAGCACATCAGGAGGTTGAGCTCGAACAGCGGCATGGCGCCGCATATCGAGGTGGAGACGAACAGGATGGTCGAAAGGAGGATGGAAATGCGCCGGCCGTAAACATCGGCGAGCCAGCCCCAGAGAAAGGAGCCGATCGTCGTGCCGACCAGCGCAGACAGCGGAAACAGGGCGATGGTAGTCGGGCTGATCCCATATTCGTCCCGCATCCCGGGAAGGACGAAGCCGAGCGTGGCGGGCTTCATCACGTCGATGACGAGGCCAAGCGTCAGGACCAGCAGGACGGCCGCGTGCCACCGGTTGAGCGGCGTCGTGTCCGGGGCCTCGAAGCTGGTCCCGGCATGGGAACCGTGCGGAGCGCGCTGCCTCGGCAAGGCACCGTAGATCGCCGCCGGCACGCCTAGGATGATGAGGCCCATCCCGATCCACATGCCCGTATCCATCGGCATGCCGTGGAGTTGGTTGCCCATCCGGTGGGCCATCGCCAGCATCGGAAGATGGAGGAGCACGCCGATCGAAATGGCGAGACAGGCGCCCCAGAAAATCGGGGCGCGCTCGCCGATGATCGAGATTGAGCGGGTCTGGCTCGCCATGGCTTTGCCCAGATCCCCTAGTAGCGCCGGCTAAAGACGCGCGTCGACCAGGGCGCGATGGTGAGGCTGGCGCCCTTGGCCAGTTGCTGCTCGGAACCACCCCTCTCGCTCCAGCGCCCGGGATGGGGAATTTCCCCGAGGGTCACCGTCTGCTGCTCCGGGCTGTAGTTCTGCGCGACGAAGACCGCGTCGCCGTCCTTTGCCCTCACGAAGCTGAAGACCTTCGGGCCATTGCTGTTTTTCACCTGCACCATGCGGGCGCCCCAGGGGGCGTTGTGGAGCGCCGGGTGGGCGTCGCGAAAACTGATCCAGTCGCGGATCAGCCCGGCATGCGCATGGTCCTTCCAGGCGATCGGGTCACGCTCGAAGAACTTCAGCCGCTTGTCGTTCCCGGCCTCCTGGCCGTTATAGACGAGAGGGATGCCCTCGGTCGTGAAAAGCAGCGCGAAGGCATTGTTGAGAGCCGGTCCAAATCGCTCGAATTCCGTTCCGGCCCATGCATTCTCGTCGTGGTTGGACGTGAAGACCATGCGCTGTGCGCCGGTCGGCCAGGCACTCTCGTTCTCGCTGTAATAGCCGTAGAGGGCCCCGGTATCCGCCTCGCCCCGGGCGATCTTCATCAGCGCTTCCGCCCAGGCCCAGCCATAGCTCGCGTCGAACGAGGTGAGGTGGAGATCGCGGTGGTTGAACTCGCCGAGCATCCACACCGGCTTGATTGCCTCGAGGTCACGCCGGACATCGTTCCAGAAATCCGGCGGGACATAGCCCGCGACGTCGGCCCGGAACCCGTCGACACCGGCTTCCCGGACCCAGAAGGCCATGGAATCGGCCATTTCGCGCCTCAGATCGACGCGCGAATAATCGAGGTCGATGATGTCCGACCAGTCCCACCAGGGGGTCGAGACATGGCCGCCCTTCCAGTCCCTCGCATACCATTCGGGATGCCGGGTGACCCAGGGATGGTCCCAGGCGGTGTGGTTGGCGACCCAGTCGAGGATGACCTTCATGCCGCTGGAGTGGGCGGCGGAGACGAAGGCCTTGAGATCGTCCATCGTCCCGAGCTCTGGGTTCACCGAGCGATAGTCGCGGATCGAATAGGGGCTGCCGAGGCTTCCCTTGCGGTTCTTCTCGCCGATCGGGTGGATCGGCATCAGCCACAATATGTCCACTCCAAGGGCCTTCAGCCGCGGGATCTCCCGCGCTGCCGACGCAAGCGTTCCCTCGGGCGTGAACTGGCGGGTGTTGACCTGGTAGATGACCGCCGTGCGCGACCATTCGGGATGCTTCACTCCCTCGAAACTCTCGGGCGCGTAGGATCCGACGTCGGCGAGGGAAGGCGAGGAAAGCAGCAGCAACGCCGCGGCGAAAACGCGCCTCATTCAGCGGCCCTCAGCTCCGCCGCGGCCCGTGCGCGCCCGGCAATCGCCTCGAGATCGGTGTCGCCGGCCCGGACCACCCAGCTGCCGCCGACGCAAAGCACCGAGGGATGGGCAAGCCACTGCGGCGCGCTGTCCTCGCGGATCCCGCCGGTCGGGCAGAAACGTATCCCGCCAAACGGGCCGGCAAGGGCACCAAGCGCCGGCAATCCGCCTGAAGTCTCCGCCGGGAAGAACTTGAACCGGCTGAGCCCAAGATCGAGGCCGCGCATGATGTCGCCGGCGTTGGCCACGCCGGGGAGGAAGGGTACGCCGCTCGCGATCGCGGCGCGGCCCAGCGGCTCGGTAAGGCCAGGCGAGACGATGAACTCGGCGCCAGCGCCGAGCGCCTCCTGGAGCATCTGGTCATTAAGCACCGTGCCGGCGCCAACGATCGCGTCCTTGACGCTGCGCATTTCGCGGATCGCGTGGATGGCGAAGGGGGTCCGCATCGTCACCTCGATCACCGGGAGGCCGGCAGCGACCAGCGTCTCGGCAAGGGCGACCGGGTCCAGCGACCCGTCAAGGACCAGGACCGGGATCACCGGCGCGCTGCGCATCACCTCGTCGATGCTCATTGGAACTCCTTGGCGAAAGCGGCAGCAGCGCCATAAAGGCCGGGCTGCGGGTGGTTGACCAGCTTTACCGGGATGGCTTCCATTCGCCTTTCAAAGCGACCCTTGGCAATGTAGCGATCGGCAAATCCGCTGGTGGCAAACCGGTCCTTCAGCCGATAGCCGAGGCCGCCGGCAATCACGACGGCATTGGCCCCATGGGCAAGGGCGAGGTCCCCGGATACCGCGCCAAGGGTCAGGAAGAAGCGGTCGAGCGCCGCGATCGCCAGCGGGTCGGTGCCTTCGAGGGCCGCTGCCCAGATCGCCTTGTCATCGGGATGCTGGACCGCCTTCGATTCAATCGAGGCGATCGCGTTGTAGAGGTTGACCAGTCCCGAGCCCGCCGCGATCCGCTCGACCGAGACCCGCCGGAAGCTTCGGCGCAGATAGGCAAGGATCCTGTCCTCGAGCGCATCGAGCGGCGCGAAGTCGATATGGCCGCCTTCCGTCTCGATCACCTGGTAGCCGTCCCTTGACTTCACCAGCTGCGCGACACCAAGGCCGGTGCCTGGCCCAACCACGCTTGTAACTCCCGTTTCGGGCATCGGGCCCGGCGGGCCGCACAGATGGTCGAAATATTCCGGACCGAACTGGGCGACCGCGTGGGCAACCGCCCCGAAATCATTGACGATCTTGTACTGGGTTACTCCGAGCCGCTCCTTCATCAGCGCGGGCCTGATCACCCAGGGATTGTTGGTCAGCTTCAAGAGCTCCCCGCCAACCGGGCCGGCGAAGGCCATGCCGATGCCGTCTGGCAGCTCCACCTTCGCCTGTCGGCCAAATTCCTGCCAGGCGATCTGGAAACTGGCATGATCGGAAGTCTTGAGGGTTACCGGTTCGCCAAGCGAGACGACCCTGCCATCGGCTATCTCCGCCAGGGCGAAACGGGCATGGGTGCCGCCAACGTCGGCAACCGCGATCGTGCGACTCATATCGCCATGTCCATCGCGCGAAGCATCGCCGAAGCGCCGCGCTCGGCGTCATCGGCTCCTGCCCTCATGAACGCGAACAGCTCGCGGCCGGTCCCGACCGGAGGGGGCGGCGGCGGCGCCGGCTCGCGCGCCATGAGGTCAACCCCGACCGCTTCCAGCTCGCCCCGGCTGCCGCAAAGCCTCACCATGTCGCCGTCGCGCAGCCTTCCAATGGGACCCTCGTTCAGTGCCTCCGGGCAGACGTGGATGGCCGCCGGCACCTTGCCGCTTGCGCCCGACATGCGCCCGTCGGTCACGAGCGCGACCTTGTGCCCGCGGTCCTGGAGTACTCCAAGGACGGGGGTCAGCTTGTGAAGCTCGGGCATGCCGTTGGCCTGCGGCCCCTGGAAACGGACGACGACCACCACGTCCTGGTCGAGTTCGCCGTTACCGAAGGCGGAGAGAACCTGTTCCTGGTCGGAAAAAACGCGCGCGGGAGCCTCGATGGTCCAGCGCTCGGGCACCACCGCGCTGGTCTTGAAGGTCGCCCGGCCAAGATTGCCTTGCACCAGCCTCATGCCGCCGTCCGGCTGGAACGGGTCGTCGATCGGCCTTAGCATGGTGGGATCGCTGCTCTCGGCGACTTCCTCCCAGCCAAGCTCGTTGCCATTGAGGACCGGCCGCGTCGCATAGGCGCAAAGCTCGTCCGCGCCCGCCGTGACGGTATCCTGGTGAAGCAGTCCGGCCGCGATGAGGGAGCGGGCGACAAAGGCCATTCCGCCGGCATTGTGGAAGTCATTCACGTCACCCGAGCCGTTCGGATAGACCCTCGCAACGAGCGGGACCGCCGCCGACAGCTCGTCGAGATCCTGCCAGTCGATCAGGATCCCGGCGGCGCGGGCAATGGCCGGCAAATGGATCGCATGGTTGGTCGAGCCGCCGGTCGCCAGCAGGCCGACCGCCGCGTTGACGATGGCCCGTTCGTCGATGACCTCGGCAAGCGGCCGTGCCTTGTCCCTCGCAAGCCCTGCAAGCCGGTGGACCGCAGTGCGGGTCAGGGCCTGGCGGAGCGGCGTTCCGGGGTTGACGAAGGCAGCGCCGGGGACGTGGAGGCCCATCAGCTCCATCATCATCTGGTTGGAATTGGCCGTGCCGTAGAAGGTGCAGGTGCCGGGCGAGTGATAGCTGGCCGATTCCGAGGCCAGCAATTCCTCCCTGGTCGCCTTTCCCTCGGCGTACAGCTGGCGGATGCGCTGCTTTTCCTTGTTGGGGAGGCCCGAGGGCATCGGCCCTGCCGGGACCAGCAGCACCGGAAGATGGCCGAAGCGAAGTGCACCGATGAGAAGGCCCGGGACGATCTTGTCGCAGATGCCGAGCAAGGCGGCGCCATCGAACATGCCGTGGCTCAGGGCTACCGCCGTCGAAAGAGCGATCGTGTCCCTGCTGAACAGGGAAAGCTCCATGCCGGGCTGCCCCTGGGTCACCCCGTCGCACATCGCCGGGGTGCCGCCGGCCACCTGCGCGGTCGCACCAACCTCGCGGGCATGGATCTTCATCTGCTCCGGGAAGCGGCCATAGGGCTGATGAGCCGAGAGCATGTCGTTATAGGCGGTAACGATGGCTAGGTTCGGGCCACCAAGCGAACGGATCGCTTCCTTGTCCTCGCCCGATGCAGCGAACCCATGGGCGAAATTGCCGCAGCTGAGCCGCGGCCGGCTGATGCCCCGCTCCGCCTGGTCGGCGATCAGCTGGAGGTAGCGTGCGCGGCCCGGCTTTGAACGTTCGATGATGCGGTCGGTGACCGAGCTTATTCTCGGGTCGAGCTTAGCCATGGCTTTCCTCATTCATGCCAATGTACCCCGTCCCGCTCGGTAAGTGCGATCGCGGCGGAAGGGCCCCAGCTCCCGGCGCCATATTTGCTGGGCGTCATGCCGGCTTCCGACCATGCCGCCCGAACCTGGTCGATCCACTGCCACTGGGCCTCGACCTCGTCACGCCTGACGAACAGGGTCGGGTCGCCGTCAATCAGGTCGAGCAGCAGCCGCTCATAGGCAATCCGGCGGCGATGGTCAGCAAATGCATCGGCCAGCCCGACGTCGAGCGGCACTTCCCTCAGCCTGATGCCCTCGCGGTCAAGGCCCGGCGTCTTGGCCATCACCAGCAGCCGGATATTCTCCTCGGGCTGGATGGAAATGACCAGCTTGTTGGCCTTGGTTCGTGCGCCGCGGCTGGCGAAGATCGAGTGGGGAACGCACTTGAACTGGATGAAGATCTCGGTCTTGCGCGCACCCATCCGCTTGCCGGTGCGAAGATAGAAGGGAACCCCCGCCCAGCGCCAGTTCTCGACATGTGCCTTCAGCGCGACGAACGTCTCGGTCCCGGATTCCCTGCCAAGCTCCTCCGCATAGGCCTTGACCGGCTGCCCGTCGACCGCGCCATTGCCATATTGGCCGGTGACCACATGGTTCGCGACGTCTTCCGGGCCGAGCCGCCGCAGCGAACGGAGAACCTTGACCTTCTCGTCGCGCACGGCCGTCGCATCGAAGTCGGCCGGCGGCTCCATCGCCACCAGCGCCAGCAGCTGGAGCATGTGGTTCTGGACCATGTCGCGTAGGGCGCCGGCGCCGTCGTAATAGTCGGCCCGGCCCTCGAGGCCGACGGTCTCGGCAACCGTGATCTGGACATGGTCGATGTGGGCGGAATTCCACAGCGGCTCGAACGTCGAGTTGGCAAAGCGAAGCGCCAGCAGGTTCTGGACCGTCTCCTTGCCGAGATAATGGTCGATCCGGAACGTTCGTTCCTCGGGGAAGGCGGTTGCCACCGCGTCATTGATCTCGCGGCTCGAGGCGAGGTCCTTGCCGAGCGGCTTTTCGAGCGCCAGCCGGACCCTCGGGCCGCAAAGGCCGACCGCGTCGAGCCCGTCGATGGTCGGCTTGAACAGCGATGGCGCAGTCGAGAGGAAGATGGCGAGACCGGCATCGGGATCGACTTTCCGGGCGAGCTTCTCGAACCCGGCGGGGTTCGTCGCGTCGAGCGGCACGTAGGAAAGGCGCCGCGAGAACTGCAGCGCGGCCCGCGGATCGTAGAAATTGGCCGGGACATGGTCCTTCAGCGCTTCGACCGCGCTCGCCCGGTACTGCTCGTCGTCGAGGTCGCTTCGGGCGGTGCAGATTATCCGGAAATCCCCGGACAGCAGCCCGTCGACATGGAGGCCGTAGAGCGAGGGCAGAAGCATCCGGTGGGCAAGGTCGCCCGTGGCGCCGAACAGCAGCAGCGTCGAAACCTTGTCGGGAATCATTCTTTCTCCTCGCCAGCCGATGACGGCGGCCGGTCGCGACTATGGGGTGCCAGGTCGGTCGCCGCAACCTAGCGAGGGGTGAGGCGTATCGCGAACCCGCCGCCAGCCGCCATTCGAAGGCTGATGCTGTCAGACGATCCGACGACCCGCTTTTCGACCGTCATGTCCTTGCCCCTGGCGCCCATCTCGGCAGTCGGCCCGTCACGGTAGATGGTGGCGGTATAGCGCCTGCCCTGCGGGAGGAAATCGAGGCTGACGTCGACATCGCGGACCTGTTCGTCGGTGACACCGCCGATATACCAGTCCGCCGAGTTACGGTCTTTTCGCGCAACGACCACCTGGTCGCCCACGGCGCCGGACAGGACGCGGGTCTCGTCCCAGTCGACCGGGACCTGCTTGATGAATTCGAACGCAACCGGGCTCGCCTCGTAATTTTCCTGGAGGTCGGCTGCCATGGCCACCGGCGAATAGACGACGACGTAGAGCGCGAGCTGCCTCGCCAGGGTAGAGAGTATGTCGCTGTCCCCCCTTCCCTTCAGGCTGACGATGCCAGGCGTATAGTCCATCGGCCCGGACAGCATCCGGGTGAAGAACAGTTCGGTGTCATAGCGCGGCGGGTTCTTTGGAACGCCCCAAGCATTATATTCCATGCCGCGCTGCCCCTCGCGGCTGACCCAGTTTGGATAGGTGCGGCGAAGCCCGCTGTCCTTGATGGGCTCGTGGGCGTTGATCATGATCTTGCGCTTCGCGGCCTCGGTCACGACCTTGAGATGGTGGCGGGCCATCACCTGGCCCTCGTGCCACTCGAACCGGATCTTGCCGTCGGGTCCCCGGGCCTGCACGCCGCCGGCGTCCGATACATATCCGGTCTTCACTGCATCGATGCCATTCGAGCGATAATAGTCGAAGGCCGCTTCCATCTGGTCTTCATAATGGGCGATGTTGGCGCTGGTCTCGTGGTGGCCGATGAGATGCACCCCCTTCTTGCGCGCATAGGCGGCGACGCGGGGCAGATCGAAATCGGGGTAGGGCTGGGTGAAGCTGAAGTCCCAGCCATTGGCGAACCAGTCGCCGTCCCAGCCGACGTTCCAGCCCTCGACCAGCATGCCGGGAATCTTGTTGCGGGCGGCGAAGTCGATCAGCCTGATCGCGTTGGCGGTCGTCGCGCCATGCTTGGGACCCGATGCCCAGCTTTGCGTATCGAGGTGCATTCCCCACCAGATGCCGACATATTTGCGCGGCTTGACCCAGCTGACGTCACCGAGCTTGTTGGGCTCGTTGAGGTTGAGGATGAGGTTGCGCGCCTCGTAGAGCGACGGGGCGTCGGGCGCGATGGTGATCATCCTCCAGGGGGTGGTGGCGGCGCGGCTCCGGCTTACCTTGGGACCGCTCGACGAGGGCGTCAGCACCGCTTTGAGCAGCGTTCCCTCGACCCTTGCCACGTTCATTCCCGAATAGTCGACGAGCGCGGCCTCGTGGATGGAGACATGGGTGCCGTCCGAGAGAACCATGGTGAGCGGCGTCTGGGCAGTGGCGATCCCGCTCACCGGCGTTTCGTTGTAGAGATATTCCTCGCGGTTGCTCTCGAAGGCGGGCGCCCACCAGGCCTTTCCGTCCTGCGCGACGCGGAACTGCGTCAGCTCCTCGGCGATGTTCCATGCCTCGCCATTGGCACGCGCCGGGAGACGGTAGCGGATGCCGAGCCCATCGTCATAGGCCCTGATCTCGATGGTCATCCGCCGCTTGCCGCCCGACTTTTCCTGAAGGTCGAGCACCAGCTCGCGGTAATGGTCGCGGATCCGGCGGTCCTCTCCCCACGGCGTTTCCCAGGTCTCGTCATGGTCGCGGACCTTCTGCCCGACGATCGCGAAGTTCCTGAGCATCTGGGGCTGGTCGGTAAAGAGAAAGCCGAGATGGCTTTCGGCGATGACCGGCCTTCCCTGCCTCGAGACCATGTAGCCGACCCGGCCTTCACCGTTGAGGCTGATGTCCACCTTGAGGATCCCGCCGGGCGACTGGACGCTGGTTGCGACCGCCGCTTCGTGGTGCTGCTCGACATCGCTCTGGGCGGAAGCTGGAACGGCAAGTGCGGCGAAGGCAACGGCAATCAACAGTCTGCTCAGCATCGGGCTATGAATCCAGAAGAGGGAGGAAGGGTCGCCAGTGCCACGTCGGCACCGCCGGTCGAAAGGAGGACTGTTCCGGACCGGACCGGGTTTGGAGCCGGCAAGTCCGATAGGTTGAAGACACAGGTGACATATTCTGCACCTTCATGCCGTTCGAAGGCAATAAGCTGGTCGCTTTGCTCGTCGATTAGCCGGATGCCGCCGCGGCGAAGCGCCATGCTCGCCTGTCGAAGCTCGATCAGCTGCCGCGTCCAGTTGAGAATGGAACCTTTGTCTCTTTCCTGGACCTCGACGCAGGAGGCGAGATGCGCCGGGTCGAGCGGCAGCCAAGGGGCCGGGCTTCCAAAGCCGCCGTCGGCGGCATTGGTCCATGGCATCGGCGTCCTCGCCCCGTCCCGGCCAAGCGTCTGGGGCCAGTTGGCGATCGCCTCGGGATCCTGGAGATGCTCGAACGGGACATTGGCCTGGGGGAGCCCCAGCTCCTCGCCCTGGTAGATGATCGCGTTGCCGCGAAGTGCCATCAGCAGCATCAGCGCCACCCGCACATGGTTGTCGCGCTTTTCGGCGCCCCACCAGCGCGATGCGAAGCGCGGGGCGTCATGGTTGGAGAAGGCCCAGCTCGGCCATCCCTCGCCTTCCCTTCCCGACCAGCGCTCCACCGTGTCGCGGACGACTGCCGGCGTCAGCGCCTCGGCGTAAAGATAGTCAAAGCCATAGGCGCTGTTGAGGCGTCGGTCCCCGGACGTGTAGAGCTTCATTTCCTCGCCGGAACGTTCGCCGCCGACCTCGGCCAGGGTGAAAATCTCGTCATAGCGCTGGGTGAGGCCCCTGACCCGCTCGATGAAGCCGATGATGTCGGGGTGGCCCTGGTTGAAGATGTGGTGCTGGAAATCAAATGGCCGGCTTCGCTTGGCAGGATTGGCGACCGGCGGATTATCACGCAGCTCGGGATCATGCATCGTGAAGTTGAGCGCATCGAGGCGGAACCCGTCGACTCCCCGGTCGAGCCAGAAGGCAGCAACAGCGAGCAATGCGTCCTGGACTTCCCGGTTGTGGAGGTTGAGCTGGGGCTGCTCCTTCAGGAAATCATGGTGATAATATTGTTCTCGCCGCGCGTCCCAGGTCCAGGAGGGTCCGCCAAATACCGACTGCCAGTTGTTGGGCGGAGAGCCGTCGGGCCTGGGATCCGCCCAGACATACCAGTCGGCCTTCGCATTGGCGCGCGATGACCGGCTTTCGAGGAACCAGGGATGCTGGTCGCTGCTGTGCGAATATACCTGGTCGATGATGAGCTTGAGCCCGAGCGCGTGGGCGCGCTCGACCAGCGTGTCGAAGTCGCCAAGCGTCCCGAAAATCGGATCGACGCCGCAATAGTCGGCGACGTCATAACCGAAGTCCTTCATCGGCGAGGTGAAGAACGGTGCTACCCAGACCGCATCGCAGCCGAGGCCGGCAATATGTTCCAGCCGGTCGGCAATCCCCTTGAGGTCGCCGATGCCATCGCCGTTCGAATCCGAAAAGCTGCGCGGATAGACCTGGTAGATGACAGCGCCCTTCCACCAGGGAGCTTTCGGCGGCGTCACCGGCTGCCTTGCCGCTTGCCGCTCCCTGGTCATTGGGCGGCGCAGACGGCAAAGCCGAGCGGCGGCAGGGTGACGACGACACTGCCGGGCGCTGCGGCGCCTGCGCTGCACTGGCCGGCAAGCGTCGTGAAGCGCTGGCTTTCGACCTCGACGAGCACTTTCTGGGTGAGCGGCTCGGTCGAGGTGTTGAAGGCAATGAGCACTTCCTTTCCGGTTTCCGGGTCGAAGCGCGAGGCCGCGAAAAGTCCAGGCTCCTGGGCGGAAGCGCGAACCAGCTGGCGGCCGCGGCGGAGAGCAGCATTGTCCAGCCTCAGCCTGGCGAGGGTCGCGACCAGCCGGTAGATCGGGTGATCGGTCCTGAAGTTGGAAACGGCAGTCGTCTCGCTGGTCCCGAGCAGGCGATTGTCATTGTAAATGCCGACCTTGCTCGGGAACATGTCCTCGCGGGCAGCCTGGTCGCCCTCGTCGCTGACGAACCCCTGCTCGTCGCCATAATAGATGGTTGGAACGCCCCTCAGGGTCAGCAGCATGGCATGGGCCAGCATCACTCGGTCGAGCACTTCCTCGTCGCTGGCGGCTGGAAATGCGCGGCGGACAAACATCGAAAAGCGCCCTGCGTCATGGTTGCTGACGAAGGTCGGGAGCTGCTGCGCCATGCTCGCTCCGCCCTCGTACAGCGGATCGCCGAAGAACAGGCGCTCCCAGGCTTCCGTACCCTTCGCACCGGCGATGGTCTGGAGCGCAGCGGCCCTGAAAGCAAAGTCGAGGACGGCCGGATAGCGATCGACCCGGGTGTGGACGGCGAGCGTCCCGGGCTCCATCGTCTCCTGGTAGACTTCGCCGAAGATGTGGAAATTGGGGATGCCGCGCGCCTTTGCGCGTTCGAGCATTGCAGGGACGAACGCCTGCCAGAACTCGGGGTTGACGTGCTTGGCGGTATCGATCCTGAACCCGTCGATCCCGAAGCGGTCGATCCAGCTTCCGAAAATCTCGATCAGGCCGGCGACCACTCGTGGATGCTCTGTGTAGAGATCATCGAGACCCGAGAAATCGCCATAGGTCATGCTCTCCCCGAACCACTCGCTGTTGCCGCGGTTGTGATAATAGATCGGGTCGTTGAGCCAGGCCGGCACCTTCACATCCCGTTCGGCCGCCGGCACCTCGACTTCATAGGCGAAATCGGGATTGGAAAGCCTCGCGAAATTCTCGGCCGAACGGTCACCGTCGCCAGTAAAACCCGGGTTTATCGGCCCGCCCCCGGTGCCCCCGCGACGCTGGTAGGGATAGTCTGCGATCGACCGGTAGCCGCAGGCCTGGATCGGGCAGCCCCTGTACTGGATGACGTCGGCCGTGTGGTTGGCGATGATGTCCATATAGCCCTTCATCCCGCGGGCGTGGTCCGCGTCGACGAAGGCCTTGAATTCCTCATTGGTGCCAAGGTGGGGATCGACCTGGGTGAAATCGGTCACCCAATAGCCATGATAGCCCGAGCTTTCCTGGCCAGCTGGCCCCTGCACCGGCTTGTTCTTGAAGATCGGCGTAAACCAGATGGCGGTAACCCCCAGCCCCTCGATATAGTCGAGGCGGCTGGTCAGGCCCTTCAAATCGCCGCCATGCCAAAATCCCTTGTGGGAGGGGTCATAGCCGGTCTTGAGCCGGTCGCCCTTCAGGCCGCCGCGGTCATTGGCCGGGTCCCCGTTCTCGAAGCGGTCGGGCATGACGAAATAGATGATCTCGTCCTGCGGGAGGCGGTTTCTATATTGCGCATCGCCGGGGTCCTGGGCAGCGGCCGGCGCAGCAGCAAGTGCCGCTGCAAGACCCAGTGCGATTGCCCCCATGTTCACGGCCATTCCTGATCCCCTCACACAACTGACCTCGCCGGCTGGCGCGAGGCAATGAATTCTTCATGGTCCGGCAGGCTGGCCGCGGCACGCGCGATGATCGTCTCGACGTTGGCCATGAATCCCCCAAGCTCGTCACGGCTGATCACGTCGGCCATCGAATGATAAGTGTCTGGAACGATATTCTGACCGGTCATCGTCTGGAACCAGCCAATTTCGACGAACAGCTCGTCCTGGTCGCGGTAGATCTTCCCGCTCGCCCTGAAAATTTCGATCTTCGCCTTGAGCGCCTCGGGTATCTCCATTTCCCGGCAGCGTATCCAGAAGGGTGAATCGTCCCGCTGGTTGGCGTGATAATGGAAGATGATGAAGTCGCGGATCCGCTCGTAATCGAAGCGGACCTTGCGGTTATACTCGGACCTGAGAAGCGGGTTGAAGCGG